>JBKJJL010000032.1:0-9971 GCA_046597875.1 Fimbriimonadaceae bacterium | reverse complement strand
CCCTCCATCTGGTATCCTTTATGTCTCCACTATGCTGCCTTCCCCGGACATTCTCAATGAGTACCCGCACGGTAAGTTCGTGCTCTCCAATCTAGCTGCCAAGCGTGCGAAGCAGCTCAAAGAGGGCGCGATGCCGCTTGTCCAGATCGAATCGCATCATCCGCTGACGATCGCTCTGGCCGAGATCGCCGCTGGCAAAATCAAGCCGATTCTGTCAACCGCAGAAGATAAAATCCAGATTGACGGCGTTGATCTCGCCCTTATTACCGAAGACGGAATGCCCGGTCACCTCGGCATGTTGCTTCCTGCCCTTGATGAAACCGAAGCCGCTCTCGTCACGAGTCTCATCGAAGAAGAGCATGAGGCCGAGCACGAGGAAGTCCCCGTCATCAGCCTGACCGATCTCGTGGACGGCGAGGATGAAGAGGAAGAGGTCGTCCCTGTTGTTTCTGAGGATGACACGCTCTCGCTGAGTGACATCGCAGAGCAAGAATCGGCAGAAGAGGAAGAAGCCGAAGCCTAAACGCGGCCATGGCCAAAGACCTTTACGAGATTCTCGGAGTCTCTCGCAGTGCAACAGCGGATGAACTCAAGTCCGCGTATCGGAAACTTGCGCGTCAATATCATCCCGACGTCAATCCAAATAATCCCGAAGCGGAAGAGAAGTTCAAGGAAATCTCTACCGCTTACGGCGTCCTTTCGGATACCGAAAAGCGAGCCCAGTACGATCGCTTCGGCACGACGGACGAACAGCAAGGGCCGTTTTTCCAAGGCGGAACCGCGGGCGGCGGATTTGGCGACATTTTTGACATGTTCTTCGGCCAGGGAGCGGGAGGCGGAGGAGGGCGACGACGGTCTTCACGTCAAGACGGTGCCGATCTCGAAGCCCGCATCGAACTTGACCTTGCCGAGGTCATCACTGGAACCGAACGTGACTTATCTTTTCAAAGGCTCATCGCCTGCGCCTCTTGCAAGGGGTCTGGGGCGGAGGGCGGGGCGAAGCCAGAAACTTGCCCGCAATGCCAGGGCCAGGGCGTCGTCGGCCGGGTTCAGAACACCTTTTTGGGGCAGGTTCGCACGCAAACCACATGCACGAAGTGCAACGGAAGCGGCGAAATCGTATCAAACCCATGCAAAGCATGCAAGGGTCGCAAGCAAGTAGCCAACGCGGCGACGGTGAAGGTCAAGATTCCACCGGGGGTCGAAGCGGGCTCGATGGTTCACCTGCCCGGCAACGGCCATGAGGGGATCGCCGGGGGCCGATCGGGAGATCTCTACGTCGGGCTACAGATCAAAGACGACGATCGCTTTGAGCGTGATGGCCAGCATTTACACACCGAAGTCGAGCTTTCGTTCGCACAGGCCGCGGTCGGAGACCTCATCACCGTTGAGGGGGTCGACGCCGATCACGACCTTGATGTGCCCCCAGGCACCCAGCCTGGTGATGTACTCGCTGTCCGCAGCGCCGGTTTGCCGCCCCTTCACGGGGGCAAAAGAGGCGATCTTTATGTTCACACCACCGTCGTCGTGCCGAAGCGATTGAATGACGCGCAGCGTCAGGCGATCCTCGACCTGGCAGAGGCGGGTGGGGAACGCGTGCCGAAAGGCGGCGCTGGCGGAGGCTTGCTCGGCGGGCTTTTCAAGAAGAAGAAATAGATGGCTAACTGGGTGAAAATATCGGCTCGGGTCAACCCCATTCCCGTCGATTGGTCCTTGTTTGCCGATGCCTTCCATCGACACGGTTGCCCCGGCAAAATCATTGAGGACGAGATGATCAGTGGCTACCTCACCGATTTGCCGGGGGCTGAACCGATTACGATCTCCCTCCGCAAGGACTTGACCCGACTCGGAGCGAATCAGGTGACCGTTGAAATCGTGCCCGATCATGACTGGTCGGAACTTTGGAAAATTCACTTCAAGCCGCGGAGGATCGGAAAGCGATTCGTGATATGCCCATCGTGGGAAGTCTCCTTCGCCAGTGAACCTGGGGACATCGTCATCACGCTCGACCCTGGCCAAGCTTTTGGCACCGGCGACCATCCGACTACCCGGTTGTGTTTGCGCTTGCTTGAAGCAGTGGACGCACAGGGGATGACGGTCGCTGACGTAGGCTGTGGAAGCGGCGTTCTCGCCATCGCGGCGGCTCTGGTCGGTGCCAGCGAGGTTGTTGCCAGCGATCTCGACCCTTTAAGCGTTGAAATCACGGGCGAAAATATGATTCGGAATGGCGTGACTTTTGCGACCGCGGTTGCTCCCGGATTCGATGCTGCTCCAAATCGTCAGTTCGATCTCGTGCTGAGCAACATCATCAGCGCGACCCTCATTCGACTCGCGCCCGACGCCGCTGCGCATGTGAAATCCGGCGGGTACTGGATCGTGTCGGGGATCATCGAAGCAAACTGGCCAGACGTCCAACAGGCGGCTGAATTCTGCGGTTTCAAACTGAAACTCATGGAAAATGAGGACGAATGGGTGGGCGCGATTTTCAGCTGTTAGCTACATTCCCTTGCGATTCTTACCGAACGACTGTGCAATCAGTTCATCCTTGATGCGGTCGGCTGTTTCACGAGGAATGCACGGCACGACCGCCTCGGAAACCGGCGTGGAGACGTGCAGGTCAACCAAGTTTCTCCGTCGCAGGAACCAGCTTGATTCGAGAGTCACCGCTTGAACATTGCCGATCGGGATCATCGTTACGCTTTGCCCCAAAGTGCCGCTGCAGACCATGAAAGCCTCTGGTGTATGGGCGTAACCTTGACGCCGATACGCCAGGATCGAGAGGAGGAGGCCGAGTCCGAGATAGAGGGCCGTGGCGGGCAGGATCAGGATGATAAATGCACCCTCATGGAAACTCACAAGGGGCACGCTCATGGCGGTGAAAACAAAGACATAGGAGATGAGCATCCGCACGATGCCTCGTTTGAGCATGAACTTATCCGAAGCCAAGAAGGAAATCTGATCAATCTGCAAGGCAGGATTGATCAGTTCGATAAGTGTACGTAACACTTGGGGGCGACAGATCGGGGCTATCAGTGTCTGTCCGGTTGCCACATTTTCGCTCCCGGCACCGCCATGGTGTCCGCCAATGGATTGCACGAAAAGCTGGTTCAAACCGAATGCCCGGAACAGCCACGAGGCCCGAGTTTGAATGCTTTGAATACGGCGCATCGGAATGACGGTTTGAACTGTGTTGAGCAACCCGTAAGACACCTGCAGACCCTTGTCCGTCTTCACCACGCGGAAGCCGTAGTAAACAGTAAGCGCGTAGCCGATGGATAAAATCCAGCCGACGAGCAGAAAAAGAAGTGCGCCAGCGCTGGCAACGAGGAGGAAGATGCCGGGGTTGCGTTCGGCGTTTTGCGTCACGTTGTTCCGCTCCAGCATGTTGTATACCGTCTTGAAGACATCGTCGATCCCTTGCCCAAACAGACCAAGAATGGCGATAGTCACGATCAGCGCGCGGTTTTGAAGTGCGCCAGCGAGGGCGATGTCCTTCATCTCGGCCTTGTAGACGGCGGGAGTAGCTTCCGCTTCTGCAATCGAAGGTGCGTGAACTCGCAACAGTTCCTGCTTGATGATTTCGGCATCAGCGACGGACAACGACTTAAGACTCGCTTCGACTCCCGAGCCTGAGGCCGTTTCCACCTGAAGCGTAGCGATGCCCAGCACACGCTCCAGCAGACCTTGGGTAATCCGCACATTCTGAATGCGCTCCAAGGGGATCGTCCGCTCTTGCCTCCAGATACCGCCTCGTCTGACCAACAGGGTGCCATTCACGATGCCAAAACGTACGACGACGTAGCTGATGACACCGCCGGTGAGGGCCAAGAGTCCGATTCCTGCCGGGATCAAAAGCAGCACGAGCATCTCCTCGCGCTCGATGCCACCTCCGCGCGCGGCGCCTCGCCCATTGGCAAAGATGCCAATGACGATCGGAAAGAGGAATCTTCGAACCCATTCGACCGAAAGGATGAGGATGGACTTGGGATTAAGTCGCCGCATTATTAGGCGTCCATCGTACGCGTGGTCAGCAGTTGCTCTTTGAGCCACTCGGCGTCCTCGGGCGATAATCCCGGAACGAGACCCACCGATCCCGCGATGCCAGCCGCGTAAATGACGAGTTGGACCAGCCCGAAGCGCCGATCAATCGGCCCCGCGTTGATGTCAATATGCTGGATTCGGTCCCGGGCGATATACCGTTCGGATCGCCAGAAGAGGCCCTTGTGAATGACGACGTCAAACTCGCGAAGCTGGTAGCGCCATCGATCGAACTGCTTGTCAGCGAGGAGAATTCCTATGCCGCCGAACAAGCAAAAAGCGAGGATGAAAGCTACGGCCCCAACAAACAAAATGGGCCCATCGGAAAGCTTCGCAAAGGGAATGCTGACGACACCGAAGAGCGAGCCAAACACGAGTCCGGAAATGACGCTTCCAAACCGCCAAACGCTTCGGATTTTAGGGTGGAGGCTGCGTAGCTCGGTCGTCTCTCGGGGTGCGCCCAAGTCTGGCGCCAGCTCCATATCCTCGTTCATCTAATGATCATACCGACGCGGGGTCAGTCACGTTGCGCTTCAGGAGCGCGGGCCTCTGGCCCGCATCAGGATAGCGGGCGTCCCGCCCGCGGTAGTTCCAGATCGGGAAGCGGGGACAGGAGTGTCCCCGCCACGTTTCTTACTTTTCGGCGACGAGTTCTTCGACCAGCTTGCGGAACTCGGCGAATGAGTCCTTGCTGTAACCGACCTTGATCTTTCGGACATTGCCCTTTCGATCAATGATGGCCACGTGCGGGATTCCCGTCACGCCGTAAGCGTCGAAGTTTGAGCGCTCACCGTAGACAACCGGCCACGGCAGGCTGTATTCGTCGATGAACTCCTTCATCTTTGCGAACTCGGTGTCCTTATCCATGTCCCGCTTTTGGCGATTCTCGGCTTTGTAATAGCCGTAGTACGTCGTAAAACCGACGATCTCGACTCCCTTGTCCTTAAGGGTACTGTAGAGCTGCTTCATGTCCGGGAAGGACGCGATGCACGGGCCGCACCAGTGAGCAAAGAAGTCAACCAAAACGACCTTGCCCTTGAGTGATTCCAGACCCGCGAACGTGCCATAAGCGCGTTCGGAAGCGATCGCCGGAGCGGGCGATCCTTCGAGCGTCATCCGCGTCAATGCTCCATTTGCGGATTTCCGAACTGGATTAGCTTCAGGAAGCGTCGCTATGAACGTTTTCAGGGTGTCAATCGCTTTGTCTTTTTGACCTGCGTGAGCGAGAAGTTCAGACCTCTTGTCTACAAAGAGGAACTTGGTCGATGTCTGAGCTTGGCCAGCTTGAATTTCAAGTTCTTTCAATCGCTCTTCATCCGTCTTCGCTTTTGCGTTTGGATCGGTGATCGTTGCCGCTGCGTTTCCGGAAGTTGCTCGTTGCTTTTGAATCGCCAGCATCCGCTTTGCGTAGTCAGCGGGTGCCTCGTAAACAAGGTTTTTCTCGACGTCGTCCAACGTCGCCATGCCCGCATCCAGGCCCAGCTTGCTAACGATCGTATCCACGTACGTATAAACCGTCACCGATGCCAAACTTGAAGAGAGGGTCGGGGTTGGAACTCGCACATCTTTCAAAATCGCTTGCAGTTCACCGGCTTCGCCCAGGGAGTTGCAGGCTTGCATCATCAAGCTTTGAGCCTGGTAGCGCTGCGTGGGTTCTGGACTCGTCGTCAGGAACTTCTTAGCCAGGTCGCACGCCTCCGTGAACTTGCCAGCGGCGCTATACAGTTGGGCCCATCCGTAAGCGTCCTTGGCTTCGATCTTATCCAAATCGATCCCTTTGATCATTTCATCGGCGCGGGCTTTGACCTTGGCGCTGATTGAGTTGAGGTCGATCTGACCTCCTCCCGCGCTAGCCTCGGTGAAGAGCTTCGTGCGAAGTTCGCGAAGTTCCTTTACGGCGGCGATGGGGTCAGTGGCTTGTTGAGCGAACGCCGAGCCGACAACCGCGAGAACCGCAAATGCGGTGAGCAACATTCTTTTCATTAGTTATCCTCTCTCTAGGGGAATACGGAAAGAGTGGGGGCAAGGGTGCCCCCACAAAGTTTTCAGTTAAGGAACGAGCGTGAATTGCTCTCCCGTGACGGCGACATCATCTACGTAAACGCCGTCATCTAGCACCGATCCGTCCGTGGTGAGCGCGAACCGGATCCTCGTCATGCCTCCCGGCCCTGCCGGAACCGCGTAACTGGCCCACGTCGTCAACGTGCCGGTCCATGATCCCCGCTCGGTGTAAGCCCCGCCATTTTGCGCGGTATACACCCGGAGGTAATCGTAGTTGTTTTCCGTGTCGATGTAGGCTTTGAACGAGACCTGAGCCCCGGCCAGGTTACTCGTGTTAACCTCGTTGATCGAGGTCAACTTGACGTTTACGTTGTTCCCGTACTGGCCACCGGGGCTGTCCGTCCAGGACCTTATCGGACTCGCGAAACGCGATGTCGTCAATGCCCAAGGACTTTCAGCCGTGAATCCAGTCGCGCCTTCCATATTATCCAGGAACACCGTTGTGTTCGGGATGATACTGAGGTTGTCGATGTACACGCCGTCCTTCACGACGCTGGAGTCCGAGGTCATTCGGAACCGCACCCGAATCGGCGACGTGCTCGTCGCCGGCACTGGTTGCGCCGGAAGCGGAAGGCTCATCAGTTTCCAGCCCCCGCTGTTGCCGGTCACCCGGCTAACTTGATTCCAGGCGACGCCACCATTCACGGAGATGTCGCAGTACAGATAGTCGTAGTTGCTTTCAAGGTCGTACTTGACGAAGTACGTCAACGTTGCCGAACCTGCAACTCCAATCGCACGTGATGTCAGGCTGACGTTCGCACCGTTCACGTAGTTCCCCCCGGGGCTGTCCGACCACGATCGGGCACCGGTCTGAGGTTGCTCGGTCGTCATTTGCCATGGCCCCGCAGTCGGCGAGAACCAAGAAGTTCCCTCGGCTCCATCTGTCCGAGCGGGTTTCGTCGAGAAAGGCCCTCCAGCGAGGAGGTTGGATCGATTGCCGAGGTTGTCAACGGCGACGATGCCAACATAGACCGACGTTCCCGGATTAATTCCCCCGATCTCATAGTTGATCGGCACGCCTGCGTTTACCGGCGGAATGGACGCATTCACCGAAGTAGCAGTGTTGAAGTTTCCGGCATTGATCGGGCTTGGGCTGATCCGAATGTCGTAGCTGGACGCTTGACCAACTAGGCCATCGTCTCCCGATCCGTTGAACCGGATTTTCAGCGATTGCGTTGCATACGCTAACCAAGCGAGCGACGTCGGGTCGCTCGGGGGAGTCGTGTCGGTATCGAGCGCGTTGTTTAGATTGAGCCGACCGCCCGCGACCAGGCCGGCGAGGCTCGCCTTAGGATCTGCGGTGCCGATGAGGCGATCCAATATCTGGCGGGCCGACGAGGCGGGAAACACAGATCGCAACACGGCCGCCGCGCCTGCGACGTGCGGGGTTGCCATTGACGTTCCATCGTAAAAGTCGTAACCGCTTCCGGCGACCGTGCTGAGGATGGACACCCCAGGAGCGGCGATTTCGATGAGCGTGCCGTAGTTGCTGAAGCTCGCCAGGTTATCGTTCCGATCTGTCGCAGCCACGAAGATGACGTTGTTGGAGATCGAGCGAAGCGATTGCCGGGGCGGATTCTGCTGACTGTTGTTGCCTGCAGAGTTGACGTAAATGACATCACGGTCTCGGGCATACTGCACGGCAGTGGAAAACGCAGCCGGGTAGTTGTCAATGTTGTAGGACGCCGAAATGACTCTAGCTCCGTTGTCGGCGGCATAGACAATGGCATTCGCGAAGGCGGTGAAGTAGGGGTTTGCTCCGCCGTACATCTTGCAATGCATGAGGCGGACGTTTCTTGCAATACCCGCCACGCCGATACCGTTGTTGTTGACCGCGCCTACCGTTCCCGAGGTGTGGACGCCGTGGGAGGCACCTCCAACCGGAGAAACATTGTTATCGCCGTCCGAGAAATCCCACCCTCGAACGTCATCAATAAAGCCATTTGAATCGTCGTCGATTCCGTTTCCGGCGATTTCACCTGGATTTACATAGATGTTGGCGACAAGGTCAGGATGGTCCAGTTGAAGACCGTCGTCGCAAACCGCGACCAGGGTCGGGGCCACGGGCCCGATAAAGTCCCAGGCATCAGGGGCGTCGACGTCCGCATCCACGGTTCCGCCGCTTTGGCCAACGTTATGCAGTCCCCACAGATCGCCGAAACGGGGATCATTCGGAAGCGTTTGATCACGAGTTACCTTAAAATCGTATTCAGCAGACTTAACGTCGGGATCTTGCAACAGCTTTGCAATCGTGCTCTCAATGGTCTCACCCGCCCGAAGCGCGGCCTGAGAAATGAAATATCTTGTGAAGAGTTTCCCTGAATTTTGAACATCCTCGTTCAGGCCATATTGGCTCTCTTTAGCTTCCCGGCGAAGCATGGGAACCCCGGCGTGATACATCACAACCACGACATTTGGAGCATATTCCTGCTTCCCAAAGTACGGTTGAGGCGACGTACCGCCTGGCATAGCGGACGACAAATCCTGCTTTTGCTCCTGGCCGATTTGGCCCCCAAACATCGGAAAGCCGTTCCCCGGACCTCCCCCAAAAAACCATAGTGCGGTTGTTCCCGCGATTACAACTGAGAGCGCAAGCCCAAGACTTCGCCCCGTCCCTCCAGCATGAGTCAATGTGTAAGACATCCCTCACCTCCTATCCTATCTTACACCTTGGCTGTTTCCTGCGTCAGTGAAAAAGTGACGACCTGGCAAAGATGCTGGGTCAAATTAAAATCCTCGCTCCAATGCAAGGCTGAGATTCGTCTTCCCACCAAGGAGGCTCTATGAAGCTAAAAGCACTTATCGCCGAGTTCATCGGCACATTCGCGTTACTCTTTGCCGGTGTCGGAGCTCAAATGGCCTGCATGGCAGCTGCGGTCGGGGGAGAGCGAACCGGGGTCTCAACCTTACTCGTGGTAGCACTTGCCCATGGAATCGCGATTGCCGTGTGCGGTTCTGCACTTGGACACATCAGCGGGGGTCACTTTAATCCCGCCGTTTCGCTCGCCATGGTGGTCGCCAAGAAACTCGACTTTCTGTCGATGATTGGCTACTGGATTGCCCAGTTTGCCGGCGCAGTGGTGGCCGTCATCCTCGTCCGAGCAACCACGATCACTGATAACTTTGACTCTGCGATGGGTGCCCTCCCTCAGGTGAGTACGACGATTGAGCCCATGCAAGGAGCCATGCTCGAAGCGATTGGCACGTTCTTCCTCGTGCTCGTGATCTTTGGCACGGCAGTGGATAAACGGGGTCCGAAAATGGGAGCTTGGTTCATCGGCCTGACCATCACGGCGATGATCTTCGCGTTTGGTCCGATGACCGGTACCGCGATCAATCCCGCTCGATGGTTTGGCCCTGCGTTGCAACAGATGTTCTTCGACAACGCGTGGGTCTATCTGGTAGGCCCATTCGGCGGTGCCGTTCTGGCCGCGATTATCTACACAATGGTTCTCGCTCCAAAAGGGGATGAGGTCGCCGTCGTCGACGCTTGAGATACCAGCGTCTCTCCGTATCGAGAACGGTACGGAGGGATGCTTCCATCACTTAAGAGATTGGGCATAGACCGATTCCAAGTGGTCTGCCATCCTCTCTCCGAGGATGTTCCAATCAAACTCCCGCTCTCCAAGTTTTCGCGCGTTCTTGCCGTACCCCTCGCGGTCCGGGTCGTTCTTGAGACCAACGAGCGCGTCGGCAACGGCGATGGCGCTATCGGGCTCCACGGCCGCACCCAGTTTGTGCTCTTTCACCATGTCCGCCATCCATCCCGGGTAGTTGACCAAGATCGGAAGGCCCGATGCGAGATAGTCGAAAAACTTGTTCGGAGACGTTCCGTAATAAAAACCGGGCACATTCGCAAGAATCATCAGGCC
>JBKJJL010000313.1:0-3326 GCA_046597875.1 Fimbriimonadaceae bacterium | reverse complement strand
CAAGCCGATCAAAAAGGGGAAACCCAAAAAGCAGCCTTATCACATCTTCTTGAAGGGAGGCGCGCCATTCGCATTCGCCGGACTTTACGAGAAATGGAACGCCCCGAGCGGGGAACTAGTGGAGACCTACACGATTCTCACGTGTGAACCCAATGAGCTTATGGCCGAAATCCACAGCCGAATGCCGGTGATCCTTCGCGAAGAGGACTTTGAAATGTGGCTGGATCGGAACGTTCAAGATTCTGGCCCGCTCTTGCCGATCTTGGTGCCGTTTGAGTCGGAGAGAATGGAAGCGGTACAGATGTAGGACTCCCCGAGTAAACTAGCCTCCATGGCAGTCGAAATCCTGATGCCCGAGCTGGGCGAGTCCGTTCATGAAGGAACCGTGAGTCGCTGGCTGAAGAAGGAGGGCGAATTCGTCAAGGAAGATGAGCCGATTGTCGAGATCATGACCGACAAGGTGAACACGGAACTCCCGTCACCAGCTTCCGGAGTTCTATCGAAGATTTTGATTCAGGAGGGCGAGCTTGTCGAAGTGTTCCATGCGATGGGGATCATCGATGATGGGGTCGCCGCCGATGCAGCTGCAACACCAGCGCCAAAGTCTGACCCTGAGCCAGCGGCAAAGCCCGATGGGGAGGTCCAACCCGTCCCGGCTACACAGGCGTTAGAAGGCGAAAGAAAGTGGTTCAGCCCAGTGGTCCGCTCGATGGCGAAATCGCACAACTTGAGCGATGCCCAACTCTCTGCAATCACCGGAACCGGCGAGCGCGGACGAGTCACCAAGAGGGATCTTGAGGGCTTTCTCGCCGGCGCGAAGCCCGCTTCGAAACCCGCAGAAAAGTTGGAAGCGAAGCCGGTCGCCCCGACCGTGGCGGGACCAGATCAAGAAATCGTCCAGCTCACTGGCCTTCGTAAAATGATCGCCGAGGCGATGATCCGCAGCTCCGCCGTACCGACGGTTTCAACCGTTACGCAAGTGGATGTGACCGCGATGGTCCAGTTCCGAGAGCGCAACAAAGAGTCGTTCCTGGAGCAATACGGGGTGAAGCTCACCTACACGCCCTTCTTCATTAAGGCGATTACGGAGAGCCTGCTCGAGTTCCCGCTTGTGAACGCTGCGCTGCACGCGGACAACAGCATCGTGAAAAACAAAGGCGTCCACATGGGGATTGCGGTCGCGCTCGGTGCGAAGGGCGACGAGGGCCTCATCGTCCCGGTGATTCGCGACTGTCACACGAAATCGCTCATCGATATCGCCAAAGATTTGGACGCGATTGCCAAAAAGGCGCGCGCTAATCAGTTGGCGGTCGCCGATGTGCAGGGCGGGACGTTTACCTTAACGAATCCGGGCACATACGGGGCGTTGTTTGGCACGCCGATGATCAATGCTCCTCAAGCGGGAATCATGGGAGCTTACGCGATTATTCCTACTCCGGTCGTCGTTGATGGCTCGATGCTCGCGATCCGCCAAATCATGCACCTGGTTCTCACCTACGATCATCGGCTCATCGACGGCCTGATCGCCGGTAAGTTCTTGGCGAGTGTGCGAGATCGCCTGAACGCGTTCGATTTCTTCAAGTGAGATGAGCGAAGATCGTGAGGCCCAATGCCTGAAGACTGTCCGCTTTGAGCCTCTCGCTGCTCAACACGTCGATTCGATTCTGAAAATCGAACAAGAGGCGAACCCGGCGCCCTGGTCCGATCGCTCGTTCTTAAACGAACTGACGAATCCGCAGAGTGTCTTCTTGGTGGCATTTGGAGATGGCAAAGTTGTCGGCTACGGCGGCTATTGGCGGTGCATCGACGAAGCCCACATCACGACCGTCGCGGTTGCGGAAAGTGCCCGCAGGCAGGGCATCGGGAAGCGGCTCATGCATACCCTTCTCAATAGAGCGATTGATGAAGGCATGATCTGCTCAACCCTCGAAGTTCGCGCCGGAAACGAAGCTGCCGTCATGATGTACGAAAACATGGGCTACAAGGTCACTGCAAGGCGAAGGCGGTACTACCCGGATAACCAGGAAGATGCTCTTGTCATGTGGCTGTACGATCTCGCGAGTTGGACTCCGTGAGCCTGATTCTCGCGATCGAAACGTCTTGCGATGAAACCAGTGTCGCCCTCGTGCAAGGTCGGCGCGTCCTTGCGAACATCGTTTCGAGCCAGATTGATTTGCACAAACAATGGGGAGGAATCGTTCCCGAGGCGGCCGCGCGGGCGCATGTGGAAGCGATCTTGCCGGTCATCTCAGAGGCGCTTGCGAGTGCTGGGAACACCCTTCAAGATGTCGAGGCAATCGCGGTGACCAATCGCCCCGGCCTCGTAGGCGCGCTCAGCGTCGGGGTGACCGCGGCAAAGGCCCTCGCATTCTCACTCGGCGTTCCGCTTATAGGTGTGCACCATATTGAGGGACACATTTTGAGCCCGTTCGCCCAAATCGGAAGTTTTGATGATGCCCCACCGATCCCTCACGGCTGCTTGGTGGTTTCCGGAGGCCACACGGAGTTGGTAAAAGTGTCCTCAGAGGACGGTCGCGATTTCGCTTACGAAATCCTCGGCCAAACCATTGACGACGCGGCAGGGGAAGCCTTCGACAAGGCAGCGCGTCTTCTCGGTCTTGGATATCCCGGCGGCGCGGCCATCCAAGAACTGGCCCGCAACGGAACACCGCGTTACCCATTACCGAAGGGCTTGACGGGCGAAACGCTGAACTTCTCCTTTTCCGGATTCAAGACCGCGGTGATGCGATTAGTAGAGAAAGAAGGCGAAAACCTGAACATAGCCGACGCCGCCGCTTCGGTCCAAGAGACAATAACCGGAGTCCTCACCGAGCGTTCGCTCCGCGCAATGGAGGCCCATAACTTGGAAACTCTCACGCTCGTGGGTGGAGTCGCCGCCAACCTCCGTCTGCGAGAACTTTTCGCGGAAGGATGCCAACGACGGGGAATCAGGTTCGTAACTCCGCCCATCGAACTCTGCACGGACAACGCGGCAATGATCGGAGTCGCCGCGTCTTTCAGGTTGGCCGAGGGACAAAGCGATGGATACGACCTCGACTGTTACCCCATGGCCGACTTGCCGTGAAAGCGATGCGATTTGAGAACTTCTCCATCTGGCGCAAGAATCTGCCCCATTGGCGGGCGGATCATGTCACCTATTACGTGACCTTTCGCCACCGTCGACAGTTGTCGGACGCGGAGCGATTGGTCCTGTTTCGGCAGTTGCTACGGTCCGACGGAAAGAAATGGGATTTGTCGATCCTGTGCGTCCTGCCCGATGCGACGGAGTTGGTTTTTCAAGTGTTCCAGGGCCCAAAGGGCACGTA
>JBKJJL010000033.1:0-5049 GCA_046597875.1 Fimbriimonadaceae bacterium | reverse complement strand
GTCCCCGCCACTATAATAGGAGCTATGAGGAAGTTAATCCCTCAGGAAGGTTTAGTCAAACGTCAGGACTCTCTTCCACACTGGCAGGAAGGTGGAAAGAGCTACTTCATCACGTTTTATCTGTTTTGATCCAAATATTTGGCCATGGCCGCCAGTGTGGCCTCACTCACGTGATGCTCAATCCCCTCGGCGTCGGTTTCGGCGACTTCGTTGGGAACTCCTAACGCTCGCAAGAAGTCGAGCACAACGAGGTGCTTCATGCGGGATTGCTCCGCGAGTTCGCGGCCCGTTTCGGTAAGGAAGATGCTACGGTAGGGAAGGCTCGTTACCAATCCCTCCCTCTGCAAACGCTGAATCGTTTTCGTCACGGTGACATGGCTGACGCTCAGTTGGGCGGCGATGTCGACCGCTCGGGCCTCGCCCTGCTGGGCGATCAGGTCATCGATGAGCTCGACGTAATCAGAGGCAGTTTCGGTAGCGTGATCGTTCCTCGTTCGTACGAACCTGTTTTTCCCGCCTCGCGCAAGATCAGTCATTTCTTAATGTTACCATGTCTTTCCTGTATGTAGCCTATGTTAATATTTTATCGTATACTATATAATCTTAACAATGTTGACAACGTGTTGCGTAAGGTAAAGTAACGAAATGAAAGGCGCGATCCTGCTCGGTTTGGTTTTGATTCTGGCTGGTTGCGGCAAAGACGCCGTGACCAATACGGCGGGCACACTGGACGTGGTGAGCACTGTTGGGATGATCCGGGATGCCGTTTCTCGAGTGGGTGGCAGTGAGGTCGAATCGATTGGCCTCATGGGTCCCGGCGTTGACCCCCACCTCTACCGTGCGACGGCGGGGGATGTTCAGAAACTCGAAAACGCCAAAGTGATCTTCTACGGCGGCCTCGAACTTGAGGGCAGAATGACCGATATCTTCGTCAAAATGGCTAGCCGAGGAACGCCAACCGTCGCGGTTAGCGAAAAGGTTCCCCAATCGGAGCTTCGAGAACCGCCCGAGTTTCACGGTAAGTTTGACCCTCATATCTGGTTCGACGTAACCCTGTGGAAGTACGCGGTTGAGTCGATACGCGATAGCCTAGCCACGGCAAAACCGGCCTCCAAGGACCTCTTCAGCAAGAATGCCGCGACCTACCTGCAAGAGCTCGACGACCTTCACGCTTACGTTCAGCAAGAGATCGCGAAAATCCCGAAGGAACAACGAGTTCTCGTGACCGCGCACGATGCTTTCGGCTATTTTGGAAAACGATACGGCATGGAAGTGATTGGCATTCAAGGCACCAGCACGGCCGCCGAAGCCGGGGCAGGAGCGCTCAGGCGCATCGCAGAGACGATTGCGAAGAGGAAAGTCAAGGCGGTTTTCGTGGAAAGCAGTGTCCCCCGTGGAACGATAGAAGCACTCCAAAAAGCAGTTCAGTCGAAGGGCTGGAACGTCGCCATCGGGGGCGAACTCTTCTCCGACGCCATGGGCAAACAAGGTACGCCCGAAGGTACCTACATCGGGATGGTTCGCCACAACGTCGATACCATCGTCAAGGCCCTGAAATGAGCGAGATGGAACCCGTGCCCGCTGTGTTTGTACGAGACCTCACCGTCGCGTATGAAGAAAAGCCGGTTCTTTGGGACGTCGATCTGGACATTCCTGCTTCAACTCTGACCGCAATCGTAGGCCCGAACGGCGCGGGAAAGAGCACGCTGATTAAGACCATTCTCGGGCTGGTTCCCGCGGCTGCGGGCACGATTCGCATCTTTGGCGAATCCTACGCTTTGAATCGCAAAGCCGTCGGCTACGTCCCGCAGCGTGGCAGCGTCGATTGGGATTTCCCCACCGATGCGCTCGACGTCGTGACGATGGGCATGTACGGCCAGCTCGGCTGGATTCGACGCCCCGGCAAGGGCGAACGCCAGAAAGCGCTCGATTGCCTTTCGCAAGTGGGGATGGCGGATTTCGCGAGGCGCCAAATCAGCCAGCTTTCAGGCGGCCAGCAACAAAGAGTTTTTCTCGCCAGAGCACTTGCCCAGGATGCGAGGCTTTACTTCATGGATGAGCCGTTCGCAGGGGTAGACGCGACAACCGAAGTCGCAATTGTCAGTATTCTCAAGAAGCTTCGGGATGCAGGTAAGACCGTGGTCGTCGTTCACCACGATCTTGAAACCGTCCCTGAGTACTTTGAACGCGTGGTTCTCCTGAACGTTCGCCTCATCGCCACCGGAACGATCAAAGAGACCTTTACAACCGAAAACCTTCAGAAGACATACGGCGGACGGATCGCCTTCCTTGACCGATGAGCATCTTCAACGACCTGCTGCACGATTACACCCTGCGAAACGTCGCACTCGGCTCTGCGGTGCTCGGCATCGTCAGCGGCGTCTTGGGATGCTTCGCGGTCCTTCGAAAACAGGGACTGATGGGGGATGCACTCTCGCACGCGGCCCTTCCGGGGGTCTGCCTTGCGTACATGCTAACCGGGTCGAAAACTCCCCTCACGCTTATGCTAGGCGCCGCGGCGGCGGGATGGCTTGGAATGCTCCTCATTCTCAGCATTTCACGCAGAACGCGCATCGATCCTGGTTCAGCACTGGGCATCGTGCTTACCGTTTTTTTCGGCTTCGGGGTCGTCCTCCTGACCGTCATCCAAAAGGGTAACGACGCGAACCAGGCGGGCCTGGACAAGTTCCTTTTCGGCCAAGCCGCCGCCTTGGTTCAAGAGCAAGTCGTCACCATGGCGATCATCGGCGGGGTCGCTCTTGTCGCGGTTCTCATGCTGTTCAAGGAGTTCAAGCTCGTTTCATTCGATCCCGAGTTCGCGGGAACTTTGGGATTCTCACCCCACCGCGTCGGAACGATTCTCACCGGCTTATTGGTGATGGCAATCGTGATCGGACTGAATACGGTCGGTGTCATCCTCATGTCCGCGATGCTCATCGCTCCCGCTGCTTCCGCTCGCCAATGGACGCACTCGCTCTCGCACATGATCGGCTATTCCGCCCTGATCGGTGCGGGTTCGGGAGTCGTCGGCGCGGTGATCAGCGTCGTGCAAGATGGCATTCCCACCGGGCCCGCGATCGTCCTGTGCCTCGCAATATGCGCGATTGTTTCGATCCTGTTTGGTTCCGCGCAAGGCCTGGTTTGGGAGTGGATTCGAAGGCTCAGGCGTCGCTCGTCATGGGAGACGCCCGCATGAGCAGTTCCATGCAGATCGCGCTCGTTGCGGTTGCGGCGGGCCTGGCGTGCTCGCTCGCAGGAGTGTTTCTCGTCTTGCGCAGAATGGCGATGATGGCGGATGCGATCAGCCACGCCATTTTGCCTGGGCTGGTGGCGGGCTATGTCCTGGCAAAAGGGCCGAACATCCTTGCCGGATTCGTCGGTGCGGCGGCGGCCGGCTTGCTGACGGTTGTCCTGGTCGAGGCCCTTACAAAGAGCCGACGGGTAAAGCAGGACGCCGCGATTGGCTTGGTATTTCCCGCTTTGTTCGCACTCGGAGTGCTGATCATCTCAAAGTTTTTCGCGAACGTGCATATCGATACGGATGCGGTTTTGTATGGGGAAATCGCTTTCGCACCTTTCGACACCTGGGTTGTGAATGGCCGTGATCTTGGGCCTCAATCTCTCTGGGTTTTGGGTGGGCTCTCCTTGTTCAATGCTGGTTTCCTGGCCCTGTTCTACAAGGAGCTCAAACTGTCGACCTTTGACGCGGGCTTGGCGGCTTCACTGGGGTTCCTGCCAGCCGTGCTGCACTACTTGCTCATGGGCGTGGTCGCGGTAACGACGGTGGGAGCTTTTAGTGCGGTGGGGGCGATTCTCTCGGTCGCTCTGATTATTGTGCCCCCCGTGACCTCCTCGCTCCTAACGAAACGATTGCCGATTCAGATCGGCCTCTCAATGGCGATAGGAGGCGGATGTGCGCTACTGGGTTACGGTGCTGCCGCCTATTGGAATGTCTCCATAAGCGGCATGATCGCTACGGTCCTTGGAGTTGTCTTTCTTGCCGCGTTGCTCGGCGCGCCTGGCCAAGGATTGATCGCCCAAGCTCTGCGTAGACGCAGTCAGCGAACCCAGTTCGCCACGGAGGTCCTGATCGTCCATCTTGCGACCCACGAAGCGACCCCGGAACAGGCGCAAGAAAGCACGTTGCTGCACATCGAGCGCGAACTGGGGTGGTCATCCGAGCGCGCAGCCATGATCGCTCGCCGAGCCAGCCAGCGTGGCCTGGTTCACTATTCGGACGGCTCCTTCCAGCTCACGACATCCGGTCACGAACTCGCAAGCGCCGTTTCTAAGCGTTAATGCTCCGGCCTCAGCAGCTGATTCCGCCATCCACGACCAGCACTTGCCCGGTTATGAATCGCGCATCTTCGCTCAGCAGAAACTTCACCATCGGGGCGACATCCTCGACCTCTCCCAAGCGGCCGATCGGCGTTCGATTGGCGATCTGATCGCGTTGCCGATCCGACAAAGACGCGGAAATCTCGGTGCGGAGATAGCCCGGCGCGACCGAGTTTACGGTGATCCCCCGATTCCCAACCTCGCGGGCCAAAGCTCGCGTCATGCCGTCCATCCCTGCCTTTGACATTGAATACGCGACCAAGCCCGTATAGCCGCGGAGACCCACGATCGAGCTAATGTTGATGATTCGACCCGGGTGGCGTTTAGCGAGCGTCGCCCGAAGAAAAAGTCTAGTTAGCCGCATCGCCCCGATGAGATTGATATCAAGAATCCGCTCCGCGTCAACGTTGGGATACGTTGCCAACACACCTTCGCCGGCAATCCCGGCATTGTTCACCAGTCCGTACAGTTCTTTGTCACCAGTCCACGCGACCGTTTGCTTCAAGAACTCGACCTCCTGGGCTTCCTGGCCCACCTCGCAGGCGGTCCAAAAGAAGCGATCCGGATATGCCGCCGCAAAGCCCGCGATCGCCTCTGAATGCGTCCTGCTACAACCGGCAACTGAGTAACCGGCTTCGAGGAGCGAGGTTACCAGCGCAACTCCGAGCCCTCTGCTGACTCCCGTCACGATCACAACTCGCTGGCTATTCA
>JBKJJL010000131.1:0-7003 GCA_046597875.1 Fimbriimonadaceae bacterium | reverse complement strand
TGTTGAAGCTCCCGGAGGCATTTCACTGAAAACCGTCACCCGAAACGCGACGCCCTCGGGCACCGGCATACGCTCGATCGCCGCCTCGATGAGGGGATGGTGAGACCGCTCCTTCGTAGGCACAAAGGTTTGGCCATAGTTCTCGGCGGTGACGATCATCGCATCGGGCTGCGCTTCGCGAGGAAGAACCTCGACTTGCACTTCGACGAAGGGTGAGACCCCGATATTGAAAACCGCCCCGTATTGCGCAAACCACGTGTCGGTCCAGCCGCCGCAATCGCAAATCCGGATCGGAGCGACGCTGTAGACGACCCGCAAAGCCTTCATTCGCCCGCTGCCTCCGCAATCGCAAGCGCGTACCGCCGGCTTGCCCCTGAGTTAGATTCTACGAACGCGCGCCCCTCCTCTCCCATCGCGCGGCTTGTCTCGGGATGGGCAAGCAAGTCTTTGATCGCCTCCCGAAGGGCTTGAGGATGATCGCACTCGCGGCTCGCACCAAGTTCCAATGCGGCCTGGGTGACGTCGCGAAAGTTCTGCATATGGGGGCCATGCAGAACGGGTTTTCCGTGCGCCAAAGGTTGCAGCAGATTCTGCCCACCGTGATCCGCGAATCCGCCGCCGATGATCACGATATCCGCCACCGAATACACCTTCGCAAGCTCACCGTAGCTGTCCAGCAAGACGAAACGGCCTGATTCGTTGCGTGAGCGTCGCGCACACGACCCAAAAGTTTTCACCATAAGGGCCTCCAGAGCATCGGCCCGCTCGATATGGCGCGGAGCCCAAACGACTCCGACTTGATCCATGCCTTCGAGTGCCTTGCCGACAAACGCTTCCTCTTCCTCGCCCCTCGTCGAACCAATTACGATGACCGGAACCCCAGAGGGCAAGCCCAAACTCTCTCGCCACCAAGCAGGATCCGCGTCGAGGCCATCCACCGCCTGATCGAACTTGCAGTTCCCAAAAATCTCGGCGCTACTGGCTCCCAAGGCGCTGATTCGAGCCTGATCCTGCTCGGTTTGCATGAGGCATCGATCCATTTTTGAAAGCAACGCCTTGTAAAAGAAGGCGACGAAGCGCGAACGTTTGAACGAACGGTCGCTGATCCGGCCATTGATCAAAAGCGTCTTCGCCTCCAGCGCCTTCGCGGCCCACAGGAAGTTGAACCAGAGTTCGGTTTCCATAATCGCGACCACGTCGGGCCGAATCCGCATCATCGCTGAAAGCTGAAATCGCGGAACATCGATTGGAAAGTACACGAGTGAATCGTAGAGGTCCACCGCATGCTCACGGGCGGTATGATGGCCGCTGCTCGTCGTGACGCTGAGGACGAGATGGTGCCCGGGAAGCAACGCCCTGGTTTGACGAAGGATCGGCAGCACGGCCATCACTTCCCCCACCGAAACCGCGTGTATCCAAATCGCTGGCTTGTCCTTCTCGATCTGGATGTGGCCGTAGTTCCCCATCCGCTCGCCCCAGTTGGGCCCCTCCGCCCGCCGCCGCGAACGAATGAGCATCCAGGGCACCCACAAGGGCGAGAGAAGGATGATCAGCAGGTTGTAAGCAAGGAACATACGCTGCCCAGAAGTTTGGCGTATTTGGCCCTAAGCCGATGTGCGCGACCTCTTAGCTCTTGCTCCGAACCAGCAACTGGAGACACGGGTTCCGAGCGGTGAATATCGACAACTTATTGTTTCGACCCGTTCAGCGACGTCCCGCGTTCCGGAAAGCCGAACAAATGCAGCTTCGCGGCTCGTCTCCTCCATGTGGCCAGAAAGCCCAGGAAGCGAATCAAGTTACGACACCTAGCGATCGGCATTCCATTGTTCTGCCTGATTGGGGGATACGTCTTCAACGTCGTCACGCAGAACAGCGCGCAAGCGACGGTCGAACGAGAGCTCGAGAAACTTAGGGCGTTGGGCGTTCCCACCGAACCCGAGGAGATGCAACGCATCGTAGACCCTGCGGAGAACGCGGCGACGCTGTATGATCAGGCACAGAGGGAAAGCGCGGCGGCAACCATAACTCTACCACCAACACCCTCGGGAAATCAATCGCTAGACTTTGCGGCATTGGAGCAGTATCTCGTCGCCCAATCACAAGCACTTGCGTTAGTTCGGCGGGGTAGCAAACTGCCCCATGCGATTTGGGAACACGACTGGACTCGATCCCCATTTATCGCCTATCCTGAGTTATCCACGCTGAAGTCTCTCTCGCGCATGGCGATCCTAGAGTCACAAAGACGTGCCCATCTCCTCAATTTCGGGTCCTCTTTCGAATGGCTTCGCGTTGGATTGAGAATCGCTGTGCATGCGCGGGCACCAAACCTCTTCCCAACCCTTGTGTCAAGTAGCATTGAGTCAAGCGTATGGCGTGAGTTTCAAGGGCAACTATCGAAGCATGGAGGCAATCCTGGGTTCCTTGTGCTAGCGTCAATATTTGTGAATGACGTCGGGTCATTGCCATCACTTTTGGAAGGCCTTAAGGGTGGCCCCTTCGAGTTGCGCAGCGCCCTCGAGGCGATCGGCTCAGGTAGGCAGAATGTCTTTGTAGGATTGAATAAAGATTTTGAAACAAGCGCGATGATCAATTCGATGAAGTACTCTTCAGTTCGAACTGCCGTCGAAGCTCGCATGTTGACAATCTATCGCGAGGCGTTTGATTCACGTGGTGCAGGCGGATACAGGAGTGAGACAGCGTTAGCCAAAGTCCTTGACTCCAAACTCACAGGTGACTCAAGTTGGATCGGGCAAATTATTGATACTTGCTTCCCACCGCTTTACGTGTATGTTGCCGCAAACATCACCCGGGTCGAAGCATATCGTAGGCTCTCAAAGAGCGCAGTTCATCTCTGGAAGGCAAAAGCAGAGCAGGGCGCCTTTCCCTCAAAGTTGCCTAGCGGCACGGACCCCTTCACTGACCAGCCATTCGTGTTCAAGCAAAGAGGAAAGTCCTTTCAACTGTATAGCGTTGGCGCCAATATGCAGGACGATGGCGGAGCTCAGACGTCGGGCTCTTGGCGATCTGACGATATTGAACTTGTGTGGTCAAAGCCATAGCGAACCATGCGCGACATCGCCATTCTCCTGGCCGCTCAGAGCGGATAAGGTGGCACGGGCGTCTCGCCCGTGCGTCCCACCGCCGTCCCGGCGGTGGTTGGGTTTCCCGGACCGGGACGGTCCGGGTACGCACGGGCGAGACGCCCGTGCCACGGTCGAAGACACGATCCTATTCTAAAGATTACGCCGCTGGGCTTACCATCATGTATCCAAATCCCCGCATCGTTTGGAGGTAGCGCGGCTTCGCCGGATCGACCTCAATCCGTCTCCGAATCCGGTAAATGTAAACGTCCAAACTATTCGAGTTGAAGTCCAGGTCGTAACCCCAAACCGTTTCGAAAAGCTGATCCCGCGCGATCGCTCGGTTCAAGTTCTTCGCCAGGTACGCGATTAGTTCGAACTCGCGATTCGTGAGGTCGGCGGCTTGGCCTTCCACCAAAACATCCCGCTTCTCAAAGTCAATCGTCAGCCCCCCAATCGTCATCGCGTCGGCCTTTTCGGGGTCCGCTTTATACTCGTGACTTCGCCGGAGCTGAGCCCGAACCCGGGCCAACAGTTCGCTCGGCTCGAAGGGCTTGGTCAAGTAGTCGTCTGCCCCGACTTCGAGGCCGATCACCTTGTCAATCGAATCTCCGCGCGACGTTAGCATGATCACCGGGGTGTGCCATTTGCCCCGGAGGCGCCTGCACGTTGCGATGCCGTCAATGCCTGGCAAGCCCAAATCGAGCACGATAAGGTCGCTTGGCTCGCGTACCATCGCGCTCAGGGCTTCTTCCCCGCTCGAAACCGCTTCAACTCGGTGCCCTTCGCGTTCCAGCAACTTCTTCAAGTTGTCCAGAAGGAACCGGTCATCATCAACTACCAGGACCTTGCTCATATTCTCTCCAATGGGGCCCGAATCTTAAACGCCGTGCCCACTCCAACCTCACTTTCAACTTCGATTTTCCACCCGTGCTCGGCGGCAATCCTTCCGCAACTATACAAACCTAGCCCAAAGCCGTTCTTCCGCGTCGTTTGAAACGGTTCGAATATTCGGTTAATGCGATCAAGCGGTATTCCGTTCCCAGTGTCGCGAACTTCGGCAACGACCTCCGTTTCCGTCTCGTGAGAGCTCAGCGTGAGCGTTCCTCCTTTTACGTGCATCGCCTGAATTGCGTTCAACATGAGGTTCACAAAGAGATGCTCCGCTTGATTCGGATCGGCCGGTACGAGCCTTAGCGGGTCCTTCAGATCCCAGACCAAGTCTACATGCGTCACCCTCATTTGCGGTGACACCATGTCCGCCGCTCGCTGCATCAACTCGTTTATATCGGTTCCCTGCCGGGCGAGCATCTGCGGCTTGGAGTAGCTAAGCAAGCGGTGCGCCAGCAAGGAGAACCGTTCCAGCTGCTCACGTACCTTGGTAAGCGTCGCCGCGGGGTCGGCGGTTCCCATCGCACATTCGATCTGGAGGGACGCCAAGATGTTCCGAATATCATGCGCCACACTTGCTGCCAGCGTGCCAACCACGGACAGCTTTTCGCTTTGAACGAGCTGGCCCTGCATCGTCCGAAGCTCCTCCGCAGTTTGCGCGAGACGCTGGTTCAAACGATGGGTAACCAGCAGCAAGGCAACTTGATCCACCAGCGCCTCCAGGTGGATACGATGATGATCGTCGTGCGCGGGAATCGGCCCTTGGCGCCCCAAAACGAGAAGTCCGGTCTCGCCGTGCGAAAGCGGGAGACCCGCCATCGCAAGCGTTTTTGCTCCCAGCTGCTTCGCCAGCGGCCCCTCGGGATCGCGAACAAACCGGACCGCCGTTTTCGAAGGCACAATGCTTGACCACTCGTGCCGTTGCAGTTCCAAAGGTTCCGGCGATGCCATCGTGGGAGCAAGCAGGTGTCCTTCAAATCCATCAGGCGTCGAAATCAAGATCGCTGCCGAGGTATAGCCGAGGAGTCCTCGAAGCAACTTCAACTGAGTTCCAATCAGTTCCGCCGTCGTTAGTTCGCGATTGGACTGCTTAAACGCGTCGTTCATTGCCTCCAACACGGAGTGCGTGGTGGCGAGATCGCGTCGCTGCTGCTCCAGCATGGCCCGCTGCTCGGCGGTTCGCTCGAGATAGATGCGCTCCCGCTCAAGTTCGGTTTCGATCCGGATCGCCATCATCGAGACAAACTGCGCGTCGTCGTCGGTCAGGCGCCGACTGCGCTGTTGGTCAAGCATGCAGATGGTACCGATTGGGCGTCCCTTGCCATCGCGAATGTTCGCCCCAAGGTAGCGGGTGAAGCCCATCCGAACCGGCCCGATCGTTCTGAAGCGAGGATCATTCGCGCCATCATCGACGACAAGCGGCTTTGTGTGGCACATCGTAACTTGGCAATACGCCTGCTTGACCGGATTCTCGCTTAAATCCGGAGCCCCCGGAGGAGCCCCGGCAACTTCGCGAAACAGCATGCGTTTGCCGTCCCGGATCGAAAGAATTGAGACCGCGCCATACGTTTCCGCGACCCTTCGAACGACCTCACTGCAAACCTGAGCAGGATCTGGATCGTGGAGCGTGCTGACGTCGAAAATCACCTGACGTAGCCGCTCACGGTACTTGTCTTCGGTCACGTTGCGAAACTTCCAAACCCGCCCCACAACCGCGCCGTCCGGCATCAAGACTGGCCCCGTTGTTCGAAGCAACACCATCGGATGCTCTCCGAAGAGTTCCATCTCATCCTGAAACGTAAGTTCAGGCTCGGCGTAAATTTCGTCCAACTGCCGAACCCACGCGTCAGGGTCCTTTAGCCTTGGCGTAACGACCGCACGCAGGTCCTCGACCTCCATCTTGACGACGGTTTGTGCGGCCACATTGAAGATCCGGGCGAATCGATCGTTGCAGGCGAGCGAATGATGATCGAGATCCGTGACGAGCACCGCATCGTCGGTGTTCAAAAGAAGCGCCCGAAGAATCGCGTCGGAAGTTGGGTCGTCCAGCGCACGCACCGCAACATTGGCATCGGATAGAAGCTGTTTCGCGATCCATGTGTTCATTCGTTGCTCAATGGGAGGGTTCCTCTTGCTCTCTATCGTAGCGCAAGTCTGTTTGCGCTGACGTCGTCCTTCACCTGAGTGTGACGGTGGAACCTGAATTTCCCCTGAACGGAGGATATTCTCAATCTGAGCTTCTCATGCCTCGGCTAGATTCCCAGTTCTTCCCGCTCGCGCTCTACTTGGTCCAACGCCGCGTCATACGCTCTGATGAACTGTTCGATCGCCTCGATGCAGTCGCCCGAGAATGGCCAGATCACCTGGTCTCGAGCCGCGTACATGTCTCTCCGAACTCGACCCATAATCGAGATGGCTCTTGGGGGGACGTTTTGACGGTTTACGAACGATATCGCGAGGCGTCCGCCTTTGCCGTCGATCTTTTCCAAACCGAGATCGCGGCCGACGACTCGTAGGCGCATGACCGAGAACGCGTTTCGAACCGGCGCCGGTGGGTGGCCGTATCGGTCTTCGACCTCCGATGCGACCTCGGCGAGTCGATCCACCGATCGCGCGCTCATCATCTGCTGGTAGTAGAACAGCCGCTGGGCCTGATCCCGGATATAAGAATCCGGAATGAGCGCGACTACCGGCAAATCGTAGGTCGGCAACGGCCCCGAATCGGGAACCGCGTCGTCTTCAGAAGGCTTGATCGGCGAAACCCCATCCACGCCCGATTTCAGCGCGTGAACGGCTTCTTCAATTAGCTGAGTGTAGAGCTCGTACCCAACCGAGGCCATCGAACCGCTTTGTTTGGCTCCAATGAGCTCGCCCGCGCCGCGGATTTGGAGGTCTCGAAAGGCCAGGGAGTAGCCCGACCCAAGCGACGAAAACTCCTGAAGGGCTTGCATTCGGTGCATCGCATTTTCGCTCAACTCTTTCTGCTGATAGAGGAAGTAGCTGTACGCCTGCCGATCCGATCGCCCCACGCG
>JBKJJL010000223.1:0-11039 GCA_046597875.1 Fimbriimonadaceae bacterium | reverse complement strand
TTGGTCGACGATGCGCTCAAGTTCTAGGGCCATTTCGTCTTGGCGGTCGGCGTCGCTCGTTGGATCCCAAAGCGGGAGTTCGATCCAGGCCCAGAGCCCGGACTCGTGCATGAGTTCGAGATACCGATGGGATGGAACCCACAGGCAGAACTTGATGAGGTTGAATCCGAGATTCTTGGTGACTTCGATTTCCCGCCGGATGACTTCATCGGGCGGATTGCAATGACCGATTTCGGGATACCAGCCCCAGGAGAGGACTCCTCGAAGGTAGAGTGGCGAATTTTCGATTTTCGATTTTAGATTTTCGATCTGTTCGCCTGAGTTCCTCTTTAGCCAGGCTTGGGCGCGATCTTGAATGGTGGGAGCCGGCACGAGATCAGGCCCACGGAGCTTTGTGCCTTCGGCCGAAACACATTGATCATCCTCATTCGAAGGTCGAAGACTCGGCTCTTCATCTACCAAAGACACTCCCTTGTAAATCCCGCCAAAAGTGTGAAAAACGAACGGCAAGAACCCGCTCGCGACGTCTTTCACGGGGAAAGTATCACCACCATTCTTGCGGACTTCGACCTCGATTTCAAGGTCATTGCCTGCGGGTACTGGGAAGGAAAACGCATCCCAAATGCCGCGATGCTGGCCGATCTCGGTGCCGTTCGCCCGGACAATGGCTTCGTAGCTCACGCCTTCGAACTGTAAGTGCTGTCCTGGTTTGACCTCCTTGATGGTTGTGCGATAAAGGGCAGGCCCTTCCCAGGAGACGGGTACTTCTTGACGCCAAGCGTGAGGAATCTGGACCGGGCGAGGGCCGTCGCCGTAATCCACGGTCCAGGTAGTTATGCGCATCTTTTGACGAAGTTCTCGACGATTCGGAAACCCTCTTGGGTCAAAACCGATTCAGGATGAAACTGGACGCCCTCGATGGGAAGCGTGCGGTGGCGTAGGCCCATCACTTCATGATCATCCTCCGAAGTCGCGGTGATCTCGAACTCGGCGGGAACCGACTCCCGAGTGACCACAAGTGAGTGGTACCGAATGGCGCTGAACGGGTTCGGCATTCCCTCAAACAATCCCTTGCCGTCGTGCCGAATCATCGACGTCTTTCCGTGCATCGGATGACCGGCCCGAACCACCGAGCCGCCGCTGGCTTGCCCCATTGCCTGCAATCCAAGGCAGACGCCGAAGATGGGCACCCGTATGATGCGAGCCCCGCTCAGGGCACCCGCGAGGACGTTTAAGCAGACCCCGGATTGATTCGGAGTGCAGGGCCCAGGGGAGAGCATGATGCCGTCGGGTTTGAGGGCAAGGATTTCGCCGACGGTGACTTCGTCGTTGCGACGAACAACGACCTCCGCCCCGGCTTCGCCCAGGTATTGGACCAAGTTGTAGGTGAAGCTGTCGTAGTTGTCGATGACGAGGATCACGGGTTGCAAAGGTTACCGCTTTAACCGTACAATCGGATGCGATGGGCAAGCAAAGCCGGAGTAAGGGCTCGCGGCGCGAGTTGGCCGTGGAGGAAGCTTCGCTTGCCGCCGAAAGACAGCGGGCAAGGGAACTCTTAAGATCCTTTCTCTTTGAAGCCGAAATACCTCGAAGTGTGTATCCCCAGATTCAAGATTGGTTCAGTGCCGCGTTTGAGTTGACGGCGGCGACTTGCCTTGCATCCTTGAACTCGGACTCCGACTTGAGCTCCATGACAAGTCAGATCCATCGCATCATGGATCGATTCGAGCAAGTGGCGACTCGGATATTCGCCTCGACATCTGATGCGATTCCGGCTTGTCGCGCCGGTTGCGCGTGGTGCTGCCATTTAAGAGTAACCATTAAGCCAGGCGAGGCGCTTGTCTTGAGGGATGCAGTTATGGCGCTTCCCGCCGAACAAAGGGAGCGGATCGTGAGCAGACTTGCCGAGAGGGCCGCCGAGCTGGAGACTCTGGCTCCTGAAGCTCGCGAACGTCTGGTGAAACTTTGCCCCTTGAACGAAAATGGCGCCTGCACGGTGTACGCGGCTCGGCCACTCGTATGCCGGTCAGCCCACAGTTTCGATGTTAACGTCTGTCGTACCTATGTGGAAAGAGGAACAGTGTTGCCTTCGAGAATCAATGGAGTCCGGAGCGAGCTAACGCGAGCGATCGTTCTGGGGGCTGAGGCGGCGTTCCTCCATCAAAAACTGGATTTGCCAACGGGTGATTTGGCGATCAGCTTGCATCAAACATTAAGCGCAGCCTGATTCTCACGCTATTGCTAGACGGATGATTTCGTCTGCGATTTTTGTTGCCCTTTACTCTATGACGGAGCGCTTAGATTACCGCTCGTGGGCTCACGTCAGACTAAGAAAGTCCCTTAGGTTCACATCGCCGAGTTTTAGGAGATTCGGCTCCAACTGACCAATATATTCGTCCAAACGAGCCTTACTGAGCGTCAAAATCTACTCACCGTAGCGACAATGCTTTTTCGCCGTGCTAGACTACGAAAGTGACTCACACCGTGGGACCGGTGAAAGTATCGGAAGCAGAGTACGTCGCCGAGTCGGTGACGGTGGTCATGCAGTTTCACGCCCAGAAGCTTCGCTACCAAATGCACTGTCGCAATTATTTACGCGTTAATCGGCACCTGGATGTACTTTGGCGCGCCAACGAACTTCGCTAGATTACAGGTTCCATCATGATCCTCGCCACCTTTATCGCCGCTATCGCCCTTGGCCAAGCCCAGGCCGGGCCACTCCTCGGCTCCCTCGCGCAGCCCCAGAATGGACGCAGCATGCGCGAGTCCTCCACCTTTCGCATGGGGAAGGACGGTAAGTACGACCCCAAGGCAGATCCGACCGGGGACCTGCTTGAGCACAGCAATCGGGATAACTTCCGGGTAGCTCCGGGGGCAACGCACGTTCTCATGGACCGCAAGGGCCCCGGCGTCATCACGCACTTGTGGTTCACGTTTCTCGGTCCCGAGCCGCAGGATTGGGCCAAGGAAGGAAGCGCAAATCATCAAGAAATGCTTCTGAGAATCTATTGGGACGGCAATTCAAAACCCGCCGTAGAGGCCCCCGTTGGCGACTTCTTTGCCAACTGTTTCGGCAAGCGCAGCCAGGTGATCAGTCTCCCCGTGGTCGTGGAAGACGCGGACAGTTACAACTGCTTCTGGCGCATGCCCTTTCACAAGTCCGCCAAGATCGAGATCGTGAATCAGAGCAAGAAATCGATCAACTTGCTGTACTACAACATCGATTGGATCAAGCTCGACCGCCTTCCGAAGGACACGCCGTACTTTTATGCCCAGTACCGCCAAGAGTATCCGGTTGAAAAAGGAAAGGATTACACGATCCTCGAAACCACGGGCAAAGGGCACCTCGTCGGAACCGTCCTCGCGGTGCGCTCTCGATCGCCATCCTGGTTCGGTGAAGGCGATGAGAAGATCTTGATTGATCAGAACCCCCTCCCCGCGGGTGGTTCTTCCGGGGTTATCTGGGGCACGGGAACTGAAGACTATTTCCTCAGTGCCTGGGGACTGCAGACGACTTCGACACCCTACGCGGGAACGCCGTACTTTGACCAATGGGGCATCGTGGGAGGCCACACGAGCGCGTATCGGTGGCATCTTAACGATCCCGTTGTCTTTCAAAAGAACATCAGGTTCACGATCGAACACTGGGGCTGGATCGGCGCGGACGAGAACAAGGAAAACCGGGCGATGAGCTGGAACGAGCGCGAGGACGACTTCTCGAGTGTCGCGTTTTGGTATCAGCAAGGGCCTTCGACATTCACGGCAAGGGCTCCGGATAATCGGACGTTGCCGAGCATTGAACGGGTTGTCGCTCGGGAAGGCATTACTCACGGCATTGGGGTAGTTCAGAAGCAACAGTTAAACCTGTACGAGGGGTCGCAGACGCTCTACATGCACGAGGTGGTTCCATCCAAGTCTCCAGATGGCTGGATTGAAGTTCCTTTCGAAATCAAAGTAAAGGAACCGCTCAGGCTGGTTCTGAACATGACAACGAGTTACGACTTCGGCAAGTACCAAGCGTCCCTAGTTCAAATCAGTGGCACGGGCGCGGTCGTGCCTCCAGCGTGGACCAAGATTGGCGGCCCCTTGGATTTCTATTCGGAGAAGATTCTGAACCGCGAGTTCCACCTTCTCGACTTTTGGCCCGAGCCCGGACATTACAAACTACGCCTCGAATGCGTGGGCAAGAACGCGCGTTCTGACGGGTATCTCCTCGGCATCGAGTCCGTCCGCCTCCGCGAGAGAAGGCCGAGAGTGAAAGAAATGGGCTGGGATAAAGATAAAGATTGGCGCAAGAACCCCGTGCTTTACGGATGATTTCGCTGAATTATCAAAAAGCAAAGGCCAGATAGGCAAAATGCCGATACAATAAACCCTATGCTGCGTCATGGAATGATCTTGGCCGCCTTGGCCCTTGGCACTATCGGTATCGCTCAGTCCCCAGTGGAGCAGTACAGCGGATACTGGGCCGCAAGTAACTACTGCAACGGGTTTCGAGTGATTTCAGACTCCTCGAACAATGCGTACATCGCAGGGCGCATGTCCCAGGGCACGTTCTCATCCACGGACATGTTTGTTGCAAAGCTGAATTCCAGTTCGGTACAACAATGGTTTCGGCTGATTCCGCTTGGCGTTACCACTTTCGCAAATGACATTGCACGAAACGCGACGACGGGAGACATCTATGTATGCGGTACGAGGGGCACGGGAGCGGTGTCAACGATCAGCGACGGCATCCTTACGAAGATTGATAGCGCGGGCAATATCGCGTGGACGCGCACTTTTCCTGCCGGCCGGGACGGAGGGTTCAGCTCGGTTGACGTGACGAGTGCAGGCAATATCGTGGTTACCGGGTCCCTCCAAACAACAAGTGGCAGTTTGCACGAGCACGCCTACACTCGAATGTACGATTCCTCCGGTGGCATTCTTTGGTCACACGAATACTATGCGGTTGGATTCAGCGTGGATTACCGAGGCAAGTTCGTCAAGGTATTGGGCGACGGAACCTTGCTGGTTGCCGGAACCGCATTCGGCGATGACCTCCTCTGGCTCCGCTACTCTGAAGCAGGCTCACTTCTAAATTGGATGGAATATGCCCATCCAACCTACGATGCGGTCGGTGGCTTTGAGTACGATGTTGACTTGGCGACCGGGGACTTGTATGTTGGCGGCGCTGTCGGTGACACGTTTAACTCCTTTAGCGACGCTTTTGCCGCACGCATCAACTTAGCGGGATCGGTCGCGAACACTTACGTTCTGCCACCTGGCACCGGCACAAACCTCTTTTCCAGCTTTTCGGGTTGTCGGTTCTCGGGCGGCAAGCTCTATCTCTGCGGCTCCGTTCCATCGGGTGATGATGACGCGGACGGGATCGTCGTGGCACTCAACTCGGACTTGACGCCTTACTGGAATACGAGTTTCATTAACGAAAGTGAAGATGCTTTCACGACCGTAGCCTACGCGGAAGCGCAGTCGATTGATGCCATTGGAAATCGAGTTGTCGTCACCGGCAAGGAAGAAAATGTATCCGTAGCAGACCGGCTTATCAATCTCACTTACACGGCCAACGGAACTCCGGTGGGAACTCGTAAGCAGCCCAAGGATGGCGTTTATGTCCCCGATACGCACCTCCTCGGGACCGGTGCATTCCTCATGACGGGATCTTATTCTCCTGGGAGCCACTGGGTGCCGACGGTCTGGAAAATGTTCGACGGCGTGAAGAACATGATCAACACCACGACCGTGGTGGGTGGGCAGAACTTCAATCTCAAGGTCTATCTATCAGATCCCGCCTTCAATACTAACGTAACGCTTTCCGATAACTCCTCCGCGATCACCGTGCCTGGTTCCGTGAACTTTCCGACGGGGGTATCGATGGTGAACGTCTCGGTCCCGACAAGTGTGGTAGCTGCCAATACCCCGGTCACGATCTCTGCATTCGTCAACGACGGCTCAGGCGTTAGCACCACGAAGACTGCCGCGATCACGGTCGTCCCGGTTCCATCAATCGGGACCCTCACGGTCAGCCCGTCAACCGCTTATGGCGGATCGACGATCAACTGCACGGTGAGCACAGCCTTCCGAAATGGGCCGACGCCGACGGTCATTACCCTGGGAGACAACACAGGGCTGCTGACCACTCCGCCGACGGCGACGATCCCCGCGGGAGGATCCTTCGCGAACTTTACGGTGGCGGTTGGAAGCGTGCCCACGAACACGGTCAAACAGATCACCGCGACCTACAATGCCGTTACGAGAACTGCAAATGTCACGCTTAGGCCAGGACTTTCCCTCGTCGATATGCCCGCTGCCGTGACCGGCGGAAGCGTTACGGCGGCAAATGTTTATTTAACAGGCCCTGCCCAAGGAACGGGGCAAACGGTTACCCTTCAATCGAGTGGCCCCGAACTCAATAATCCAGCCAGTATGGTGATTCCGGGCGGAGCAACCTTCGCTCGGGTGAAGTTCTCGACCGATGTAGTGGGCGCGAACGTATCGCGAACTTTGTCCGCCGTTGTCGGCGGAGTGACAAGAATGGCGACGATTGCGGTTCAAACCGGCCCCGCGCTGTCCACCTTTGTTGCTCCTGTTTCCATCGTGGGCGGAACTAGCGGAATGGGGACCCTGACGCTGACCGCAGCGGGAGCACCGAGCCGGTACGTGGCGGTCGCCTGCAACTTGCCGCTCTCCGCGCCTGATCTCGTTCTGGTTACCGCAAGCGGAACCGAGAACTTCACGATCAACGCGGCGCCGGTGGTTTCGAACACAGTTCGGAACGTCAGCGCGAGTATGGGTGGAGTAACCCGAACTCGGACGATAACAGTTACGCCGTAGTAGCATGGCCGTCCCGGCCATGCGTCTCAGGAGCGTCCCGCTCCTGCTCTGGTGGGAGCACCCCCGGGACGGGAGTGCTACGCACGGCCGAGACGGCCATGCCACAGCTATCGCAGCGTCAGGAGAACTCCGCTGACGATCAATGTCGCCCCGCCGACGACGTTCCAGCTCACCTTTTCCTTCAGCAGGATCACGCCCAATACCATCGCGATGACGAAGCTGAGTTTGTCGATCGGTGCCACCTGTGAAACAGGCCCCGCCGCGAGGGCTCGGAAGTAGCAAAGCCACGATAGGCCGGTTGCGATACCGGAGAGGATCAGGAACATCCACGCGCGGCTGTCAACTTCGGCGAGTTTCGTCTGCTTCGTGAAAACCGCAATCGCGCAGGCGAAGACGACCACCACGACGACCCGAATCGCCACCGCTAGGTTTGGCGGAACATGCTCGACTCCCTTCTTAGCCAAGATCGCGGTAATGCCCGCAAAGAGAGCCGAGAACAACGCCCAGACGTGATAGTCCTTCATGGGCTCAGCTTAGCTGAATCCGCGTCTTACAGCCACCGCTTCCAGAAGGCTAGCATCGCGGTGTACAAATGTTTTCGCGCGGGTTCGTCGTTGATGCCGTGCTTGCGCATCGGATACCACAGCATATCGAACTGCTTGTTGGCGTTGATCAGCGCGTCGATGAACGTCCACGCCTGCTGGGGGTGGACGTTGTCATCGTAGGTTCCGTGCACCAACAACAGTCGCCCGGAAAGGTCTTTCGCGTAGCGATCTAGCCGCACTTCTTCGTATCCCTTTGGGTTCGATTCGGGTGTTTTCATCAACGATTCTGCCCACTTCGAATCGTACAGTGACGCGTCCACGACTGCGGCCACCGCGATGCCGGCTTTGAACTCCTTCGAGCGGGTCATGGCGAGCAACGTGTACGTGCCGCCATTGCTCCAGCCCCATACGCCGATGCGATTGGGGCTGACGTAGGGTTGCTTCTTCAACCAACGCGCCGCATCCACCAGGTCATTCAGTTCGACCTTGCCCATGTACTCACGCAGCGATGCTGATTCCAATTTCTTGCTGATGGCCGCCGCGGTTCGGTTGTCCACCACGAGGACGATGAAGCCGCTATCCACCAAAACCTGCGACCAATCTGCGCCATCCCACGCGTTCACCACGCTCGGAGCCGATGGGCCGCCGTAGCAGTAGATGATCACCGGATACTTCTTCTTGGCGCTAAAGTCGCGCGGCTTTCGGATCATGGCGGGCATCGGAAAGCCGTCGCGGGCGGGAATCGTGAAGGTCGTGGCGATATCCACGTGGATCGCCGGAGGCTTGGCCTGGAAGACGACCTGAGCAAAGCCCCCGGGCCTGTTCAGGATCATCATCGGAGGAGTTCGTAGGCTGGAGAAGGTGTCGAGATACTGCGTCCCTGCGGGGTTGAAGGCCACTCCGTGCTGCCCCGAGTCTTTCGTGACCTGCTCCATCTCGGATCCGTCAAACTTCACGCGGTAGAGTTGGCGGTCAATCGAGGCGCCCTTGTTTGTCGTGAAATACACCCAGCTTCCCGCCTCGTCCACCGCCGAAACCGACTGCCGAACCCAGAACGCAGGACCCGGATTGGAGACGAGCGTCCAGTCGCCCTTCGTCACCGCGTTCAGCAGTTTGCCCTCGGCGTCATATCGGTAGAGGTGGTAGTAACCCGTCCGCTCGGACGCCCAAATGAACTCTTTGCCGTCTTTCAAAAACGTTAAGTCGTCGGTCACATTCACGTACGCGTCGTCGTGTTCGACGAGGACGGTGCGCCCTTCGCCTCCTGAAGCCGGGGCAAAGGTCAGCGTCGCATCGGTTTGGGGACGGTTCATCGAGATGATCGCCACTTGAGAGCTATCCGGCAGCCATTTCACTCTCAGGATGTATTCATAGCTGGATTGCGGCGGACCAACCCACCTCGTTTCAGGTTTGGCAAGGTCGGTGATTCCCACTCGAACGCGGGGGTTCGGCGTGCCCGACTTTGGATATCGCTGCTTGATGATCGTTTCGATCTTTGGTCGCGGGTCGACGAAGATCGAGGGCACAATCATGGATTCGTCGGTTTCTAGGAAGGCAATCGATTTCGAATCGGGTGACCACCAATAGCCGATGTCTCGCCGACCGAAGATTTCCTCCCAATACACCCAGTTCAGCGTGCCGTTCAAGAGCGTTTCGGTACCCGTGGTCGTCAGCTGGACAGTGCGCGCAGGCCGGACGAAGAAGGCGAAAAGGTTGTTGTCCTTCACATACGCGATCTTGTCCCCGTCTGGCGAAAAGGTAAAGGATTTTGCTTCGCCCTCGACCACTTTTACCGCGCCGAGGACGCCTAAATCTACTGCCCAAACTGAGTTTGCGATGCTAAACAGGGCTCGATTCCCGCTTGGATCGAAGTCCATCGGACGGCCCACCGATTTCAGCGTCGGCCCGCCCGCATTCGCGATTACCCGCGCGACCGCCGCATCGTCAAAAGCGGGCACGCGCTTCATCGTGGCAGGATCGAGCCGTTCGACCTTCCCGCCTCGCGAGGAAAGTAGGATGTCTCCCTTGGTCGTCCAAAACGCATTCGGAGGAGACTCCGTTCGGCCGACGCCGTCGATCCAGGCACTGACCGTGAGCCGATTTTGAGCCAGCGAGCAAGCGGACAGGAGGGCCGAGACGACGAGAAGCGCACAGCGATTCATGGTGCGAGTCTACTGCGATTGGACTTCACGCAGCGGTCGCGACGGTCCGGCAAAAATCGCCCCATCCAGACCGAATCTCCCGCCACTTTGCCACAATACACGCATGGAAACCGGACTCCCCGGCGTGGTCGTTACCCCTTTGAAGCGATTTCAAGATTCTCGCGGCTGGCTGACCGAGCTCTTTCGCCACGATGAGCTTCCCGAGTCGTTTCGCCCTACGATGAGTTACCTCAGCGTAACCCACCCCGGCGTCGCGCGTGGGCCCCATGAACATGTGGATCAAACCGACGGATTTGGCTTCATCGACGGCCATTACCGCCTGTATCTTTGGGAGAACCGGCTTGGCAATCCGGAGAACGCAGTCACTCTCGACGTCGGTTCCGATAATCCGGTGCTCGTGATCGTCCCTCCTGGTGTTGTCCATGCGTACAAGAACATCGGCGATGGCGACGCGTTTGTCCTGAACTTTCCGAATCAGCTTTACGCGGGGTGGGGCAAAGCCGAACCCGTCGACGAGATTCGACACGAAGAGGATACGACCTCGCGGTTTTCGATGGACTGATGTCGCCCATAATCAGGCATGAACGACACCATCCGAGGATTGGAATCCCAGATAGAGGGGCTGAAGAAGCAGCTCGCGGAGGCTAGGTCTCAGGCATCGCCGGAGCCCGTGACGAACTTTGAATTTGAGTCCGCAAGCGGCACGGCCCACCTTGCGGACTTTTTTGGGGAAAAAGACGATCTGCTCGTCATTCACAACATGGGCAAGTCTTGCAACTACTGCACGCTCTGGGCGGATGGATTTTCGGGGTACCAACGCCACTTGACAGAACGCGCTTCCTTTGTCCTCGTGAGCCCGGACGATCCGGAGACTCAAGCGAAACTGGCGGGAGCCAGGAACTGGACGTTCAATATGGCTCAGGACAAATCACGCGAGTTTTCATCTGCGATGGGTGTCTGGTCCGAAAAGGAAGGATGGTGGCCGGGGGTGTCCGGTTTCCATCGGAATGAGGACGGCTCCATCGTACGAACGGGATTTGCGGTCTTCGGTCCCGGCGATGATTTTTGCCTTGTTTGGCCGATGCACGAGTTGCTTCCGGGAGGAACCCATGGCTGGGAACCGCATTAGCATGACGCTGACCGAGGTCATGGGCTTCTTGGAAGCCCATGCGCACCCTTCATCGGCAAAGACGTTGGCGAATCATGGCGTTACCGGGCCGTGTTTCGGTGTCCTTTACTCCGAGCTTTACAAGCTGCAAAAAAAGTTACGGGGCGATCAAAAACTGGCCAATGAGCTTTGGGAGACCGAAGTTCACGATGCCCGCATCTTAACGACGCTCATCGGCGATCCCGCTCAGATGGATGAAGCTCTGCTGGAGAAGTGGCTATGCGAATCCGAAAGTTACGCCCTCGCCGGGGAGGTAGCCCGCGGTGCGGTTCAATCACCCCATGCGATCCCCCTCGCGATGAAGTGGAAGGACGATGCGCGGGAATGGTT
>JBKJJL010000054.1:0-6435 GCA_046597875.1 Fimbriimonadaceae bacterium | reverse complement strand
CGCCGGAACCGCGATGGTCTGGAAGGCGGTGTTCTCCTCAACGTACGCCACGTTCAGCGCCTCGATGTTCGTGAATTTGTCTCTCAACCATGCTTGATAACGCACCGCGAGGCGGCTGGTCACCTGGTTCGGTGCGGTTCGAAATCCGGCTGACCAACGATCAACAGGCAGCGCCATGAGGAAGGCTTTGTACCGGTTGACCTCGTCCGTGGTAGCCGAAGCTTCGATCCGAGTCGAAGCGATCTGGCTTGCATCCCCGGAATATTTGTCGTTCAGGTACTTGGCGTACAGGGAGCTCGGATCGGGCCCGCCATCGGCTCCGAGGGTTTCGGTTTCCTTGAAAAAGGCGGGGATAAAGCGATTGTCGTTCTGATCCGTCGGCCCTTTCATTCCGGTCGTAATCATCACGGCGAAGGGATAAAGGGTCGTAAGGGCTCCCGCGCTGAGCACGAAGTAGAGCAGCGCCATCGCCAAGCGCGCCCGCACCCGCTTCCTCCCAACCCGCCCCACAAGGCTCATGTCACCAGTTTAGGCGATCCCCGCTTTCTAGTGCCGAAGCTTTCTGAGGGGAGAGCATCACGCGGCGGTCGCAAAGGTCGCTGCGGGTTGGCTCACTCACAATCCGCAATAAAGTTCCAAAATTTCCGTCGCGTGAGGGTCAATCTGAACTAAACTGTAGTCATGTGGCGATTGGCTTTACTCGTGGGTGCGAGCGGGTGGCTTGTTTCAGCAAGCTTGATGAGCCCGGCGGGGCAGAGTTCGGCTCCCAAGGAGCGCGTTGAGTTCAATCGGGACATCCGCCCGATCCTCGGCAAGTGCATGGACTGTCACGGTCCGAGTTCGGAAACGGGCACGGCTGGCCTCCGCTTGGATTCCTTCAAAGCCGCGACGATCAAGTTGCCCAGTGGCCGAACTGCCGTCGTGCCGGGGAAAGTCGCGGAAAGTGAACTCCTGAAGCGAATCCACGCCACCGATGGCACGATGATGCCCCCTGCCTCCAGCCACAAAAAACTTTCCGGCGAAGAAAAGCAGCTGCTCGCCGATTGGATTGAACAAGGAGCCGAGTACAAGGAGCATTGGGGGTTCGTAACACCCGTCGCATCCCCGATTCCGGCTGTCAAGAACACAAAATGGCCGCTCGGCGACATTGACCGCTTCATCCTCGCCAAGCTCGAATCGCACGGATTGCAGCCAGAAAACGAAGCCGATCGAGCGACGCTTTTGCGCCGGGTTTCGCTTGATATCGCCGGCCTTCCGCCGACCCCCGAAGAACTCGCCGCCTTTGAAGCAGATACATCCAAGAACGCCTACGAGAAGGTTGTGGATCGCTTGCTGGCATCGCCAAGATATGGCGAGCGCATGGCGATGGATTGGATGGATTACGCGCGCTACGCGGACAGCAACGGGTACCAGGCAGACTACGAACGCTACCAATCGCGCTGGCGAGACTGGGTCATCAACGCCTTCAACGTTAACATGCCTTACGACCAGTTCACGGTCGAACAGATCGCGGGGGACCTCCTTCCGAACCCGACGATGGAGCAAAAGCTCGCGACCGCGTTCAATCGAAACCACCGAATCAACACCGAAGGAGGCGTCATTGCCGAAGAATGGCGCGTGGAAGCGGTGGTCGACCGGGTTGAAACGACCTCAGCAGTTTGGCTTGGACTCACGACCGGTTGCGCCCGATGCCACGATCACAAGTACGATCCCCTCACGCAAAAGGACTTTTACCAGCTCTTCGCCTTCTTCAACAACGTGCCCGAAAGTGGCACCGGTGAGGAACGGCCCGTGAATCATCCGCCTCTGATGAAGGCACCGACACCTGAACAATCGTCGAAACTGGCGGATCTGAAGGGGCAGCTCGACAAGCTGGAGGTACTCATGAAGGCGCGATTGGCCGCGAACTCGGGGAAGGCTCAGAACTGGACCGTCGAAGCACCCTTACCCGCGACTCCCGCAGGCGCGGTGAATCGATTTGCCTTCGACAAGGACGAGCCGAGTGTGAAGTTGGTGGGCAAATCCACCCGAGCGTTGGGCCGGGCAAGTGGGTCCGTGGTTACGAGTGCGGAAGGGTACGCCGATTTGGGGGACATCGCGGACTTTGAGCGCGATCAACCGTTTTCGTTTGGCGCATGGATCAAACCTACCGGAATGGATGGCGCTCCGCTGAGCCGCATGGAGAGCGCAAACGCCTACCGCGGCTGGGAGTGCTCGATCGCGGGGGGCAAGATGCAGGCCCACCTGATTCACAAATGGCCCGAAAATGGAGCGAAGATCGCCTCGGTCGCGACGATCCCGGTCGGGCGTTGGGTACATCTGCTCGTCACGTGCGACGGAAGCTCGAAAGCGGCGGGAATGAAAATGTATCTGGACGGAAAACTTGCCGAGACCACCGTCGAGAACGACACCCTGAAGGATACGATCCGCACGAAGGTCAGCGTTAAGGTGGGACGGCGCACGGATAGCGATTTCTTTACCGGTGAAGTGGATGACGTCGCGATTTTCAATCGAGTCCTAGCCGCCGAAGAAGTTGCGAAACTGGCGAGTGCGCATCCAGCCGCGCGCCTGTTGGCGGTCCCTACCCCTCAGCGCACGATGGAGCAGGCCGCAGAAATCGCTCGCCTCTGGTCGCTGGAGCACGACGCTTCGTTCGCGAAACTCGACAGCACGTTTCGGCCCGCGGCCAAGGAAAAGTCGCAGCTGGAGGGCCAGATTCCCGACGTGATGGTGATGGAGGAAATGCCAAAGCCGAGAGATTGCTTCGTGCTCAATCGGGGCCAATACGATCAACCCACCGAGAAGGTTACTGCCGGTTTGCCGTCGTTCCTGCCCCCGATGCCTGCCAATCTTCCGAACAACCGACTTGGCTTTGCGAAATGGGTGGTTTCGAAGGACAATCCGCTGACCGCTCGCGTGACCGTGAACCGCCTGTGGGAGCGGTTTTTCGGACAGGGATTCGTTTCCACGGTTGAAGACTTTGGGACCCGGGCTGAGTTCCCATCCCATCCCGAGCTGCTGGACCATCTCGCGCTCCGATTCCAGGGCACCAAGTGGAACCTCAAAGCGATGGTCAAGGACATCGTGATGAGCGCGACGTACCGCCAATCGTCGCGATTCACCGAGGCCAAGATCGCGGCCGATCCGACGAACCGCTTGCTCGCCCGGGGATCCCGATACCGATTGACCGGCGAGGTCATCCGAGATCAAGCCCTCTTCGTAAGCGGGCTCCTGCAAGAGAAAATCGGTGGCCCGTCCGTTCGCCCTTATCAGCCGGCTGGGGTTTGGGATGAAACGAACTTCTACGGCAACCTCCGAAACTACAAGCACGACAAGGGGCAGGGACTCTATCGCCGGAGCCTCTACACGATTTGGAAACGCACCGCCGCACCGCCGAACATGTTGCTGTTCGACGTGCCTTCTCGCGAGGCCTGCCGGGTTCAGCGAGCTCGTACGGATACCCCTCTCCAAGCGCTGACGCTCATGAATGATGAGACCTACCTCGAAGCGGCACGGGTGCTCGCCCAGCACATGTTGCGAAATGGAGGCTCGACCCCAGAACCTCGACTGACCTATGGGTTCCTTCGGGTGCTTTCGCGCAAGCCGACTGGTGAGGAACTCAAGATCATGACAACCGCTCTTGGCTCGCGTCTGGAGCGTTTTAAACGAGATCCTGCGGCGGCGAGGGACCTTACCGTCGTCGGAGATGCGCCCATCGATCTCGGTTTGGACAAGGCCGAACTGGCAGCGTACACCGTCGCGGCAAGTACGCTCTTGAACTTAGACGAGACCGTCAACAAGGGATAGTGCGAATCATCAATCCGGCGGGCGGGTCATCGACTTTGAGGCGAATCGCTCTTGTGAGTGCTCCCGCGTACGTATCGGGGCGTCCTCGCGGATCGACGACGACGCAAAGGTGCTTTTTTGCCCGAGTCAAGGCGACGTAGAGGACTCGCCACTCTTCCTCGGTGTCGCGATCTGCGTGGCGGTCCGCTAAAAATTCCGCGTGGATGCTCTTGCCGCCCGGAAACCTGGTGGCAATCATCGGGATTCGGGGGTCTACGAAGACCTCGTTCCAACTCGTGCGGCGCGTTTTCGCGAAGGTGTCGGGCACGATCACCACATCGTACTCAAGGCCCTTGGCCTTGTGGATCGTCATGATGGTCACTGCGTCGGTGTCTTCGTCCTCGATGGGGGCCTCTCCTTCGCCGTGCTTCAAGCGTTGGGTCTCTCGGACCTGTTCGGCAAACTCGGCGGGGCCGGTTTCCGGGACAGCCGCGGCGAGGGACAGCAGCTTTCGCGCATTGGCGATGAGTCGCGCGTGATTCGAACGCCGGCCTAAGTTCTCCAAGAAAGGCGACTTGGCGTAAAGCTCGCTGATCGCTTCCCAGGCTGCGAGCCGATCGGCGTATCGGCGGATTGGATCAAACCAGACGAGAAAGGACTCCAGCTTTTCGCGATCGGCGGCCGGCAACTCAGTACCGGGAATGCGCTCAAACACGCTCGTTCCCGCTTCCGTTTGATTCCCTAGCAGAACGAATGCGTCGAGAGAGATACCAACGAATGGGCTTCGCAAAGTCGCCAGCAATGCGAAGTCATCATAGGGATTCGTGATCGCCCGCAACGCGTTGGCCACGTCGCGAACCTCCATACGGGTGTAGTACTGATCAGTGCCGCCCACCATGCGCGCCGGAACGCGCAGATGGCTAAGCCGCTGCATGAGTTCAATCCCCGCCGACGTTTTCCGTACCAGGATGCACACTTCGCGCGCAGACCCTCGCTCCAAGACCAATTCTTGAATCATCTTCGCAACGGCGGCTTTGTCTTCCGTTTCCAGCGGCCAGGCTTCGACCCCGTCCACAGGAGGTTTTGGTGCACCTGCCAAGAATTCAACGTTCGCGTAAGGCCCCATCGGCGTATATCGATAGGCCCATACGTTCCGAAACAAATCATCTACAAAGGTGAGGATCCCATCGTTCGAGCGGTGATTCTTGGTGAGTTTTGTGGGCTCGATATTGTGTGCGCCTGGATGCGCTCGGAACAAATCAATATCCGCCTGCCGGAAGCCGTAAATGGACTGCTGGACGTCCCCGACAAGCATTCGATGGGCGGGCATCAAAGCTTCTAACAGCCGGTACTGCAAGGGGTTAAGGTCTTGCGCTTCATCTACAAAAACGACTGGGAACTGCTTGGCCAGCCGCTCTCGAACCGACGCGCGCTCCTCGACGAGTTCGACCGCAAGTCGCTCTAACAAAATGAAATCGAGGCGGTGAATCCGCTTCATTTCGTGCTCGAGCCGGGTCCACGCCCGCGCCGCGATGCGAAGGAGGGCAGCGGTGTGGCGGGCCGCGCCATCACCGTCGTCGTCGCCTGGTTTCAGCCATCGAGGCTTGGATACCTTCGCGGCCTTGTAGGCGTCTTCGAGGCGTTGCCGAATCGGTCCGGAGGGGGACATGATAGCGATGACGTCATTAGGGACGACGCTCAGGATTTGTCGATTCCAATCGTCCAGGATCGCTTCTGGACTTCCAGACATCCTTTGTAAGTCTTGGACAGTTACTTTGGTGCCCCGAACTTTGGAAAGAATGTCGTTGATCGCTCGAAGCAGGACCGCGTGAGGTGATTCGTATTCGCGCCTCGCACTGCCTCGGCGTCCCGCAAGGGCCTCGATGAGGTCAGCAACGAGGGTGTCGTCCTCTTCCTCAGAATCAAAAGGTGTGGCAAGCGCTTCGCTTATGCACCGCGATTGAATGACGCCGCGCTCGCGCTCATCGAGGATATCGAACTGCGGGTCCAGTCCTGCGCAAATCGAGTTCTCGCGCAGAATGCGTTCGCAAAAGCCATGGATGGTTTGAATCGGCCCGGTTTCCGCGATCTGCGCTTGCACATTGAGCCCCTCTTCCATCAGAGCATCGACAATCCGGCGCTTCATCTGAGCCGCGGCTTTGCGGGTGAAGGTGATCGTAAGAATCTGGTCGGGGCGCTTACCCTCGCGAACGAGGCGCAAGAACCGCTCCACTAGAACCCGGGTTTTGCCGGAGCCCGCGGCGGCGGTGACGAAGAGGTGCGGTTCATCACTATCGATGATCGCTCGTTGTTCGTCGGTCATTCGCCGTCCTCTGCAAACGGGTCGCCGAGTTCGCTGAAGTCCTTGGATCGTCGGCAAAGCTCGCCCATGTCGCAAAATTCGCAATCCTGGCTCGGCGTGGCTTCTACTGCGGGCAGACTCAGCTTAGCGATCGCTTCGCGCATTCGCTCTTCGACGTAGTTCACCCATTCGCGCCGCTCTTCGTCGTCAAAGGTAGACACTTCGAATCCGGTCGCTTTAACCGGAGAGGGCATCGGGCGAGGGCTTAGGAGGAGTCGGCGGGCTCCCTTGGCGGTGTCGATTTCGAGTCCAACCCCCGCCTTCTGATTGGGAATTGACGCCAAGGT
>JBKJJL010000038.1:0-13621 GCA_046597875.1 Fimbriimonadaceae bacterium | reverse complement strand
CACTTTTGTCTGCCCGCCGGGCCTTATCGGGAGCCCCATTCGAACTTGCGCCGGGCCGAGCTTCTGCTAGGTGCGGGCCGCTCTACAGATTTCCAGCTCGTTTCAAGCATCACCGGTTTCGAACGCCTCCACTCCGCTGAAACCGTCGATCCGCCAAAGGAAGCCGACGCCCTGTGCGCGATCGGGCGGCCTGAGACGTTCTTCGATTCACTGAGAAAAACGATGACGCTCAAGAAAACGGTCGCGCTTCCCGATCATGCCGATTTAGTCGGCGCTCTCCGGCAGGTGAATGATCCCGTCGTCGTGACCGCGAAGGATGCGGTTAAATTGCGCATGCTTTCTGAAGCGAAGGGCCGAGAAATCTACGTCGTTCGGCATGCGGTCCGAGTTGAGCCGATTGAGGCCTTCAAAGCGCTGCTTCAGGAGCTGATCTCGCGATGAGCCAGCGCCTCGGCAGCCGTCTAGGCGCGGCGGGTTTTGTTCGGCTTCAGAAATGGTTGGAAGGGATGTCTGCCGAGAAGGCGGAGAGGATCGGTGCCCGACTTGGCAGATGGGCTTTTGGGGCGTCGAAAAAACATCGTGCTATCGCTCTTGAAAATCTGGCGCGGGCATTCCCCGAAAAATCCGTCGCCGAACGAGAGCAGATCGCACGCGGAGTTTTGGTCCACTTTGGACGGGTCATGTCCGACTTCATGCGAGGTCGCAAACGCTCGAAGGAGGAACTCTTCGCGACGACGACAATCGAGGGGATAGAGCACTTGGACAACGCTCTCGCGGCGGGAAAGGGCATGATGATTGTCAGCGCGCATTTCGGAAATTGGGAGCGGATCGGTCATGCCGTCTCGGCCCTTGGATACACCGTTCACATCATCGCGCGCGACGTGAAGGATCCCGCGATGAATGCCCTCGTAGACGAACTTCGCAAGGCAGCCGGTGTTCATTTGATCTCCCGCGGAAACGCCGCGATGCCGACATTGAAGGTTCTGAAACGAAATGAGATTGTCGGAATCTTGCCCGATCAGAACTCGGACGAACTCTTCGTACCGTTCTTCGGCCAGCCATGCGGAACGGTCACCGGGCCCGCGGTTTTGTCGCAACGCTCGGGCGCGCCGTTGGTGCCGGTGTATTGCGTGAGGGTGGGGGTGGGAAAGTATCGGTTCTGGATCGAGCCGCCTCTGGTTGCCGAGGAAGGCTATGAACCGGTGGAGGGCATGACCCGCGCCGTCAATGCGTCGCTGGAGCGGGCGATCCGGCAGTTTCCGGAGCAGTACCTGTGGATTCATAACCGTTGGAAGTCCGCCAAGCGCCGCGGGCTGGTTCAGTAGGTAGGATGCTTGGAATGCTGGGGCTGATTCTTACACTTGCGATCTCGGCACTAATCAGTGTTCAGGCTGCTACCTTTCTCGTTCAATCAACGGATGGGCGTTCGCGGGCGACTACCCTTGGGCTTGCGGGACTCATCGGCCTTGGAACTTGGGGAACCTGGGCATTTTTCGTAAAGAACTTGCCGTATGGTGGATTTCTGAACATGCTCGGACTAGGGGTGTGTTTCATCTTTTGGGACGGACACAAAGTCAAGCCCATTGCCCTCAAGCCCCTTATGAGGAGCATACCGACAGGGTTGGGACTGTTGGCGATGGTGCCAGTATCGCTTGCCACTCTTGTCGGCGTGGTCGGCACACTTTCCCCTAGTCTGGCATCAGATTGGGACACGATTGCGTATCATCTCGCTGTCCCCAAAATTCTTGGAGGCGCTTGGTTTCATCCCATTTCATTCATTCATCACAGCTTCTTTCCTTCAGTCATTGATGTCTTGTTTGGAACCGGATTGCAGTACGGCGGCCAGGCAGGTGCAAAAGCCTTCACCCTCGCTTTCTTCCTCTTCGGATGCCTCGCGATCTACGGCCTTGCTAAGGACCGCTACGGGAAGACGGCGGGGCTTTGGGCGATGGCGGGGTTCGCGACCATCCCCGTCGCGGTTTGGGAAACCGGAACCGGTTACATCGACGTTGCCCACGGTCTCTACGCGGGACTTGGTGCTTGGATGGTTTTCCAAGGGATCGAGCGCGAAAAGCGCGCGGAGATTATCATCGGGGGAATCCTCCTCGGCTTCGCGGCGGGGAGTAAATACACGGGCCTGCAAGCGCTGATCGGCGTTGGACTGGTTGCGATTGTCCTTGCAATGAGGAGCCCAAAAACACGCCAAAGCGGCGTCCTCATCGCGGCGGGGCTTTCGCTTGTCATCTGCGCACCCTGGTACATCCGCAACACCGTTGTCAGTGGGAATCCGGTGTATCCGTTCTTCTACGAACGATTCGGCGGCAAGTGGTGGAACCAAAACCAGGCCGATGTGTACAAGATCGAGCAGAAAACATTTGGCGTATCACCTGATGGCCCACTTAGTTTGCCCCACGCGATCCTGGGGCTCGCGTACCAACCGGGCCGGTACATCAATCCTGGCCAAAAGCTTCAGGTAATCGAGGGCGTTCCAGTAGGCGCAACCGGAAACGAGTTAGGCGCGATTGGCGCGCCGGTCTTGGCCGCGTTGGTGCTGGGATTGGTGTTTTGGAGGAGAATTTCCAGTTCCAAAATCGCCGAGCCTGCGACGTTGGCCTGGATCGTCATCGGCCTTGTCATGTGGGCGTTTCTGAGCCAGCAAAGCCGCTACATGCTCTCCTTTGCACCCGCGTTGTGCCTCATACTCGGCGGGCTTGTCGCCAGCACCAAAATCCCTCGTGGCGTCGCAATCGGTCTCGGAGCGCTCGTCGTCGTGCAGGGACTCTGGACCGGATACCTCGCCAAGGATCGCCTCCTCACCCCCTCCCGGATGCGCGTTGCGTTCGGCATGACGGACCAAAAGGAATACCTCCGCCGAGGCCTCCCCTTCTACGAGGCTGCCGAATACTTGAATGAGGTGAAAGCCAAGCGGGTCGCCCTGTTCGACGAGGTTTTCGGCTTCTATCTGGATGTGCCTTACTTCTGGGCCGGTTACGGCCACACCAACGAAATGGACTACGAAATCCTCCAGACGGGAGACCAGTTCGTAGCCCAGTTGAAGAAGCTCGGAATCGACCGCGTCTACGTGAGTTTCGCATTCAACGATCCCGAATTCGTTCAGCGGTGGATGGGTTCCATGGGCTTCGGCCAAACCCCCACCCAGCTAAACCCCGGCGAGCGAGAGGCGCTCCTCAAAGACGTTCAATCCAGGTGGAGAGTCCTCCTGGCAGAAGCGGTTCTGGCTGGAAAAATCCAGCTCGAGAAACCAACCCGTGCTGGCGTGATCTTTAAGCTGGCTGACTAGCCGATTGAACGAGACCAGTGCATTTATCGTCGTACAATGGAAAGAGAAGCTAAGTGAGAACGATTCGTGTAACCGCCATATTGGACGAGAGCCGAGAGGTTCGCATCCCAGCTCCCGAGGGATTGCTGCCGGGCGATAAGGTCGAACTGGAAGTTCGAGTGCTTGACTCTCCAGTGGAGAAGGAGCAGGTGAGCCCCGAGGAGTGGCAAAAACTGGTAGATGATTTCGCGGGGAGTTGGGCCGACTGCCCAATCGAAGATCCAACCGACCCACCGCCTGAGCCAGCCGAAATCCCGTGATACGATTCTTACTGGACACCAACGTGGTGATTGACCTGGGTCGCCAACGAAACATCGTCCTCATGTCGAGGGTCTCCGGCACGTCAACCGATGAACTAGCCATATCTTCGATCTCGCTTGGCGAACTGTACTACGGTGAGCAACGAGTTGGTGTGCCCTCACGCAGCCTCCTTGCCTTGAATTCGTTTCTAGCGCCGGTCGCGGTCCTTCCGTTTGGACATCGGGAAGCATCGTTCTACGGTTTGGTTCGGGCGGACTTGGAACGCAAGGGTATGACAATCGGAGCGCACGATCTTATGATTGCAGCGACAGCCCTCGCACATGACATTACTTTGGTTACGCGCGATACTTCGGATTTCTCCCGTGTCCAGGACCTAAGGATTGAGGACTGGTCCGTAGAGTCGTGATCTTCTACTTCCCATGCCGAATGATTAGGTGGTCGATGAAGTACTCCCACATCCGATTCCCATTTATCCCGGCGTGCCCCATGTCCGTGCCCACCATCATGTCAAAGCTCTTCCCGGCACGCGAAAGCGCCTGCGCGAGCTGCAAGGTGTTGGACGGATGGACGTTGTTATCTGCGGAACCGTAGAACAGCATCAGCCGACCCTTCAGGTCCCGCGCGTATTTCATCGCGGAGCCTGCCTCGTAGCCGGATTTATTCTCTCCTTCCCAAGGAAGGCCCATGTATCGCTCGGTATAGATCGTGTCGTAGTTGTCCCACTTCGTCACCGGCGAACTCGACACCGCGACGTGGAAAGTGTCCGGGTGTCGCAACAGGCACATCAGCGACGAGTAGCCACCGTAAGACGTGCCATGCGCGCCGACGCGGGTGCCGTCCACATAGGGGCGCTTGGCGAGCTCCTTCACCCCCGCGGCTTGATCGTCGATTTCGACGATTCCAAGTTTGCCGTAAACCGCGTCCTTGAACGCTTTCCCCCGACCCTGAGTCCCCCGGCCATCGAACCAGGCCGTGATGAAACCGAACTCGCAAATGGCATCCGGCAACTGGAATTTTTCCGCATTCGTGCCCGAATCTGGCCCTGCGTACATGCTCACGATGACCGGATACTTCTTCGAAGGATCAAAGTCGCTCGGCTTCTCGATGTACCCGTAGCAATCGGTGACGCCGTCGGCGGCCTTGAAAACAATCCGTTCAGTGCGTTGAAGTCCAAGTTCCTTGAACTTGCTGAGGTCGCTCTCAGCGAGCACGGATAGCTGCTTACCCGTGGCGTCTCGCAGCGTCGTTGAAGGCGGGATTTCGTAGGTCTCCGCGACGTCGGTAAAGAACCTTCCATCTGGCGAGAGATTCACGTTATGGTTGAGGGTTACGTCGGTTAGTCGCTGATCGCCGGATCCATCCAGCTTGCACCGGTGAAGCTGCAATAAGTAAGGATTCGGGCCGCTTCGGGCACGGTACCAGAACATTCCGCCTTTCTCGTCCACTCGAACCACATTCTCAGCTTCGAACTTGTGTTGGGTGATTGGCCGGAGGGGTGCACCGTCTAAATTGCCCACAAAGTAGTTCTTGAATCCGTTCCTCTCACTCGCCCAGATAAATCGTTTGTTATCTTCCAGCCAGCGGATTTCGGGAGCGTTGTCCGTCCAGGAGTTTGCTTCCTTTTCTTCCACGACAACTCGACTCTTGCCCGTAGCAGGATCGGCCGCGCAGAACTGCATCGTGCGTTGCTTGCGATCGGTGCGATGGTAGAGCAACTCCTTACCGTCCGGCGACCAACGAATCTGATAAACGTAGTGCCCGACCCCAGCCGGCGAGGGATCGCCCGAGTCCACCTTCGTGGATTTCTGGCTCGCAAAGTCATACACGAAAAGAGCGACGCCAGGGTTGGGCGCCCCCGCCTTCGGATACGCCTCGACGTCCAAAGTGGACTGGATCGCCGCCTGATCCAGCGTCAAATAGTAATCCGGCACTTTACTTTCGTCAAACCAGTAATAGGCCAGTTTCAACCCATCCGGCGAGAACCACATGGCCTCGCGCACGTTCAGTTCTTCGCCGTAAACCCAGCTTGCCTGCCCGTATTTCGTGCGCGTGGCTTTGCTCCCGTCCTTGGTCAGGGGAGTTTCGTTCTTCCCATCGCCATCGCTGAGCCACACGTTTTGGTCCTTAAAAAATGCACGCTTTTTGCCATCCTCGCTCAACACTTCGCTAAACTGACGCCCGCGTTCCGGGTTTCTCCTTTGCCCGCGGCGATTCGCGGGGGCCGTCGCTGCCGCTCCGCCCGTATCGCCCTCCGTCGCCTTGAGGGTGGCAAGGACAAACGTGTAAGTTTTGCCATCCCAGCTATAACTAAACGTCTTCCCAGTCGCTGCCCATTGAGGGGTGACCTCGCCACGCTTGACCGAGCCCGCGATCTGCCCCTGCATCTTGAGGTACCGGTCGTACCGAGGCATCTTGGCGAGTTGATCTTGGGAAAATGCCAGGGAGCTCAGGCACAAAGCAAAGCAAAGCGGAGTCGCGATTCGGCGCATAGTGCGATTCTACTAAAGTCAACGGGCTTGCGGTTCCTAGGAAGCATCACGCGGCGGATCGCGGAGGGATTAGAGGTGCAGGAGCAGGAATGCGCTAAAGTGAGAAGTCATGGTGCTTTCCGCGCTTGTTGCCATCGCCTTGGGCCAAGGGAGCCTGTTCCAACAGGTCATCCCGAACCCGACGGGCAAAAACGGATACGAGGAACTCGTCCGCGCTTGCGACATCCTCCGCGATCGACACTTCGGCGCGTATGTTTCGGTCGATGTCTTGGGTGTGCTTGTTGAAAATGCAACTGACGCCGCCAACAAGGGCGTGGAGCCTCGGGTCAATCCTCCCGCCGTTCAGGCAATTTTCGATGAACTCAAAGGCAAAACTCTTCTCCAGCGTCGTCGGTGGGCACTTGAGCGATACGCTCCGGCGCTAGATCTCTTTTATAAGGCAGCCGAGAAGTCGATCTTGGATCCCCGAACGTCCTTCACGTACTCAACCCTGCTTCCGGAGCTTCCCGGAGTCAAAGATCTTGCGAAACTGTTGCCTATCGCTGCTTACGTTTACCTTGCAGACGGGAAGAATCCGCAAGCCTGCCACTTGCTGGCGACTGGGCTTGATGTGTTTGAACGGGCGTCCTACGGAACCTTAATCCAGTATCTGGTGGGTATCGCCTGTCAATCCATCCTTCTCGCCGCAGTGGAACAGCATCTTGATCGCTTCAGTCAGGCCGACGCCAAGAAGCTGGAAGCTGCCTCACTCGCCTTGCTGGAACGACCAACGGTCGCCAGACAAGCGATCGTCAACGAGGGAGCCTTTACGAGTTCCGCCATTGAGGATCTCCTCCTCAACCCCAAAGGTCTTGAAGATGTGTTTGAGGAAGGCGAGAATCAGAGAGCCCGCCAGGCAATCGACAAACTGTCGGAAGCGAGCAAAGTCAGGCTTATCGCGGCTGTGAAGCAACGGTTCCAAGAAACAACCAGGCAGATGGCGCACAAGTTCGAGGGCCCGGAAGCCACTTGGGTCGCTTCGGACGAGCCCATCATGGCTCTGAAGTCGAACTGGTCAACTGAACAAGGGGTCGTGGACGCGCTTACCGAGAACTTCTTGCCAGCTTTTGCCCAAGTAGGGATTGCCGCGGCCCGATCGCGAACTCAAGTACGCCTGCTCGGGGTTGTCGCTTCGGTCATTCGTTATCGTTGGGAGCACAATCAACTTCCCACCACTTTGGAGGCTGCGATCGGTAAGGAACGGCTGCAAGACCCCTTGTCGCAGCTTCCTTTTGAGCTCCGCCGCGATGGTTCAGCTGGGTTCACCATCGTGAGCAAAGGTACGAAGGAGACGGGCGAGATTGCCCTGAAGTACCGACGCCCCACCGATAGCGGAAAGCCCGGCCCGCCATGAACGTCATCGCCGAAAATGTCGGCGATCTGCGAGACTTCGGCCCCTACGTGCCCGCGATCGACGACTCAGGGAGAGTCTCCTTCTTCGCAAGTCTCGCCGACGGGAGCCACGGGATTTTCCGGGGAACTGGCGAGGGGGAGCCGGAACTTCTGTTCGGAGCATGCGAAATCACAAGTCACCCGGACATGAACGAGGCGGGACGGCTGACCTTCTACGGAAAGCTCAAGTCGGGGCAATCTGCACTCTTCTTGGACGGAACTTGGGTCACCGAGGATTTCGCTTGCATCGGCCCGCTTGGCCCCACGATGAACGAATCGGGAGCGGTGGCGTTCCGGGGAGAGCGAACTCTAGGAAAGCCTGGCATTTTCCTCTTGCATGAAGGAAGAACTGAAACGCTAGCCGAGGCTGGGGACGAGTTTTCTGCGTTCCACGGATTGCCTGTAGTTAATAATGCGAACGAAGTTGCCTTCCGGGCAGACTTAACCTCAGGAAGTCAAGCCATCTATCTTTGGAGGTCGGGACAACGCCATTTGGTCGCCGACACGAGCGGCGAGTTCAAAACGATCGGCCTCTTTCCCAGCCTGAATCACGCCGGTTCAGTAGCATTTGCCGCGACGAAGGCGGACGGCTGGAGTGGAATCGTAATCGTGGATGGGAAAGGCGCACGTCGTGAAATGAGTGCGACTGGTTGGAACTTCCGGGGCGCCCTCATCAACTCCGCTGGCCATGAAGTCATCTTCGCAACGCCTCGCGGCGGCGACTTGGGGATTTACACGAGCGAGTTGGTCAGGTTGTTCGGTGTCGGAGATGCTTGCTTACATTCTGCAGTTTCCGAACTCGCTCTCAACTCCGTGTCCATCAACGAAACCGGCCAAATCGCCATGCGGGTTAAGCTTCAAAACGAACGGCGACTGATCCTAAAGCTAAGCCTGCCGTAGACCCAAGAATCAAGATGTCTAACCTGTCACCACGCATTATTGCCAGTTTTTGTGAAGGTAATAGGGAACTCACTAAAGATTTAGCCCGAAATGGAACCTGAAGTATGTTATCATAGTTCTAACCGTAGGGGGCGATTTGTCTCTTGCTTTGAGGTTGTGTTTATGAGGAGTCTGAAGTTTTTTGCATTCGCGGCGGCGATGGCAATCCCGATAGCGGGTGCCCACGCCATTACATTTTCGAATTTTTTGATTAACGGCGTCGCGCCGCCCCCAGGGAATCCGACTGCATTCGGTCCAAACGGAATTTCGTTCTCGATACCCAACCATTTCTTAATCGGCATCGGGGTCAGTACCTTGACGATCGACTACCGAGTGACCGCGACCGCGGGCAACCTGCTCAATGGGTTCTCTGTGTTCCCTGTCGGCAACTCACGAAATGGCTCTGTTTCGATCCGCAACGATCACACGAATGGCGGCACGCAGACGACTCCCTACCTGTTCGTTGGTGGTCCGGTTCTGGCATCTTTGCCAAACCAACTCAACAATCCACTCGCGCCCCAACAGGCATTCTTCGACGTGAAGACCGTCATCACGTTGACCGGTACGGCGAACAACTCGATCAACAAAACGACGATTTACAACGTATCGTATACCGAAGCCGTTCCCGAACCTGCCACCCTCGCGGTTGTTAGCCTTGGCTTTGGCACACTCCTTGCTCGAAGGAATAGAAGGAAGAAGTAACCATGAATCGACTTTTATCAATTGCATTCTTTTCGGCGCTCGTAGTTGCCGCTCAAGGTCAAACATTTACGAATGTGTCCTTCACGTCCACGGTCGCGGGGTCCTCTGCGATCATCAGTTCGACGGGGAACTCGATCACTGCGACTCTTTCGAACTTCACTTTGCTCAGCGGTGAAGCAGGCGATATTGCCTGGATCTTTAACTTCGACTCGAATCCGGTTCCAGCCTACAATGCGGTAACCATTGAGATCGGCGGCTCCATTATCAATGGCATTATCGATATCGCGGGCAACGAAAAGGTCTTTGACATTTCGGGCGCACCGATCGAAGTCGCGAGCGGAACGATTGAGGGCCAGTTCGCCGGTGGTGCTCAGTTTGATCCGTTCACGCTCACCCAGACGTTCTTCTTCTCCCAACCCGTGACTCTCGGACAGGCGCAAAAAGACATTCTGCACATCGTCAACAATACGGGCATCGCCCAAGTCGATTACATCAAGCAGACATTCCAGCCCGTTCCCGAACCCGCCACCATGGCCGTTCTCGGCCTCGGTGTTGCCGCCTTGCTTCGACGTCGCAAGAAGTCGTAGCTTCGGCTTCATAAAACCAATGTGGTGCGCGGATGCCTTGTGCCGCGCCCTTATTGCGTTTCAGGTCTCACGGGATCTTCCGTAGGTTCGGCTTGCCAAGACGCCCGCATTTTCGCGATCTTGTCCTCGAAAACGGCAAGATCGCGACCGGACAGGCCCGCCTCTTCTCCCGCGAGCAGGCGAGACATCGCGTGCGATTCAGATCGAGAGAACGTGACGGACCCCAGCACATGCTCCTCAAAAGCTTCGTACGCGATCGGAGCAACCGCCTTTGCGCACTGGGCCATGGCCTCGGCGAAGACGCGGATTTCATACTGCGCGTGGGGATCGAGCCGCAGCCGCAGGAAATGAAAGAGGTTGTGCAGGTCGATCTGCCAATACCACTCGGTATAGAGCGATAAGGGCAGGTTTGCACGGGCTAGTTCGCGGGCAACGCCTTTCTCAATGTAGGATTGGTACGTCGCGTAAGCCGATTTCTGCTCCTCCTCCATCTCGGCGATGACTTTCATCGCTTCGTCAAACGGCAACACATCGCCACGGCCTTGCTTGTTCGATTCGCTTTGCGTGCAGACGTTGTCGGCGCCGGGCACATAAAACTCGTCCGGCATGACCGAATAGCGCCCCGAAATCTCGTTTAAGCGGGCAGTTCGATGCCGCACCCATTGCCTTGCCACCAGAATCGGCATCTTCGTGTGAAAGGTGAGCTGAACTTGCTCGAATGGCGACGTGTGCCAGTTCCGAATCAAATAGTGGATCAAACCACGATCTTGGCGGTACGTCTTTGTCCCCGCGCCATAGCTAACCCGCGCCGCTTGGACGATGCGCTGATCGCCCCCCATGTAATCGACGAGGCGAACGAAGCCCTTGTCAAGAACGGGAAGAGTCTGGTCCAGTAAGGCTTCTGCAGCCTCGACAACAATGCGCGCCATCCGCTTGATTATGGGTGGTGAGAGCAGATGATCGCCGCGCAATGCTCTTTCCGACCTCTGCGATCTCTGCGTCTGTGCGTAAAACTCTCCCCCGCGTGTTGCCCATAAACTGAGTACGCTAGGCCACGATGTGGATCGCGAACGCTGAACGCAGCCAGGAAATGGATCGCCTCGCCCAATCCGAGTTCGGAATCAAATGCTCGGACCTCATGGAGCGTGCGGGCCTCGCGGTGTTTGAGATCGTTCAGGAGCTTTTGCCGGAAGGCGGGGCAATCACCGTCTTTTGCGGCAAGGGGAACAACGGAGGCGATGGACTGGTTGTCGCGCGTTTGGCCGCGGGCGAGTTCAAAGTGGATTGCCTTATTGCCGCTCATGAAAACGAACTTTGCGATAACGCCAGGTTTCAGTTACAAATAGCGGTTGAGCACCGGATCACGCCGATATTCCGAGATAATCCGCTTTGGGCTACAAAGCTTGATTCCCTCAAAAAGCAGGATCTGATCGTCGACGGCCTCCTCGGCACCGGCGCAAAGGGCGAAGTTCAGGGAACGGTCTTGCAGGCCATTCAAGCGATCAACCAGTCTGCCGTTCCGGTGGTCGCCATAGACGTGCCTAGCGGAATCGATTGCGATACCGGCGAAGAGCTAGGCGCAAGCGTGCGTGCCGTGCGAACCATCACGTTCGGATTGCCGAAACCGTTTCTGTTTCAGGGTTTGGGGATGGAGCAAGCGGGTTCTTGGACGGTCGCCGATATCGGTTTCCCGAGCGCCCTCCTCATGGAACCCACGGACGCGCGGCTTTTGGAATGCGCATGTTTGCCAAAACGCAAGGTTTCGAGCCACAAAGGCAATAACGGAACTGTGCTCACCGTTGCCGGAAGCCATCGGATGCGAGGAGCGGCGGCGCTGGCGGCGATGGCGGCGCAGCGGGCGGGCGCGGGCCTGGTCACCGTCGCTGCGATTGAATCCGTCTGCGAGGCGGTAATGGCGCTTGTGCCTGAGGCCACCTTGATTCCCCTGCCAGAAAATAACGGGGTCATCAGCGCAGATGCCGCTCGTTTGGTCCTCGAACGCCGAGGGCAGTTCGATGCTGCGCTCTTTGGGCCTGGATTGACGACTGAAGACCCGGTCGCGGAGTTCCTGGAACGGGTTTGGCGAGAATGGGATTGCCCGTGTTGTATCGACGCGGATGGCTTGAACTGTATCGCCCTCGGGCTGAAGCCCCCGGCGGGAAGTTGCGTGCTGACACCTCATCCGGGCGAGATGGCGCGCCTGCTTCACACGAGCGTCGCTGCCGTCCAAGCGGATCGGTTTAAAACGATAAAGTTTGCGCAGGAAAAGTACGGCAAAACCCTGCTCCTGAAGGGCCCACATAGCCTTGTCGCCAACACGGACAAACCACCTGCCGTGAACTCCACGGGCAACCGAGGGATGGCGACCGCGGGAATGGGCGACGTGCTTTCGGGAGTGATTACCACCCTGCTCGCGCAAGGCCTGTCCGCTTACGATGCGGCGTCCTCCGGAATGTTCTGGCACGGCTTCGCAGGCGACCTTTGTGCGGCTTCAGTGGGGCCCATTGGGTTCACCGCTTCCGAGGTAGCAGCAGCCTTGCCCGAAGCACGGGCTAAAATCATGGCAACGTGCGAAGGATTCTCCTCTTAACCCTGCTCCTCCCGGTCTTTACCGCTGCCCAATCCGTGCGGGTCACCTTCGCGACAGAGTCGCCTCGGAAAGTTTGGGCAGCAGCCTCGGTCCAAGACGCGCCGCCGCCCGTCGTCTCTTCCTCCAGCAAGGAGCACACGATCGCCAACGCGTCGGGACACATTTGCATCCTGGATGAAGCGACAGGCAACCTCGCGTCGCGGCCCGCAAAGGGGCTGACGACGTGGGTGGTAAAGGATGCCGACTTCTCGCTTATCGCGGAACTTCAAATCACCGCCGAGCCCCTTCCGCGACCGGCTTCGTTTACGTGCCAAGGGCAAACGTTTCTCATCTTGCCCAACGGCCCGAACACCTCTACTTTTCGAGGCTTGAAACCTGGGCCGATTGAGGCGTCGTTGACCTACGATGAGGGCGGCAAGAATACGACCAAAAAGCAGACGTTTGAAGTCGGCCTGAAACGAAGCGAGCCGATTCCCAAGCTCATCATTGGCCTTCCGAGCACGAGCACGCCCAAGCCGCCACCCGCCGCGGCTGCCCCCGTAAAGGCCGGAGGCAGCATCGTGGGGACGCTGGTCGCGATTCTTATCGTTGCCGCAATTGCGATCGCGATCTTGATCTTCGGGATGAAATGGATCTACGCGAATCAGGATAAGACCAAGCAGGCACTCGGCAAGTTGGGTGTTCAAGTCCCGGATCCCCTCGACCCCGCCCCCGATCCGATCGCGCCGCCGGTCAACCCGATTTCCGATCCAACCCCGATGGCCGCGATCGTTCTCCCGGGTGCCGATCCTATCCCAACCGCGCGGGCCGTAGGGGTTCCCAGACTCGTGGGCTCTGTAGGTTCGTTCGAACTCAGCGAAGGCGTCCACGTGATCGGACGCGAGCCTGGTTTGACGATTTCCATGGTCGGTGAATCCACCCTGTCCCGCCGCCACGCCGAGATCGTCGTTGCAGGTGCCCAAATCACCCTTCGCGATCTTGGAAGCACGAATGGGACTTTCGTGAACGGCCAGCCCGCTACCAGCGACGTGCAGTTGCGGGTCGGGGATTCCGTGAGATTTGGATCAGTTCAGTTTAAGCTGGAGTAGAGCGCTCACGTAGCACGCGGATGTCTCTTGCCGCGTTTGAACCTAATGACCTCGCAACAACCTCTGCCCGAACCTAGACCTTCGCCAAAATCTCCAGCATCCGCTTCCAACTGGCGTCGCGGCCCTTCTTGTTGTCTTCAGTTGCCTCGGGCTGCTCACCGGCGCGCATGAATCCGTGGCCGGCGCCTTCGTAG
>JBKJJL010000010.1:0-7980 GCA_046597875.1 Fimbriimonadaceae bacterium | reverse complement strand
GGCTGGTTGTACCAACTGCTCCACGTTTCGCCCGCGTTCAGCGAGATTGCCGCGCCTTGGTCGGCGGCGGTGAGGATGATGTCGGGATTGTCGGGATTGATCCAGATGCGGTGGTAGTCATCTCCGCCAGGGGAGCCCTTGATGCACGTGAAAGTTTTGCCGCCATCAGTCGATCGATAGAAACTGGTGTCCGCGACATAAACGGTTTCTGCGTTCTTGGGGTCAACCTTGACCTCCGCGAAGTCATCGCCGCGGCTCACGAGCCTCCGTTCCGAGTTCACTTTTGACCACGTCTCGCCCGCATCATTTGAGCGATAGAGACCGCTGGCGGCGCCTGAATCCACCGTCGCATAGATCACTTTGGTATCAGAAGGGGCGATCGCGAATCCGATGCGACCGAGGCCTTCTTTGAACGTCGGCAAGCCCTGGGTGAGGGGTTTCCAGGTTTCGCCGCCATCCGCCGATTTGAACAGACCTGAGCCGGGGCCCTGCCATCGCCCGTTCTCCCAGGGCCCCTGTCGCGCTTCCCACATGGCGGCGTAGACGACCGCCGAATCGCTCGGGTCGATCGTAACTTGGATGGCCCCCGTGTCGACGTCTTTGTGCAAGACGAGTTTCCAACTTGCTCCGCCGTCCAGGGTTCGGTACACGCCTCGTTCGGGATTGGGGCCGTACGGATGGCCAAGTGCGGCCACGAAGACTCGTCCGGGATTCTTGGGATCAACGCAGATTCCGCCGATTTGCAGGGCCTTTTCGAGACCCAAAGAGGTCCAGGTTTTGCCTGCGTCGGTGGATTTATACATCCCGTTGCCCGTGGAGAGGTCGGGCCGTTGAAGCCCTTCACCGCTGCCAACGTAGATGACATTGGGGTCAGAAGGCGCGACCATGACGTCGCCAATGGAGCCAGTGGGTTGGTCGTCGAAGATCGGCTTCCATGTGCGTCCGGCGTCCGTGGTTTTCCAAACTCCGCCGTTGTTGACGCCCATATAAAACGTAAACGGTTGCTGGGGCACGCCACAGGCACCAACGGTGCGACCTGCTCGAAACGGGCCAATGCAGCGCCACGTCAGGTTCGGATAGAGGGACGGAGCGACGACGAAAGCGGCCAATGCGGCGATCATGTCCTCATCTTAGCTCAGGTCAACAAACAAAAAATGCCCCCACCCGTAATCGGGTGAGGGCATTCAAGGACGAACTATCTGGAAGCTGCTTTGGGAGCACCCGGCTTCGAGGGCGCGGACTTAACCACCCGCTGCGCCTTAACCATCACTCGCGAGTAGTGCCCGCTGGTGATCGAGTCAACTCTGACTCCGCCTTGACCGCTGCTGGAGTGAATGAACTTGCCATTCCCAACATACATGCCAACGTGGTTGATGCGGCTGCTTCGACCGGTCTTAAAGAAAACCAAGTCGCCCGGCTTCATGCTGGATTTCTTGACCGTCTGTCCGACTGTCGACATTTCGCGGCTCGTTCGAGGCAGCTTTACGCCGTTCGAACGATACGCATAGTTGATGAGGCCCGAGCAGTCGAATCCGCCGTTTGCACGGCTTGTGCTGCCCCAAATGTAGCGCTTGCCCATCTGATCATATGCGGTGTTGATAACCGAGTTGGTTGAGCCAACCCTTGCCAGCGATGGCTTGGAACTCCGCCGAGTCAGCCGTGTAGCGGTTCGGTTGGGTCCCTTTGAAGGAGCCACGATCGATGTTTTCTTACGTGGTGTCGGCGTCGCCTTGGCAACGCGTTCGATCCTTCGCTCTTTCGCGACCGCTGTGATAGAAACGGGTTTCAGGAGGTCGCCTCGCATCCAGCCGACGGCCCCTTTCGGAAACTTCAGCTTGTACCAGCCGCTCTCATGATCAAGAATCTTGACTTGGGTACCTGCGTCGACCGAAGCTAGTTTTTCGCCACTAACGCCCGGCGATCGGCGGATTGTAGATCCATTGCCGAGAACCTTTGCGTACGTGGTTGAAATAGAGCGGGCGGCGGGTTTGCTGACTGAGGCGACTCTGGTCGAGCCAGCCCGTGGCAGCGAACCGACCGGAACCTTGAGGGTTTGACCGATCTGCAGTTTGCTGAGATTGACGCCTGGATTCGCGGCACGAAGAGCAGATAGGGTAACTCCTGCGCGCTTGGCGATGATCCAATCGAACTCGCCGCTGATGACCTTGTGGGTCTTCAGAGCGATTTTGGTGGCAACCTTTTCTGCTGGCTTCGAAACCGGCTTAGCTGACGCGACGATCGCGGGAGCGGGGCCAGATTTCGGCAGCGAAATGCGGGTGCCAACCTGGAGATTGTCAAAGCTGACGCCTGGATTCAGGGACTTCAGCTGAGAAATTGTCAATCCGTGACGGCGTGCCAGAGACCAATCAAAGTCTCCGTTACGCACGGTGTAGAACTTGGCACCCTTCGGTGCAGCCAATGGTGTCGAGTCAGGTTTGCGTGCCGGAATTCTTAGCACCATGCCTGGTTGAACCAAATGGGAATTTGAGAGAGCGTTCGCAGCTATGAGCTCCGAACCGCGAACCTTAAGCTTGGTCGCAATCTCTGATATTGTATCGCCCTGCTGGACGGTATAAGTCTTGTTCTGTGCGTTCACTACTGACGGCACGAATGCCGCAAGTGCGAACAAGAAAATCTTGTTCTGCAAAGACTTCTCCTCCTATGCCCTGGGATTTTGGGGAACCGTACACAGCAAAGCTGCGTCAAATACCTCAACGGACTGGTTACTGTACCCCCGCACCCATCGGCTTGTCAACCCTTTACGCATCGGACACTCCTGAAAGTTTCCTCAGGGTAGGGACGCTGGAGCCGACGTTTGTGCCGCCAGGAAATTTGTTGTTGCGCCTTTTGAGTGTTTTAGTTTGGGTCAGGATTGCGCTGGGGCGGGTGTAACTCAGGCAGACCAAACTTCATGTTTAGATGCTCGGAACATCCGAGCTTGACGCACATCACGAACTCAACCCCGTTGACGTTGCCTCCGTTTCGGATGGGGGACTTCTCAACTAAAGTTTAGCGGCCTCGCGGATGCGAGTGAGCATTTCCCCTTCGAAGACGTCCCATCGATACTTTCGATCGTACAGTGCCCTACCTTTTGTGGCGGCCTCCAAAAGCGCGGTTCGGTCGTCCCGCAAGCGCTCGATCAGTGCCTTAACGGCCGACAGATCGTACGCGCAAAGGAAACCGACGCCCTCGGCTTCAACCTCGGCAGAAAGTCCCACTTCGCGATTCATGAGGACGGCCCGGCCAGCGCGCAGCGACTCGCCGTACTTCATCGGCCGCGCGGTTCGGTTGATCAGAAGAGCAGGATCGTACAGCATGCACACGAGGTCCGCCTCGGCGTATAAAGCACTCGCTTGCTCACCATCCATAAAGCCGCGATAATCCGCAAACGGATGCTTTTTCAGAACCTCTTCAACGTCGGATTCAGGAAGCTGACCCGCGACAATGAGGCGAATGCCTTCGATATCACGCGTCGCGTCGAGTACTAACTGGGCACCTCGGACCTTCTGGAGGCTACCGTGCAAGAGGACGGTCATCGGCTCGGCTGGATCACGCGGGGGAGGCGTGACGCCGACTTCCGGATACACATTCGGCACCACCAATATGTGCTCGCGATACGGTTGCGCGTACGGGTAGATCCGATCCTCGCCGGGAACAATCACGAGTGCCGCATCGCGGATGAGTTTGCGATCCATGCGATCCAGTTTCCGCCTCATCTTGTCGCTGAACTTAAATGAGGCGCTGATGTTGTCGTGGATGTGATAGATATAAGGCTTGCGAAATATCCTTGTGAGCAGCCATATCGGAACCGCGCTCTGGAATCCGCTCACGTAGTAGAACGTCGCCTTTCTTGCCATGGCGGCACGGGTTACCGCCTTCCACCAGGGAATCATCAGGCGGCCCGACGTGCCCTGTTTCATGCCGCCCCCTTCAAAAATGTACCGGTACTCAACGCCAGCTACGCGCTTCACCTTCGCGCCTTGATCGCAAAAGCGGTCCCAGCCCAGCAGAACGATAGGCAGCCCGAGCTTCGTGAGCGTTCCCAAATTCCGGGTAACCGTCGCGTTGGCGCCGTCCGCATGAACCACGTACACAATTTCAGACATGGTCATCCCCGAACTTGCGACGGACGAGCCATCGCGCAAAGGCGGCGATCGCCAAGGTGAATCCAAGTTGATACCAGAACGTCGTCAGGAATCCGACCCGAAGCTGGTAGTAGGCCTGCATGACGATGAACGTGCCAAACATGAGCTCCATGTAGCTCCTGGGTGAGGCCATGGTGCGGGTGACATAGGCGGTGCCGTAGCCACACACGATGCCCGAGAAGATCATTCCAATCATGCCAAACGCGGCCCACGCTTCCGCGAGACCCATCGTCGCAACGCTGCGGTTTTCCGGCAGATACCAACTGATCAGGCGATAGTCCAAAACCGACGAGGTGATACTGATTTCCTTCGGCTTGCCCGACCAAATTGCCCTGGGAACGAGATAGAGAAGAAGCCCGTCGGGCTTGAAATAGGTTGGGTTTACGGGTACTTCGGTTGAGGTGCGCGACGCGAAATGGAAGACGCTGTTATAGTCTGCCAAGTCGACGAGGAGGGTTGCGGGGGTTGCGTTTCCTCGCCAAAGGAAGGACAGGGGAAGCATGACCGTGACCGCCACAACGATCTTCGCGATCGTCTTCGTTTGTAATGTTCGCGCGCAGAATCCGAACAGGAGCATGCCGGCCAGAAGGGGGAAGAACAGGATGCTTTTGGTTCCGATCAGCGCGGTCGAGACGAACATGATCCCGAGTCCGATGAACATCTGTTTCCAGCGCTTTCGGGCCGCGCAGATGGCGACCGAAACCGCCATGAGATTACACCCGCCGATAAGCAAGTTCACGACCATACTCGCCCCGCTCCGCCGCGCTGCTTCGAACTCACCCGAGTTGAACGGATCGACTGCCCAGGCGATGATGTTGACGCCTCCAATGAAGATCAGGGAAAGGGTGAGAATAAGGGCCAAAACGCCGTTGATCCATGCGAGCGGACCGAAGTAGGCGATGCCTCGATCCAGGAAGGATTGAGTGACCGGAGGCGGCTGATCGACCACACCTCTACGACGCCACATGTAGACGATCCCCGTCACCACGATAAAGACGAGGTACATCCAAGATCCCGAAACGTACGTATCCGGCCGAACCCGCAGAACCGAAAAGATAGCGACGTCGTTCATGGCCATCGGCATGAGCACGAGTAGGCCGTTGACGAGGCACATGATCGCGGCCGGGGTAAACAAGGTCTTGAAGATGCGCCAATCGTGGAAGACGATTAGCCCCATCGCGTAGACGTGGGGAAGCATCAGCCACGGAGTGTAGGCAGCCTTCGGATCCATCGTCATGAGCCAGTGAAAGGCCAGCGGCGTGAGATGGATGAGGAACCATAAAACGTACCCACCGGCCTTCTCGTTCATGGCTCGGTAATCGGGAGTCGAGGAAGCCATCATGCCGGTGCCGCCTTGACCGCACGCTGCCATTCGCACATGCTCCAACGATAGAAGAACGACATGAGCACCAGATGGAGGCTATAGGCGACAACGAATCCTGCCGAGAGGCCAACGGCGCCCCAGCGTTCCACGAGATAGAAGGACGTTGCCAAGAAGGCGATCCCCCACGCCGTATTGAGAGCGAGAAGCCCCCACTGCCTGGTCATGCTCTGGAGCGCGGAACCCAGAACGCTGGTCGGGGCGGAAACAATCGTGCTCGCCGCCAAGAGGATGAGCACCATCTTGCCCTCCTGGAACTCGGGGCCATAGCCACGCATGATGACGCCTGAAGCAGCGATGACCACAAGCGCGGCGAGGAGATTCACGCCGGAGGAGATCAGGAGGTTCGACCGCAAGACCTTTCTGTATCCTTCGACCTCGTTCTTGCTTTTCAGGTTGGACAAAATCGATAAGAATGGCCGCCCCAGGACTACCGGCACGAACAAGAGGAGCAGCCGCCATCGATCGGCCGAGCTGTAGATGCCCATCTCTTTGAGGCCGTCGGGCTGTCGGGTGAGGTACGAACACGCGATCCAGGGGCAGGCGGTGAACCAGAAACTCGTGATCACGCCGGGGCCTGCAAATCCCGCGATGAGCTTCGCGTCGTTTTTGTTCCACTCAAACTTAACGGCTAAGCCACGGCGCTCGCTCTCGCGCCGAATGATGTATTGATTGATCGCTGCGACGAGAACGGCGACTACGCCGAGCCCGTAGATCGCGCCGGGTAGACCGTAAAACTTGGCTCCGATGATGAGGATTGGTATTGCGAGGATCCCCCGAATAAGGCCAAGTGTTGCGATCGCCCGGAAGGCTTCCATTCCGGCAAGGGCACCTTGCTGAGCTCCGTTGTAGCCGGTGAACAGCAAGGCAATCGAGGATGCAGCGAGCATAGGAGCGAGTTCCGGCTTTAGGAACAGGGAAGTCGCCAGCGGTCCAGAAAACGCAACCAGCACCGCCGCAGACAAGGCGCTAAGCATGAGTGTGATGACCGCGACCAGGCCGATGATGCGGCCGGCTTTTGCTGGGTCGGTGTCTCGCAGTTCGGCCACGTACTTCGTGAGTGTGGTCTGAAATCCTGCTGCCGTAAGTAGGCCAAAGGTGAGCAGGGTGCGTTGAACCAAGCCGAACGCACCCCACTCCTCGGGCCCGAGAATGTGCGCGAGGGGATATGAGGCAATCAAGTCAGCCCCGTTTTGCATCGCCGCGCCGAGGAGGCTCCACATGACGCCCAGCGCAACTCGTGCCTTAAGGCCATCCCCCCCAAATATGCGGCTCAGTCCACCGCTGGGGCTCAAGGGGTGCTACTCCTCAAGATCGGTCGTATCATATTCGCAAACTTCCGCGAGTTCACCTCCGCGGCTTCCTTGGTGAGGTGGTACTCCATGTCGAAGAACTCGCTCTTCGGATACATGAAGTCCATCGGTTCCCCGATGACGGGAATCCCAAGTCCATCATAGAGGGCGCGTATTCGGGCGAAGGTGGATGTGTAGGGCTCCTTGCTGTATTCCGGAAACACAATTGTTGCGGGGTAAGTAACCACGAGCTGGATCCCCTGCTCTTTACACCACTTGGCGAACGATTCGACGAGTGGCTTGATGCCTTTCGTGGGAATCAGTTTGTACTTCTTGAACGGCTGCTTTTCGTTGACCAGCTCTGCCTTTCTCAGGCTCGCAGGGTGATTTGCTTCGTCGCCGAATTCGTCGATTTCGTCCGGTGTGTAGAGCTTAAAGTCCCACCCCGGCTTTGCACGTGACAGGAGTCCATTAAAAAGTCTTCGGAATGGAATGCTGCCGGCCCATTTCAGTTGCTCTGCCATGGGTAATGCCCTAAAGTAACTCGGGTCATGCGCAAGGACGTAGTCCATCATGGACCAGTGGAGCTCGTCTTCGTAAATTGAGTACTCCGGGATAAAGACCACGGTATCGCCCGTTTTCGCAACTTTTCGCGCTTGCTCCAACATGTAGCGAACTTGGAGGCCCGCCGTGATCCCGAAGTTTATCGTTGGGCGTCCAAGCTCTTGCGTGAGGACGCGCGCCTTATAGCTGAAGCGCGTACTTGACCCGCCGAAGAGGAGAATTCTGGGCCGACTTGCGGCTTCAACTGCCTTCGACTTCTTTTGAATCAGTTGGAAAGGTATTTCGCTAGATCCGGTCGGAGCGCCCAACTGTCCGTAGACACTCCCGAGCCAAAATGCCGCCATCAGGACGACACCCAGCGCCAATCCAAGGCCAAATCGACCTGGATTCTGATCTTCGTTTTTGGCAGTAAGATTGCTCATTAGAAGTTGTAATAAAGAAACTCAGTAGGCGGAGCGACGAGGAACGTTTGCAAGATAAAGAATAACAAAATGCCAAAGACTAAACCCCAGACTAACGTCGGACGCCATTGCCAACGGCCCTCGTAGCGGACGTCTTCCAGGACCAACTTGTACTTCGCCATCATTTCCTGAATCGT
>JBKJJL010000287.1:0-17176 GCA_046597875.1 Fimbriimonadaceae bacterium | reverse complement strand
GCATCCTAGTCGACAAGGACATTCATGTCATGTTGTGCTACGCACGAGCGGATTGCAATCTGGAGCCGATGATCCGATTTGAACGGACGACCTGCTGTTTACGAAACATCGGCATAGGCTCCAGAGTGGTCCCTTCCTGAACCTGTATGGAACCTGATGGACACCTTCCGAAAGTGCGGAAGTATACAAAGAAGTATATAAAAGTTGGTCCGCTTCCTAACGTCACTTCCGACGCGTTCGGCGCTTACTTGACCGGAGGGCTCGCGAACCGCGTCAAGCCTGCTGCTCATTCGTCGCCATTCGCACAGGCGTGCGCCGCACCGTTCCCCGTGAGCCCGGCGGTCATCGCGCAACTCTTTCATCGGGCTCTAAGCCGATTCCGCAGTACCTCGAGGCGCAAGAACGCCAGAGCAAACGACATAAGACACGACGAACCAGCGCCGGGAACGGTTCTTCAGCTTCGCCAGCCCCCCTTTTATTGACAGGAATAACCCCGCAGGCCTAGGCCGTTCGCTTCCGTCCGTAGTCCTCGAGATACCGCTCCGCGTCGACTTGCGTCGTAACCCACCGGCCACGGGCCCACCACGCGCGGAGCAACCCCAGCTTTGCCGCCCGCTGCAAAACTCGTTCGGACTTGCCGGTACGATACGCCGCCTCACCGAGCGTAATCGGTAGATGCTCAAGGTGAATACCAAATTCGGTTGCATACATCGGGTTTGTCTCCACCCACGTGGCGAAATCCTGAACAACTTCGCCACATCAGTTGGACGTTTCCCATCCGGTATTCATCGAATAAATCAATCCGAGCGCGAAACCTATACTCAGCTCGTGTACCAGCGCATGATCCTCGCATATCTCTCGGACCACCGCAAAGCCGCTGCGCGCACAATATGACGTCCAGAGTGTTCGGTTTCTGGCCCGCTAAGTACCCAATAGCCCGTCCGCCGTGCGATAATCACAACTGGGGCATTTGTGGCGGGGAAGGAAGCAAGCGCACGCATAAAGATAAACCGCCTACTTGAGGAATCAGGTTGGCGCTTCTTTGACACGTCCGAAGGCTATGCAAACATCGTCCTCGAGCCCAATGTAAAGCTAACCGAATCCCAAGTCAACGACCTCGGCGAAGACTTTGAAAAGACCGCCAACGGGTTTGTGGACTTCCTCCTCCTCGACGACAGGGGCTTCCCCCTAATCGTCCTCGAAGCAAAAAAGGAGAACATCGAACCTCTCATCGCTAAGGAACAGGCGCGCAAGTACGCCCGTGCCCTTAACTGTCGTTTTGTCATCCTCAGCAATGGCAACGTCCATTACTTCTGGGACCTTGATCACGGCAACCCCGTCATCATCACACGATTCCCAAGCGGTTCGGCTGCCTCCAGCTACAAGAAGTTCGCGCCAGATCCTAAAAAGCTCGTCGCTGAAGTCATACAAGAAGACTATATCGCCCTCACCCAGCACCCCACCTATGCCAAGGAAGCAGGATGGATCAACGAGAACGAGCGCGCGGACTTTCTCGAAAAGAACGGCATTCGCCTCATGCGACCGTACCAGGTCCAAGCGGTCGAAGCCATCCAAAAGGCCACACGCGAAGGCAAGACTCGCTACTTGTTCGAGATGGCGACAGGGACCGGCAAAACGCTAACCGCCGCCGCCGTAATCAAGCTCTTTCTAAAGACTGGCAACGCCCGGCGCGTCCTCTTTCTGGTAGATCGCCTGGAACTCGAAGACCAAGCTCTGAAAGCGTTCAAAAAGCTCCTCAAGCAAGACTATGCCTCCGTCATTTTCAAGGAAAACCGAGAAGATTGGATGAAGGCGGAAATCGTAGTTACCACCGTCCAATCCCTTCTCTTCGACAACAAATATCGCAAGCTCTTTAACCCAACCGACTTCGATCTCGTAATCTCGGACGAAGCCCACCGCTCAATTGGCGGCAACGCGCGCGCCGTCTTTGAGTACTTCGTCGGCTATAAGCTCGGGCTCACCGCCACCCCGCGCGACTACCTCAAGCACTTCGATCCCGATAAGCCCGCGACAAAAGACCCGCGCGAAGCGGAAAAGCGCCTTCTATTGGACACCTACCGCACGTTCGGATGCGAGTCGGGCATTCCCACCTTCCGATACTCCCTCCTCGATGGAGTAAAGCAAGGCTACTTGATCAATCCATACGTCGTGGATGCGCGCACCGCGATCACCACCGAGCTGCTCAGCGAAGAAGGGTACGCCGTCGCAGTCCCCACCGGCCCCGATGAATCCGGGGAAGACCCGTTCGGAGCCAGCGACTTCGAACACCGTTTCTTTAGCGAGCCCACCAACCGAACGTTCTGTAAAACCATCATGGAGGGCGGCCTGCGCGATCCCGTTACCGGTGAGTTCGGAAAGTGTATCGTGTTCGCGGTGAGCCAAAAGCACGCCGCCAAGATCGTCCAAATCCTGAACGAAATGGCCGACCAAGTGTTTCCCGGTAAGTACAGCAGCGACTTCGCTATCCAGATCACCTCCTCGGTACCCTCCGCGCAGCAGTTCACGATCAACTTCACAAACAATAGGCTTTCCGGAACCGGTAACTTCGACTCCGATTACCAGACCAGCAAAACTCGGGTGGCGGTTACCGTCGGCATGATGACCACCGGATACGACTGTACCGACCTGCTCAACATCGCCCTCATGAGGCCCGTCTTCTCGCCGTCCGACTTTGTCCAGATCAAGGGCCGAGGCACCCGTAAACACAATCACCTCCTCGAACTCCGTGACAAAAGCCGCACCGATGACATCGCCGAACCAAAAAAGACCCGCTTCAAGTTCTTCGATTTCTTTGCCAACTGCCAGTACTTCGAAGATATGTTCCAATACGACGAGGTGATCAAGCTCCCCGTCGGGCCCCACGTCGATAAGCCTAATCCTCCCATCAATCCGCCCGTCGTCGTCGGAACGTACGAGAACTTCGATCCTGACGACATCCTAACCGTCAGAGAGCACCAAGTCGGATACGAGGGCATGAAGATAGATCGCATGCTTTTCGAGCGGTTTGAGGACGCCGTCCGCGCCGACGAAACCCTTACCCAGCAAATCGCCGAGGGACAGTGGGACCAGGCCACCGAATACGTCACCGAACACATCTTCAACCGCCCGGAAGATTTCTACAATCTCGAAAAGTTGCGCAAGGCCGCCGGAGTAGACCGACGCCTCACCTTGCGGGAACTGCTGGAAAAGGCAGTTGGCCGCATCACAAAATTCAAATCCAAAGATGAACTGCTGGACGAAGAATTCGAAAAGCTCATCCTCGATCTGAAACCCGAAGAAGTCAAGAACCTCCAAGCCCTCAAGTACTACTTTAAGGCTTACATCTCGGACAGCCACGTCCGCGACATCATTGAAACCAAGAACCTCACCGCCCTCAACGTCAATCCGACCTTCGGCATGAAGGACTTCAAGGCGGTTCCCGAGGCTTGGCGGCAGCGCATCCCTGAGTACGTGAAGGATTACGTGACTCTTAACCGCTTCATGTAACCCGCCATGCTGAACTCAGACACCAAACGCCGTATAGACTCCTGCCGCGACATCCTCGTTGGAAAAGTGCCCGATCCAAAGAGCCAAGTGGAGCAGATCACCATCGCCCTGATCTACAAGTTCATGGACGATATGGACGCCGAAGCAGAGGAACTGGGAGGGGGGCGAAAGTTCTTCACTGGCCCCTTCGCGCGTTATGGGTGGAGCCAAATGCTCGGCCCCGGCGTGGGGGCTACCGATACCCTCAATCTCTATAGCGAAGCGCTCAGCAAGATGAACGAGAATCCCGCGGTTCCCCCGCTCTTTCGCGACATCTTTAAGAATGCCTACTTGCCGTACCGCGATCCGGAGACCCTCAAGAGCTTCCTTAAGGAAATAGACTGGTTCACCTACGATCATAGCGAGAATCTCGGAGACGCCTTCGAATACCTCCTGAGCGTCCTTGGCAGCCAAGGCGACGCCGGCCAGTTCCGAACGCCGCGCCATATCATTGACTTCATGGTCGAGGTCGTGGACCCCAAGAAGGACGACGTGATTCTCGACCCCGCGTGCGGCACCGCCGGTTTTCTGATTTCCGCCTACAAGCACATCCTCAAAGCGAATACCAAGGACCGCCCCGGCGACCTGCTGACTCCCGACGACCGCAAACGGCTCGCTCGAAACATCAAGGGATACGACATTTCGCCCGACATGGTGAGGCTCAGCTTGGTGAATCTGTACTTGCATGGGTTCAATGAGCCCCACATAGATGAGTACGACACCCTGACGAGCGAGGAAAAGTGGAACGAGATTGCCGATGTTATCCTTGCCAACCCGCCCTTCATGTCCCCAAAAGGAGGCATCCGCCCTCACACCAGGTTTTCGGTCCAGTCCAGCCGCAGCGAAGTGCTATTCGTGGACTACATGGCCGAACACCTCACATCCAAAGGCCGCGCCGCAATAATAGTTCCCGAGGGCATCATTTTCCAAAACGGGAATGCTTACAAATCTCTTCGCAAGATGCTCGTCGAAAGTGCTCTCGTCGCGGTCGTATCTTTGCCTTCAGGTGTGTTCAATCCTTATGCCGGGGTAAAGACAAGCATCCTAATCCTTGACAAGCAACTTGCCCGGCAAAACGACACAATCGCATTCTTCAAGATAGAAAACGACGGCTTCGGCCTCGGCGCACAGCGCCTCGCGATTGAGAAGAACGATCTCCCGGGCGTGCAGAACGCCCTCAAAGTGTATCTCTCGTCTCCGGCGACTTTCGCCCTTACCTCTTCGCCCTTTCTCGTCGTCTCAAAAGAGAGGATCGCCGCGAAGGGCGACTACAACCTCAGCGGCGAGCGGTATCGGGTTGGCAGTGCTCAAACGAACATTTTTCCGTTGGTGAAGCTCAGCGAGATTTGCATCGTGAATCCACGGAAAAGCCACCTTACCGAGAAGCCTGAAACGCGCATCTCGTTCGTTCCAATGGCTGACCTAAACGAGAATCGCATTTCGTTTCAGCCCAGCCAAGAGAAACAGCTATCGGAAGTCACTGCGAGCTACACGTACTTTGAGGACAATGATGTCTTACTCGCCAAGGTCACGCCTTGCTTTGAGAACGGCAAAGCCGGCATCGCTCGCGGACTACGCAACGGAATCGGTTTTGGCTCCAGCGAGTTCTACGTGCTACGGACCAATGGGAAGGTCATGCCCGAGTGGGTTTACTTCTGCGTCATGCACCCGCTCTTTCGGGAAGCAGCCGTCGCGCAGATGACCGGCACGGGCGGATTGCAGCGTGTGCCTCGCGATTACGTTGAGAACTTCCAAATCCCCCTGCCGCCGCTGGAGATGCAGAAGGAGATCGTCGCGGAGATCGAGGGCTACCAAAGAGTCATCAATGGTGCCCGCGCCGTCCTCGACAACTACCGCCCCCACATCCCCATCTGCCCCGACTGGCCGACCGTTCAGCTTGGCGAAATCTGTGCGTTCAAGAACGGCCTCAACTTCAACAAGGGTTCCTCTGGCCACATCGTGAAGATCATCGGCGTCAGCGATTTTCAGAAGCACCTCTACGCCCAGTTGCATGACTTGGATGAAGTCCACTTGGATGCTCCGCTCGGTGATGACTACCTGGTCAAAGAGGGAGACATTCTGTTTGTCCGATCCAACGGCAATCCCGCCCTCGTCGGTCGCTCCCTCATCGTCCCACCGCCGCTTGAGCCCACCACCTTTTCAGGCTTCACCATTCGCGGACGAATCCACGACAAGCGAGCGATGCCGGTCTTTTTCGGGCACTTCTTCAAATCGCGAGACTTCGCCGAGATGATCAAGACCGTCGGCCAGGGCGCGAACATTCGGAACCTTTCGCAAGGAATTCTGAAGGAGTTGAAAATCCCCCTCCCACCCCTCGCCGCGCAGCAGGCGATCGTGGCGGAGATCGAAGCCGAGCAAGCCCTCGTCGCCGCGAACCGGGAACTGATCACCCGCTTCGAGCAAAAGATCCAAACCACCCTCGCCCGCATCTGGGGGGAGAATCAAGGGAGCCGGAATGACTGAAGACGGGAAGTTCGATATCCTCTGGGAATACTGCACCATTAACGACCGCTTTTGTCCCATGCCCGATGCCTGGAACAGGCTCTACGGCATGCTTAGGAACACCGTGCAAAAGCCAACGGGTGGCTGGGAGCCTCCACTGCCGCTTATTCTCGCGGCTTGGCATGTGTCAACGCCGATTTCAAAGCAGTTGCGCTTCCTGAACCATCTGGCGTGGGCTGAAGCTCAAGGGCAGTTGGACGAGATTGGCGAGTACCTCCGCAGTCTGGAAGAACGGGAATGGTGTCATTTTGACGAGGATTGAGACGCACCACTACTACGGGGGAACCGGCGGCCTGAGTCATGAAGTGGAACCCCAAGTACTTTAAGCGCTTCGGTGCTCGTCTCGAAACGAGTATGGAGACCTGCCGCATACATACCGACGCAGGCGAGGCCTATATCAAGTGCCTGGGTAACAAGACGGGGCCACATGGGCTGGCGTGTGAATGGATTGGCACCTCGTTGGCAAAGGCAATGGGTTTGCCCACATTTGACTTCGCGATTTTGAACCTCACCGACGACGACGTGCCGTTTGAGCCTACCAGCAGTGAACAGCCGGGTCCAGCGTTCATCACCCGCCAAGAGGCTGGCACCACTTGGGATGAAACGCGATCTACCTTGGAGCTGCTGGTGAATCCGCATGACATCCCCAGCTTGATCGTCCTGGATACGTGGCTCGCCAACTACGACCGCCACTCCCCGAGCGGGGACCGCAAGAATCAGGACAACGTCTTCTTTTCGTCGGAAGGGCTGGGGCCGAACGAATACCGCCTGATTGCCATGGATTTCTCCCATTGCATAGGACGAATGGGCGAGCTGTCAACCAAGGTTTCCGAGTTCTGGCGAATCCGAGATGATGGAATCTATGGGGTCTTCGACGCGTTTATTGATTATATAGATCAAGACCGCGTTAACCGAGCCCTTACCTCCCTGGGTAGAGTTACCGATGATCAGATTGATGCCGTGCTTAACGGCATTCCCAAGGAATGGGAGGTTGGTTCAGGGATCGCAGCGTCGGTGAGAACGTTTCTTTGCGGCCGACGCGACTATGTAGTAAAGAACTTTTGCCGGGACGCCCGCACCCAAATCGGGCCACAACTATCGTGGGAAATCGTGAACGAATGAAAGGTTGGTACAGCCTAGTCCAATACTGCCCAGATCCATCGCAGAGCGAGTTTGCCAATGTCGGGGTGGTTCTTATCGTCCCCGAGCGTGGCTTGGTCCTGCCGAAGTTTGCCAGCCATAACGACCGCCCTCGCCGGTATTTTCATGTCGCGAGCGACGCTTTAACGGCGCTCAACAACGCAAAGCACTTCCTGCAGAACCGAATCAACCGCGAAGCAGCAAAGCTTGTCAACTTCGAGCATTTCGAGCAATTCCGGCAAACCCGGGGAAATGACCTGATCTTAAGCTCTCCGCGGAATGTCCGGGTCGAAGACCCGTTCGAAACACTTACCGAACTCTTCGACGAGCTCGTAGGCGGCCGGGCGATTGGCGATATGATTCATCGGGAGCGTGGACTGTCGGCTCTCGTTCCGTTGCGCAACGTTTTCGAGCGCGACGTTTTCGATGGGATTGTTAAGGTTCCGACCCAGCCCGTACCGGTTCCTTACACGCACGCAAAATTCCGAGCGGATTTCGAGTACAAAAACGGGCAGACTAACCTCCTCAAGGCCCTCGTTATCCGCCCAAGCGTTGAGGAAACAACGTCGCTCCACGCTAAGACGGTCCTCTATGCAGAGCTACTGGGCAAGCAGAATGTCGCAACCGTGACTTTCGCCCTTCCAGAGCCCACGGCGAAATTCGCGGAAGCCTACAGGCAGCTTACAGCCATGCTCAAGTCATTCAGTTTAGCCACTGTAGCCGAATCGGATCTGGACGCCTTTGGGCAAAGGGTCTTAGCCGAAGCTCACTGATGATCCACCCATATCGGGGCGTTGGTCACCCTTCGCCTAGATCAGAAGGAGCAAAAAAAACACAGAATTTGGTGATCGCGACTCGTCCCGTGATATAGTGGACTAATGGGAAGAGTAATCACCGTTGTGTCAAGAGGGGTTGCCGTAATCCTCCTCGCCGGGTGCGTTGGAGCGGCATACAGTCAGAAGTCGGACGTCAAGAAGGACGCGGAGCCAAAGAAAGATACCCGTGTGGATCCGACTAGTTGGGGGCACATTTACGGAAGAGTCTATGACGCAAAGACGGGAATGCCGATCCCTAGCGCCGTTGTGCTAGGGAATACTGACAACGGCTTCGAGGAAAAGGGCAAGTCGACGGGTAAGACCGACAACCTCGGTGCCTATCACATTCAACTGATCCTGGGAAGAATTTCTCATAACTTCGATGTGGGAAGGGCGCTCCTCTCGAGTCCCCTGGGCATGCTGTTTGGTACGGCTACGAACACGACCAAGCGAATCGATGTCTCAAGAGTTGCCGTCTCTGTTTCCGCGGCTGGCTACAAACCATTTCGAGGGGTTGTGACGGCAAGATCGACCGATGCCGGCAAGTTTCGAATCGACGTCGAGCCAATCTTGCTGGTTCAAGAGCCCGACGCAGGCACGTCCGTGGCGGCGAGGGGATGGAACGCTGTTCGCATCGTCAGCGCCTCCGCAAACCCATCTACGGCCTTCCCGAAAGACAAGGTCAAGCTTAGTGTCTCGATTCGAGCATACAGCCAAGAGTTCGCTAAAACGACCGAGGTCGTCGCCTTTTCGGACCTATGGAAGGGCGCAAAAAAACTGAAACTTGAAAAGGATTTGCGTAGCGACGGTACGGCGGCCTTTATCGGCGACTACCAGGCGTCTGGGAAGGAGAAGTTGATGGCGAACAGAGTTTGGTTTGCCGTTTCAAAAGCGAAGGTTGACTTTGACCCTTCCAAATCGATCGTCATGGTCGTTGTCAACACGCTTGCTAAAGGGGCAGACTCCGCCGACGCCCAATCCAGAGACGCAGCAGTCGAACTCTACAGGGCGTCTAAGCTGACTGAGTCGCGAGATGCGTTCCTCAAGCTGTCAAAGTCCGGAAGCAAGCAGCCTTTCGACTGGGACATGGCGGCTCGGCTAAGCATGCGCATCGGCGACCCAGCCTCTGCCGTCGAACCGGCGGGAGAACTTTGGCTTTACTCTCCCAAAGATACGGGAGCGGCTGATCTTTACATGAGCGCACTGTATGAGTCGGGTCGGGACAAAGACGTTATCTCCACGGCCGAGGTCATCACGAAGAAGATCAAGGATAAAGACCTGCCCCGCTTCATCTCGCCGACCTCGCTTGCCACGGCCGGCCTCTCCTACGCTAGAGCCGAGGACTTCAAGTCGGCGGGTCGCGTGAACGAGCAGCTCCTTGGTTTTCCGTCCAGCGGAACAAACTCGAAGGTGATCGAGTTCCGAGGGAAGTTACGGCTGGCCGAGGTGGAAAAGGCGCACGCCGCAGACCCGAAGAGCCCGTCCGCACTCGCTGACTTGGGACGGGCATTGCTCGATCTTGGGCGCTTCGAAGAAGCGGTGGCGAAGCTGTCGGAATCCGCCACCCTAGACCCTTCTCAAAACACGGTCCAAAGAGATATTGCATGGGCCGCGCTCCAAATGAAGGGCGGTCAACTGCCCGTCTTCGACCTCGAGAAAGCCGTCGCGGAGTCCCGAGCGCTGTTGGGGTTAGAAAAGGGCCAGCAGCGATCAAAGGACTTCTTCACTTGGAACCAATACGGCATCCTCGTATTCGCATTATCTGAGCAGAAGCGGTCCCAAGGGGCAGAAGATGCCCCTATGGTGCGCGATCAAGCGATAGTGGCCATTCGGGAAGCCCTCACTCTAGGCAGGGTTGGCGCTAAACGCAACTCCGGCTACTTCTCCGGATTCACGTATGGCTACCTGTCTGGAAGCGAGGTGGCGATCAGCGGTTTCGCCTATCCGCAGGCCAACGCCTCGTTCGTGCTCCTTGACTCCCTCCGAAAGCTCAGGAGGAACGAGAGCGATGAAATCGCCCTTCTGAATGTCTCGACGGCGCTGCTCGACTTAGGACAAGTGAGACTGGCGTTGGGCTACTGTGACAGGTTGTTGGCGCTCGCCCCTAGCTTCGTTGAAGGCAGGTTCGTTCAAGGCTTGATCAAGCACCGCTTAGATGATCCTCAGGGGGCCGTAGAGGCGATGAACTTAGTAATCAAGTCCGCGCCAAATCATCCACGCGCCAACCTTGTCCTCGCCGACATTCTCACCGAACTTGGCGACTCGGTCGCGGCCGCAGAGTGCGCAGCTGCGCATTCGGCTTATTATGGTGAGGCACCCCCGAAATGAGCGCGGGTCGGTTTGTCGGTATAGCAGCATGCTTAGTTGCGAGTACCGCATTTGCTCAGGAAATCTTCTCAAAAACCGACACCCAAGCTGAAATTGAGTGGGGTCGCACCTACTACGAAGGATTGCTTCGCTCGGGAATGCTCTCCGCAAACGAAACGTACAGGCGTAGGGTTCAGCGTATTTTGGATCAGCTGCAAGAAACCTTGCCCAATCGTCCGTACCCATTTCAAGCTGTCGTCATCGTGGACGTCAACAATAAAGTCAATGCAGGATGTTATCCAGGGGGGTACATGGTTGTACACGAGGGATTGTTAGTGGCAATGCCCGAAGATGCTCAGTTGGCTTTCACTCTCGGTCATGAAATGGGACACGCCATCCGGAGACACTGGGCACGAGACTTGAGACAGCGACAGACCGACACCCTGATAGATGTCCTCGCCGGGGTCCTGACCAAGTTTCGATATGACGCACCAGACAGGACCCTTCAGTATCTCGCTTATAGCCGGCAACATGAGACAGAGGCAGACGAGTTCGGGACCGAAATCTATCTGAGGGCCGGCTTTCCTCCGGACAAGGTGGGGGAGGGCTTGTCGGCGTTTGTTCGGTTAGAGGCTGAATCAGGGTCTAGGACGCCTGAGTATGCACGCTCTCACCCCGCCTCTGAAAAGCGACTCAAGAACATCCAGGCCCTGTCCAAAAAGCTCATCGAAGGGGGCCTGAAGCCCATCAGCGCTGGTGATCCAGTGGACGTGTCGGTCAAGAACGTCTTCGGGGCCCTCCCCAGCATCAGCGCACAAGGAACGGACATCCTTCCCTTTGTCCCGGGCACCGAGTGGACGTACACGGTCCAGGGCCCTTCGGGGTCCACCTCGTACAAGACGAGGGTGGTCGGATGTGCCGAAGTACTTTCGAGCAAGGTAGCCAGGTTCGAGACAAAAGTCGGAGAAAGGACCGTGCCCTACCAGGTTATGGCAGACGCCTACCGCATCTATCGCCGCAACCGGCCGGACAAACCGGAAAGCAAATGGACGGTCGAGGCGATCAAACCCGATTTTGGCGGAACCGAGGTCGAAGATAACGTGCAGTACAGGCACGCAGGTATTGAAACCGTTGAGACTCCAGCAGGCACGTTTGCAGACTGCGTCAAGATCGAAATCAAAAACGCACAAGGTCGGGTCGTAAACGTCTGGTATGCCCCCGGAGTCGGTATGGTCAAACGGGTCAACGAGACGGCAAACGTCATCGAAACGCTATCTGCCTATCACAAGGGATAACCCTCAAGCCGCTTTGGCGTCCCTAAACCGGGGCCGTCTTGACTTACGTCCGCGCGCTCGAGGGCGGCGCAAACGCCGAAGGCACCACCACGATTCCCCTCTTAACTATCTTACAATCGAATCGATTGGGCCAACCCGCGAGCACCTCGGCGGCGGTGTAGCAATCGGGGCGAGGAGACTCCGCTTTTGTTCCGTTTTCGTTCCGTTTTCTGGCATGGGCGTGGCTCTCTTGGGTTGCGTTGGGCAGGTGGTCATTGGGCATCGTGCGGTCCCGCGAAACGTGCGATCGCCACCCCGCCAAAACTTCGGCGGCGGTGTAGCAGTCCCAAGTCTGTGCAGCCATTCCCCACCCAACGGGCACCGGGAGGCGCATTGCCACAAGCAGACAGTACAATGCACATTACCCCGGGCAAGGATGCGGGCAAGCCCAAGTTGGCTAGTGCCGAGGAGTCGTTCGGGGTACTTGGTAAAGACTTCACGACGGTCGGATTCACACAATCTGACGGGGCGGCGACAGGGACGGCGTTCCTACCCTCTGGCGCACGAGCTGAGGTTCTCATGGGGGACCAGGCTATCAGCGGAACCCACCGGCCCAGCGAACACGCCCCAAAGCGCCCAAGGCTGTCTATTCATCCAAGATCACGTCCCAAGGATTCATGAATACTACGCGATCTCGGATCACCACCCCGACCCGACCCCCGAACACCTGCCAGAGCCGCCCTTTGCCCTGCCTCGTGTTTACGGCCTCGTCTAGCAACGCACAGAGCCGCGCGTGTCTTCCCCTCGTACCTAGTGCAGGATCGCAGACGAGAAGCCGGATTACGTCGTGTTTAGATGCCGCCAACTCAGCGCGCAGGCTTTCGGAGAGGGCTCGTTCCGGCCCTCGGTAATGCAGATTCCCATCCTGGAGCCAGAGCTCGACCCCCGCCCGGGCGACCCGTTCCATTAGGTTCTCGCTGCTCATCACTCCTCCACGCCCGCTACAATCACCCCCTCCACGATCCCCCCGGTCGAGGATGCGGCCGGACTTTCAAGAGGACCAAGGTTGTCGAGTGCCCCAATGTTCAATTCGCCATTTTGAACCTGAGACCCTTCAAGGGTGCCAAGGGTGCCATAGGGCGAATCTTGGCACCCTTGAAAATCTTGCCCTCTCGGGAGAGACCAAACCCACCCCGTTCCTTGACGCGCAGAGGTCACCCCGAGGAGCCGTTTCGCCCGTTTAAGGGTGCGCATCGAAATCTTTGCCGCCTCTGCTCTTGCCTGCATCTCCGCCTCCCGTACCGGTCCCTTCTCCAGAACCTCAGTTAGGAACTTGCTAGCATCATTTACCTTGCTCGACGCCCCTTGCCCCGTCGAAATGTCTTCGGCAGTGACGGCAACTGTCCCCAGCCACCTGAACCGGGATGTAGGCATTCCGGACTCGTCGGCCCCATCATCGATTACCTCATACCGCAACGTTGGCCCCGGCGCTGCATAGTTCGACTTCGCATGTGCGACCACAAACAGTTCGTCACCATCGTCCTCAACTTTGCCCGCCATGAGGGAAGACCTGCTTGCATTAACAATATCCGCGGACCCGTTCACCCGGTATTGCGCCTTTCCCCCCGTGTTCTTATTGAAGTGTGTGATGAGGAGCACACAAGCCCCGGTTTCTCTGGCCAGCGACTGGAACCCGCGCATCTCGGCGCGGGCGGTCCCAAGCTTATTCAGGTCGGCTCCCGGCGCAACAAACGCCTGCAAAGGGTCTATCACGATCAAGACCACGTTTCTTTTCAGCGCCTCCGCTAGTACGATCGCATACCAGCCGCCGTCCTCCCTTACAATCTCATTGAGCTCTAGAGCGAACACGCGGTTCAGGTCAACACCTGCCTTATCTGCCCTCGGTCGGATCGCCTTCCCCAGGTCATCCTCTGCAGTCACAAACAGGACGTTGCCTACCGGCGGATTCTTCCCCCAAGGTAGGGGTTTGCCGGTCGTAATGCACGCAACAATCGCCATCGCGACAAACGTCTTGCCGACCCCGCCATCACCCGCAAGGAGCACCGGTTCGCCCTTCGGAAGATATGGATACCAGAGCCAATCCACCGGAACCGCAGCAATGTCGGCCAGGCAAGTAATGAACTCCCTCCCCGCTATTGCCTCATCTCCCCCCGGCGAGGGCATCCCCGTGGTTGCTCGTACGCGATCGCCTTTCTCCCCGTACCCTTTGCCCCTTAACGCACCAGCTGCCGCCTTCCAATCCCCACCATGCTCGAGCACCGCATAAACGGTGAACTTAGAGTAGCCTTTCCCGGCGTCAAATGGAGTCGAAGTTGTGAACACGTGAAATAGCCCCGTCTCCTCGCTTATTCCCCCGCTGATGCCCTCAGACTTTCCCGGACGGGTGAAGTTCAACCACTTGCCATGACGCCGCGGAAGGGGAGTCCACCCATGCGCGATGAGCAGTTCCTCCAGGGATTCGCTGCCGTCGTCGTTGTACGCGTCCCCAGGACGCAAGCCAGCACCCGACGATCCGCGAGCGTGGCTCTCGTGACTCGCCACCTGAGCCCGCTCTACCTTTTCGTTAAGCATCCTGGCTATGGAGTGCAAGGTCTCCCGTTCCTCTTCGGTGATGGTTTGCACCTGGTGTATGTGCCTCCTCAGTTCCACATACTTTGGGGTTGGATGGATCAGGAAATAGCCGCCACACCCCCGGGTCTCGATCAGCACCTTCCCGCCCTCGGTTCGCGCCAATACCTGGTTCCCGTCCTTGAGCGATGCGTACCGATAGGCCAAGTGCCGCCCTCCAGAAGGAGTAGAGCATAGAACAAGCCTATTAAGCAAATCCTCGTACCCATGTTCAATGAGAAGGGCAACATATGGCTCCCACGCCGGGGCGAAGTCAGTTTTCTGCTCGGGTGTGCCCTTGCCCGGAATGTCGAAGTCCATCACTTCGAGCCCACCGCTGATCGGCCCACATACCGCAGCGATGCCCGCAGTCCCGCCCGCAAACCATTGGGTGAGCTCCTCGTCGGTGGGCATCCTCTCGCGGTAGGGGCTCCACGTAGAGACTGCCGGAGCCTTCGTCCCATCCGTCTTGATCGGGATGACAGAGATGCCGCTCTGTACAAGCCGCCGAGCATCTGCCAATAACCCGGAACTCATGAAACTCTCTGCTGCTGGAGCCACTAGCCTTTCACCTTGCTCCCGTGCCCTTCACCTGTTCAGCAACCCACCGTTCCAGCGCTTCGCGAGGAACCCGTCTCGCCTTCGTGCCCGCCAACTTCACCGATGGGATATGCCCGTCCGCAACCAGCTTGTACGTCATCGACTTTCCAAGTCCGATGACCTCAGAGACTTCACAAATCTTTAAGAATGCCTTTTCCATGCTGTCTTATCACCTCCAAGGTGGTATACATGGAGTATGACGAACATCTATGAACGTTTTGACAGTTATATCCGTCACAATAGACGTATGCGTAAAAGTATGGTCGAGAGCGTCAGGAACGTCGGCCTCAAGTGGAACTCAAAGCATGGGCACTTGCACGCCCAGTGGAGTGTTCCCCGCCAGGGTCACTCGTGGGCCGATTTAGTACCTTCCCTCGCGGACGAGAGTGAGCCCCTGGCCCTCGAATGGAAATTTGATCCCTACCAGGGAGGCTACGTGCACGACTTGTGGCATTGCCACGACATCCGCACCTCTGGTCCATTCCTTGTCGTCGAAGCCTGGGCCGGCTCTGGCGACCTTCCCTATAACCCTCTTGACGATAAGCTGCTCCACCGCAAGTTTGGAGATGTTCAGACTATGGAAGACGTCATGAAGTTTGCCAACACCTTTGGTACTCTCGGCTTCAGCATTCACGGCCCTTATATTCTTGGCGACGGTCGGACATTTGTCGGGCTCGGCGAGCCGTATAGGCTTTGGCTGCATGAAACCACCAACGTCAGAACCCTACTTCAGGTTTGGCAGGTACTTCAGGAGCCTTGGTCACCTGCCAGCCTCCATGCGCTCAGGGACACCCTTAACCTCGCTGATCATGACTTTCTGAACTCGAGGCGCGGATGGGAGCTGAAGCGCTGGCTTGCGTCCCCCGTGCTTGACTCTTTCCCTCCCGGACGTGAAAATGCTCCGATATCGCTGGCAGATGCGAGGCTTGCGTTTCACGAGTTCATCAACGATGAACTCAATAGCAGAATCCTGATCAAGATTTCACCCGATGAGAATCTCTATTTCCTCGTTGTCAAGAATTTGCTAGCTGCAATATACGTGTCACTTGCCAACGAGGTACTCGGGCACACTCGCCCATCAAGACGGTGCGAATACTGCACTGGCTACCTGGACGACCGAGCGCGCTCCGACGCCAAGTTCTGTTCCGCCGCATGCCGGCAAGGGCACCACCTACAAGCCAAAGCCAAGGCCAGGGCCGAAAGCCGAGCCCAACAAAAGGAAAAGTAAATGAGCCTAATCCGCCCCCACAACACCGGTACCAAACTCAGCAACGGTCGCATCGCGACGCAAATCACGGTCGGAGGAATCCGAACTCGCATAACCCAACGAAAAGCCGAATCCGAGGCCGACTTTTGGGCCCGCGTCGCCGCCACGAAGGAAGGTGAAACTCGCCGCATGCCGACCAAGGGCATGAAGCTCGCGTACGCCCTCGATATCTGGATCGAGTCAAAGGAAACCAAGCTCAGACCGAACACGTTGCGCGCCTACAAATGGATCGTCAACGATTACCTCAAGAAAATGTTTGGCACCATCCGCGTGGACACCTTGGAGCCCATCGTCGTCGATCGCCAACTCACCAAAATCAGCAAGCCACGAACCGCCAAGATGGTCCGCGACGTTGGCCGCGCCTTCTACCGCTACGCGTTGAAGTGCGGCTGGGCAACGCGCAACGCCTTCGAACTTGCTGACCCCATCTCCTACAGCCCCCTGGTAAGGTCCATGATCACCGACGCCCAAGCCGAGGCGGTTCTCACCAAGGCCGACCCTAGGTTCCTCCCGATCTTCCGCTTCATGAGGAACATGGGCCTGCGAAAGATGGAAGCGACAAACCTCACGTGGTCTGAGATCGAGGATGGCTGGGTCACTCTGAAAGAATCGAAGACCGCGATGGGCAAACAGTCCATCCCCATTCCAGAGATCTGCGAGCAAATCCTACTAGCCCTCCCCCGCAAATCCATCTTCGTCTTTCCAAACGAGAAAGGCGAACCATGGCACGATCGCACGATTACCGCCATGTGGCACAAAGCCTGCGACGCCGCCAAAATAGCCCGATGCCCGGTCTACGACCTGCGAGACCTGTTCGCCAGTGAGATGGCCCAGAAGACCGACCGAGACACCCTACGAAGGCTCATGCGCCACACAGACGTACGCACAACGGAGGTCCATTACATCCACGTGGAAAGGGAGCGACTCCAAAGAAGTATACAACCCAAGTATACAAGCCGCTCCCGGAAGGCCAAAAAAGCCTAGGTTCAAATGAACTGGAGCCGATGATCCGATTTGAACGGACGACCTGCTGTTTACGAAACAGCTGCTCTACCCCTGAGCTACATCGGCGTGGT
>JBKJJL010000198.1:0-22055 GCA_046597875.1 Fimbriimonadaceae bacterium | reverse complement strand
GGCCGGAAGCGACCCCGCGGACTGGTTCCTCTTTGAAGGGAAAAAGGGGTATTGCGACCTTTTTGCGACGTCCATGACGGTGCTCGCGCGCGCGGCCGGACTACCGGCTCGATATGTGACGGGCTACTACCCCGCTCTCGGCGTGCGCGAGGGGGGAAGGATGGTGCTGCACGAATCCGAGGCCCACGCCTGGTCCGAGATTTTCTTTGAGGGCCGCGGCTGGGTCGTCTTCGACGCGACTGAGGGCGCGCGGGATGTTGGACTACCGACCGCGGATGAAGCCCTCATGGACAAAGGCTGGTTCCGAGGGATGGCGTTCACCATCGGCGGGTTGCTTGTTGTTGCCGTGCCCCTTCTTGTTTCGTATCTGATTAGGCTCAAACGAGGGCCAAAGGACGTCGTTCAAAGAGCGATCGGCTCACAGTACAACCGATTCGTCGGGGCCTTGGAGAAGCGCTCTGGCAAGCCGAAGAGGCCGAGCCAGACTCCTCGCGAGTACCTGAACATCGTCGCCCCTCTCCTCACCGTTGGGGTTCCCGAAGCCGAGCAGATGACCCAACGATTTGAGGCGATTTTGTACGCTCCAGAAGGCGTCGATGAGTCCGAGATGGGTAGTCTTCGTGACCAAGTTTCCGCAACAATGCGGGCACTTGCCTCGAAATGAAACTCGACCTTGACAAGGCCCTTTCCCACCAAATCGTCCTCATTAGTGGAGACGAGGACGTGTTGCGAAGGCGAGCGCTTGCCGACTTGGTTTCCGCTGCTGCTGGTGATGATGATTTTGATACGGAGGTCTTCACCGGTGATTCATCCCATCCGCAAGCCTGGCTAGGATCGTGCGGTACGGCGCCATTTTTGAGTCCACGCCGGGTTGCAATCGTCAGGAATTTGCTCCGATTCGATGTCGAGGATTTCGAATGGGTCAAAGCCGCGCTTCCCGAAACGGCCCTTCTTATACTCGTAACCGATGCTGAAACGGGAGACGACTCGAGGCAGAAAACCTTTGCCGGGCGCCAGAAGAAGTGGGATAACGCTCTCAAGAAGTCCGCCGCATTCATCTACTCCGCGACCATCAGCGATACCGCCTTCTCGGAGTTGATCAAGCAGGAAGTCGCCAAGCTCGACAAGACCATTGCCCCTACCGCGATATCAGCGCTGCAAGAAATGCTCGGAGGCAGCCTGAGCGCGGCTTTGGAAGAGGTTGAGAAGGCCGCCCTTTACGTTGGCACCCAGTCTCAGATCACCGAACGAGATATCAGGGCCGTGGTCGTTCCCGCGCGGGAATGGAACGTCTTCAGGCTGATAGATTCCGTGTTTTCCGGTCGCAGCGGAGACGCGTTAACCCAGTTGAAGATTCTGCTCGGGGGCGGAACCAAGGTAGAGGGACCGGCTTATGGCTCGGTTTTTCCCATGCTATCGAGGCAGTTCAAACTCGTATGGCAGGCGCGAGCGATGCTTGACGCCAAGGCGAGTTTGACTTCGGCGCCAGAAGTCCTGCGAAACAGCTTTCCGGCAAAAACCAATCTGCTGGCTCAGAAAGAATATCCGCAAAAACTCGCCATGCAAGCCGCCCAGAAAGTCACGACTGCACAGCTTCAGCGATGCTTTGAAATCTTAGTCGAAGCCGAGTGCCGCATGAAGGGACTGATGCCGATGTTCACTCCAAGCGACGCCCTGGAGCAGATGGTCTTGGAGATGGTGGGAACGGTAGGCGCAAAGAAAGGGTAACGCACGTTGCGCTGACTGCTGATAATCTGCCATAATCTATTTCCTGTCCGGGCCACGCTCGGACGTTAGCAGGTGAACTCCGATGGCGAAGAAAGGCGAAGCGCGTGAAATCATCCGGATCGTGTGTACGGAAGACGGAAAAAATTACTACACGACCACGAAGAACAAGCGCAACACAACGGAGCGCCTTGAGCTGAAGAAGTTCAACCCCAGGCTGCGCAGATACACGCTGCACCGGGAGAAGAAGTAATGCCGAATCCAAAACGCAGATTTAGCCACCAGCGCACCGCGAAGCGCCGAACGAACTACACCACCGAGATGCCGGAGATTCAGGTGAACAAGCAGGTCGGCGGCGAAGCATTTTTCATTCGCCACAACGCGACTCCCGACGGCTACTACAAGGGGCGCAAACTCCCCGGATTCAAGTCAGAGTAAAAGAACTCTATAAGTCCTATAAGACCCATCGGTCCTATAGGGCTTATCTAGTTAGGCCCGACTCTGTGCGCGACTTCTCAACCAGATCGCGATCGAGTTCAGCGCGAGTAGCGTGACCATCAGCACGATGATCGCCGCCGCGGCCGCGATGTGAAAGCCCTCTTTCGCCTCACTGATCCAGTTGTAGATCTGAATCGGTAGGACGGTAAACGCATCCCCTGGTCCCTTCGGCACTTGCGCCACGTAGGCAACTGCGCCGACCACGATCAAGGGCGCGGTCTCTCCGATCGCCCGCGAAATCGAGAGGATGATCCCGGTCAAAATTCCCGAAGATGCGGCAGGCAATACTTGTCGCCGTATGGTTTGCCATTCCGTGGCTCCAAGCGCGAACGAGCCTTCTCGATACGACCGCGGCACGGCTCTCAAGGCCTCCTGAGACACGATGATAACGGTCGGCAAAATGAGCAAGGACATCGTCAACGCCCCCGCAATAACGCTCCGGCCGAGGTCCATCCAACGAACGAAGACCGCCAAGCCGAGCAAGCCGTAGACGATTGACGGCACCCCCGCGAGGTTCGAAATGTTTAGCTGGATAAACTCGGTGAATCGGTTCTTTCGACGAGTGTATTCTTCCAAATAGATCGCAGCACATACCCCGACTGGCACGGCGAACATTCCGGTAAGCACGATGACCCAAACCGAACCCATGAGGGCAGATAGAATTCCAGACTTTTCGGGGAATCGGGACGGGAAGGAAGATAAGAACTGCCAGCTCAAGCGTCCGACGCCAGGCCGAAAGACACTCCAAAGGAGAATCACCAGGAGGATCAAAGCCAGAAGCGTCGCGCTGAAACTGAGCACCGTGAACCCGCGGTCTCGCAACTTCCGACCTGCCGTCATGTGTACACCTGCCGATAGCGTTTCACGAGCTTGTTCGCAAGGATATTCATCAAGAACGTGATCGCGAACAACGTGAGGCCGACCGCGAAGAGGGTGTAATAGGCCGTCGTCCCCGCGGGCGTATCGCCTTTGCTAATCTGAACGATGTAAGCCGTCATCGTTTGGATGCTCTCGCGTGGATCGATCGTCAACTTGGGCGAAGCGCCCGCCGCGAGCGTCACCGCCATCGTCTCACCAACAGCGCGAGACATGGCGAGGATAAACGAAGCCATGATTCCACTGAGCGCTCCGGGCACGACGATCTTCATCGTTACCTCGAACTTGGTGGCTCCCAGGCCGTAGGCGCCTTCCCGCAATCCCCTGGGAACGGCCCGGATTGCATCTTCGCACAGCGAAGCCACCAACGGCAGGATCATGATCCCTACCACGATCGCGCCCGCTGCGGCATTGTAGATTTGGACGCCGGGAATAAGCGACCGCAGGAACGGGGTCACAACGAACAAACCAAAAAAGCCGTAAACAACGGTGGGAATCCCCGCCAAGACTTCGAGTGCCGGTTTCAAAATCGAGCGCGTTTTTGGTTTGGCATATTCGCTCAGGTACACCCCGACGAGGAGTCCTAGCGGCACCGCGATCAGACCAGCGCCGACCGTGATCATAAGCGTTCCCCCAATCAAAGGCAGAACACCGAACTTGGGATTTGAATAGGTCGGAGACCACACGGTTCCACCAAAAAACTCGCTCAGTGGAACTTGCCGAAAGAAGTGGATTGCTTCGGATAAAAGCGCGTAGATAATGCCGAACGTCGTGAGAACGGAACCTAAGGCACACGCGAGACAGATGGCCTTGAGCAAACCCTCCCCTGCCCATTGCAGACCAGATCGCTTTCTAAGCAACCGAGTCGAAACCTGGGAAGGGGAGGGGCTAATGACCATTTAGGGAGCGTCGGTCGCATCCTTCATCAGGACGTCTTCGATCTTCAGCCCGACGATATTACCGGCGAAACGGGTGCCGGTCTTCATTTCGTCAGCGTGCTTTTGAGCCATCTCGTAGGCCTTGTCCGGGAGAGCGACATAGCCCACGGCCGAGGCGAGTTGGCGCCCTTCGGTCGAGAGGTAGTACCTGATGAACTCCTTAACTTCCGCGCGCTCAAGCGAGGACTTCAATACATAGATGAAGAGTGGCCTCGACAGGGGTGAGTACGTACCGTCGTTGATCGTTGCCTCCGTTGGTTCGATTGGTCCCTTGCCTCCGTCAATCTTCACGATCTTGACCTTGGTCTTGTTCTCCATGTAATACGCGAATCCGAAGTATCCCAGCCCGCCTTTCTCTCCGGCTACGCCCTGAACCAGAACGTTGTCGTCCTCACTCACCTCGGCGTCAATTCGGCTGGCGCCCTTCTTACCCATGACCGCCTCAGTCCAGTAGTCAAAGGTTCCCGAATCGGTTCCGGCACCAAACAGCTTGAGCGCCTGATCGGGGAAGCCCGGGCGAACATCCTTCCAGTTGTTGATCTTGCTATCCGGCTCCCACATTTTCTTAAGCTCGGCCACGGTGAGCGTCTCCGCCCAGGTGTTTTCTGGATTGACGACCACGCTCAGACCGTCAAAGGCGACCGGCAACTCGATAAAGTCGACCCCTGCGGCCTTAAGTTTAGTCACCTCTTCCGCGGCGATCGGTCGCGACGCGTTACAGATGTCCACCTCGCCCGAGATGAACTTCTTGAATCCGCCGCTGGTTCCGCTGGAACCCACCGTCACGTTCACTCCAGAACTGGTCTTGCGAAACTCTTCTGCCACGGCTTGCGAAATCGGAAAAACGGTGCTCGATCCGTCAATCTTGATTTCGCCTTTCATGTCCGCGCTGGTTGCAGAACGCGGTGTGGTGTCACCAGGACTAGGGGTGTCGGACTTGCCGCAGCCGGCTAAAATCGCTCCGGCCAATCCGGCGGTTAACAGGGTCTTGATAGTTTGGGTGTTCATGAGCTCCTCGTTCAGCAAAACGGTACCGAACAAAGGTTAAGCAGTTGTTAACATTGTTAAATGATTCGCAAGCTCCAGATGTTATCTTGGTCTGAATCCATTTTCACACCTAGAACGACTATTAAGGTAGATTCAAGCAAGTCTCTACGGATTGGAGGCGAACAGGAAGGAATGTGCCATGGATAGGCGAATAGCTGGTTTTGCCCTGCTGGGCGTTATTGTTGTCGGCGGATGTTCGGGTCGCCCCGAGATTCCCTACGCGGAATGGATGCGCACCGCGCGTACCTCCGACAGCGCGAGCGGGCGCTACGAGCTGTACGCGAAAGCGGCCAACATGGCCGAAACTGCCGCTCCGAAGTACCTGACGACCGTCGCCTTCACCCCCGGCAAGCGCGATTTGTGCTTAAAGCAGATTGGCCCGGCCCTAAAAACACTTTCGCAAGGTTCAACCAGGGCAGAGCTGGGATTTAGATTCACGCCGGAACGCCCCTTTGAACAAGCAAACAATGTGGCCGGTTGGCGCTTGCTTGGGCGCGGTTTAGTCTGGAAAATTGAGCGCGCGGTCAAGGAGCGAGACTACGACGTGGCCGTAAGCTGCACGAAGCTCGCCACGCGCTTTGGTCTTGATTTGCTCGGCGGCGGTGCCCTTGAGGCTTCGCTCGGAATGGTTATTGCAGACGAGGCCCGCCGAGCAATCGCGCCCGCTTTGCCACGGATGAGTCCCAAGCAGCTCACCGCCTTGAGCGAAGGGATCACGCAATGCTTCGAACGGATGCCCGAAATCGCTCAAACGATCGATAACGAACGGATGAATATGCTCGCCGGGGTCCAAGCGCTTCAGGATGCCTACCGCGCAGAAGAGTGGACCAAACTCGTCAAGCTTATGGGTCCCGACGTGCGCGCCGCCGTAGACCGCCTCAAGCAAATGAAATCCGAGGACCCATCGGGCGCAGTAACGTTCTTCAAGGGTCTGGCCGACGAAGCGGAAGAAGAAGCCCGCTACGCCGACAAGCTGGCCGCGGTACCGACGATAGACCGCATGGACGTTCCTGAACCCCTGCTCAACGGATCACGCCCTTGGCGACGATTTGCGCGACACTTCATCGGAACGCTCAGGCCGCTTCTTAAGCAGCACGATGCGACCCTGGCGAGAACGAGGCTCCTTATCGTCGAAACAAGGCTGCAACAGGTGGCCCGCACCCAAAAGCCCTATCCGAAATCGCTGGTAGCCTGGGGTAAGGACATCATGACCGATCCCTACACGGGTGAGGGATTTGTCTACCGGGCCGACGGGGGAGATTGCCGGGTCTACAGCGTCGGCGCGGATCTGAGCGACGACGGCGGCCAAACCGACGATTCCTTCAGCGCGCCCGATCTCCGCCTTGAAATTCGCTAAAGGACTCGGACCGCATCGCCGACACTAATGGTGCCCACGGCGTCGGGAATCAGGTTCACGCCAAACATGACCTTTCCGTCGATGTTTCGGAACATCGCCAGCGTGCGCAGCGGCTCATCGCCAATGCGCTCGCCGGTGCGCTGATCGGTCGTCGTTACGCGGCACCTCGCGCACGGCTTCACATTTCGAAACGTAACATCTCCGATCTGGATCTTCGCCCAACGATCCTCTCCCCAAGGTTCATCGCTTGAGATGACAACGTTGCCTCGGAATCGGTTCATCGGCAGCGGCTCGGGCATGCGTTCGTTGAGATCGCGCAGAGACGCCTCATTGACAAGCAACAGCGGAAACCCATCCGCGAAGCTCACCTGCTCTCCCTGCGTCCCAAAGTTCGGATCAACCATCCTGACCGCATCGTCATCCATAAATACCAATCGGCAGGGTTTGCCCACAACTTCTGAGAGCCAGTTCGCGGCTTCATCTCCGCAATCGAGGGCGTCAACTTCGTCCTTCCAAATCGTGACTTTCTTACGCTTTTCTGACGTGGGGCGAAGGGCAAGGCTCGGCATGTCCGGACGCGTCAATCGCAATCCGCCGGGGACGATTTCGGGGATGATGGTCGCCAGAATAGGGTCGTTTCGCTGGGTGATGAAAGTGTCGTCCGAGTCCACCACAAGGTACCGCCGATCATGAGTGAGACCACGGGGTTCGACGGCGGCGAACTCGCAAGCCGTCGCCCGCATTCCCTTTACGGGGTAGATGTTGATCTCGGTGACGGTCATCTCTGGCCAGAGTATGACTTAAGGTGTCCCCTTAGCAACAATGGACTTGTTCCAAGCCTCGTATCTCGTAATCATGTCGTCGACATTGGTCATGATTAGACGCCCCTCCCCAATTTGAACGTCAGAAAGCGCTTTGATACCCGCCTGGCGGAGTGCCTCCCGATCCTTGCGCATGCCAACGAGAACCGCTTCGTTTCGGTGCAAAAGGGTGAACGGGAGATCTCGCGACGCGAAGTGCTCCATGATCCAAGCGCCGTACAAGGGTCGAAGGACAGAGCACTTGGCACGATTATCGGCTCGATACATCTCGGCCGCCATGGTGAGTCGGAATCCAAACTTCGTTTCTATCTCAAACGAAGCAACGCCTTGATCGATATTGTCTTGCAAAACGACGTTTGAGTTCTTTTTAAGTGCTCGTATTCTCGGGATGATGAGGTGAGTATAGAGGCTAGAGAGTTTCTCCGCTGTTAGCTCTGGGTTAGATTCTAGTTCCTCCTCAAATGCAATCTGCTTAAGATAAGACCCGTTTGCATCCATCATGGCCTCAAGTGCAATACGCGCCTCCACGTCCAAACTACGCTCTCGTCGCAAGTACCACACAACCGCGATACCCGCCCAAATTGCCGCAAGGACGAGCAGTTTCGTTCGAGTGGACCATTTGCGCCGTTCTCTCATCTTTACAAACACCCCTGCGCGTAGCTACCTTCGTCTCACTATTATTGATTGTCTTCCCAAAGGGAATATCGCGAAAGGGAGCCCCGGGTTCGCCGGTTCTCCAAATGTCCATCGAAAAAGATCCCAACCCCGAACTTCGTCGAAAACTGTCCAACATTTGGCGTAAACGTTTCATCCACGAGGAAAATCGGATTTCGATCTGTTCTCGCCACGTGAGCATTCCATAGGGGCATCAAGCCATCTGTGTTCGCATGAAGCGCTGGCGGCATCCAGGTGTAAAGAGCAGCTTGACCGGGGCTTTTCGATGACGAGCCACCTGTTCGGAAGAGTTCTCGGGGAAGGCTACGAGCCTTGCGGAAACTGACACTATCAGGAGGCAAACCCAAACCGAGCGGGCCTTCGTGCTCTTCTTCCTCACAGTAAAGTATGAGAGCCAAATGCAACTGTTTCATTTGTTGCACCGAACGCTCCTTTTTAACACGATGCTTTGCTCCCACCAAAACTGGGAATGTTAGGGAAGCGAGGAGGACGATGATCGACACCACCACCATGACCTCAATGAGTGTAACACCCGACCTAGCGGGGCCAATCACTCTCTCGTTCGAAATGTAAGCCATTTCTCCTGTATATTACACCTTCATGTCTCGAATGAGACGGCTGTTTTTTCAGCCTAGTATAAATACCAGGACGTAGTTGGATCGTAAATGATGCAAATCGAGTGAAAGTCCCGCACATGCAACCTGGGCCCAACAAGCAGCGTGATGACTTACATGGGATGCTTCCGGGCGATACTTTGCCTCCTTCTTCCGCCACTCGCGGTGCTCGATAAGGGCTGCGGCGCGATCGTCGTTACCACGATCTTGACGTTGATCGCCTGGGTTCCCGGCGTCATCGCGGCGATCCTTTTCTGTACGCGGGACAACTGATTTTGAATCCGGTGTTCTTGATAAGCCCCATTTGAGGCGGCTATCGCGTACACTAAATCCGTGATCAAGCGCAAAGAGGTTTGGGCCCTCGCGGGGATCGTTGCGTTCATCATGGCTTTAGTCGCTCCTTCGGTGGTGGTTGCGACGGATTACGCTTTTGTTTGCGAAAACACGGCTTCGTGGTACGGTTATCGCCAGTGGTCAACCGGCATCCGGACCGGTCACTACTATCACGTTTCACCGCTTGAGGAGTTCGTTCAAAAGCGAGCACCCGGCACGGTAACGCATCGATGGGCTAAATCCGCAGGTACCGGTAAAACCGTTTACGGGAGTTCCATTTCTTACGGGTGTGGCACCGCAGGAGGCGCAGTTTTCTTGCGTCGTGATGTACTCAATCGATGGGTGGCTAGTCACTCAGATCGAGAGGTTCTTGCGCTGTATTCCTTCCTGCAGACCGCGAATCGGGACGCGAGCATAATGCGCTGCGCTGACATCGCTGAGGAATACGGCCAAAGCCGCTAGCGGGCCAGATGAAGCCACGAGCCAGAAAGCATGCACAGTCAGCACGTAGCCATCGGCAGTAACCTGTCCAAGAGACGGTTCCCAAACTGAAGTCGAAAGCTCCATCCCCGACGAAGCGCCCAAAAAGCCCTCTCGGGCGTAAACTAGGCAGAGGATTCATGAGACACACGATCGAGCTGAACACCAACGAGGAAGAGGCGATTCAGGAATTGGCGGGCTCGTTTGAGACGACGGTGCCCGAAATTCTTAAGCTCGTGGCGCTGGAAACCGCAAACGCTCCGCAGCTCTTGATCATAGGGCGGAAGGGCGTCGGAAAATCTGCCCTCAAAGCAATGCTAAGGCAAGCGCTGGAGGCTACCGCGGAGCAAGCCATCCGTTCAACTGCCGCGGTTGTAGGAGGGGACGCTTGCGTCGGTAACACGCGAATTCCCGTATGGACTTTGGTAGATTATCGACGTCAGGGCCTCACCGATGCGCAGATTCTAGAGGCGTTTCCGGTCTTGAATATCGCCGATCTTACGGCGGCTTATGATTACTATGTGGCTCATGGAGATGAGGTCGACCTGCAGTGGAAGCGTCATGAGGACGCCGCTTAGAAGGTGGCGCGCCTCTACAGCAATGAAAACGTCCCGATGCCTACCGTCGACGCTCTGCGATTGATGGGACATGACGTATTGACCGCGGTCGAAGCAGGACTCGCCACCGTCGTTATCCAGACGTGGATGCACTGGCCTTTGCTTTCGCAGACCAGCGGATCTTCTTAACGAACGATCGTCGGGATTTCCGCCAACTCCACGCCGATGGGCATGACCACTGTGGGATCGTTGAGTTCAAGAACGATGCGAACTTTGTCGGTCTTGCGGATCGGTTGTCGGCGGCCGTTAATGATTGCGACGCCATTGGGCGATGCTACGCGAGCGTCAGCAAAGACGGTCACGTGTTCCGATGAGCGATCTCTTTTCAGCTACTTTTTCCTTGGCTTCTTCTTCCGATCCGCCACATGGACGGCCTTGTCCACCCAAACTTGAAGCTTGGCTGGGTTATCAAGGACACCTGGCGGCAACTCCCAATAACCCATCGGATTTGCACCATCCCAAGGGATGAATGGGCCCATTCCGGCGCTCTCAAAGTCTTCCTGGTTGCTGGGGTCGACCTTGAAATACAAACGCCCGTCGTCGGCCAAGGCGAAGAACAAATCGCCCGCGTAGATGCCGATTCCTCCGAACATCGCGCGGGTCCGCACTTGGCAAACTGCGGATAGTTTTTCTTCAATCAGGGCACGGTATTCAGGTTCAACGGCCATAGTGTCAAGTATGGCCCCAGGGTGCTGTGTCAAACTCTAAGGCGGTTCGCACCGTCGCGGGCCGGATGCACCAAAGATGCCGATTGAATCCGTAAACATCCCGCAGATTGGCGAAGGCCTGCAAGAGGCCCGACTCGTGGCCGTGCTTAAGCAACCCGGCGACTTCGTGAAGCGGGACGAGCCGATCTACCAGATGGAAACGGATAAGGCGGTCATGGATGTCGAGTCACCGTTTGAGGGGACGTTGGTGTCGTGGTCTGCGCCGGTTGACACGATCTTGGCTATCGGAGCGGAAGTCGCGAAGATGGACATTGGAGGCGTCGCGAAAGTCGAAGAAGTGCCTGTTCCCGCGCAAGCCACTTCGGATGTCGCATCGGTGTGCATTCCTCAGATCGGCGAGGGCCTGCAAGAAGCCCGCCTCGTAGCGGTTCTGAAGCAACCCGGCGATTCGATCAAGCGCGACGAGCCGATTTACCAGATGGAGACCGATAAGGCGGTCATGGACGTCGAATCGCCGTTTGAGGGCGTCCTCCTGGAATGGATGGCCCCCGTCGACACCGTGCTCGCGATCGGGGCAGAAGTGGCGCGCATGCGTGTGGTTGGTGCGGTTGCGGCCGTTGCGGTGGGTGGGACGAGTGGGACTGGTGGGACCTCACCCGAAATTCGAATCGCAACTCCTGCAACTCGATCAGCGGGTCCCCTTCGAAATGACGTCCTCCCCCCCCGCAGCCGGGCGTATGCCATGGAAAAGGGACTCACGAACGAGGACCTAGAGGCACTTGCGGCGAAACACGGCAAGATCATGCCGGAGCACATTGACGCTTACCAGCCCGGAGCCCCCGCGGTCGCCGCGAAGCAAACGCCATCTGCAGGGGGAACATACATCGAACGCCAAGTCACGCAAAAGCAGCGGCTCCTCTCCTCCCGCCTCATGCGAGGAAACCAACTCGTCGTTCCCGGGACGATGACGGTTGCGATGAACTGGGAACCGGTGGAGGCTCTGCGCGCCCAATACAAAGCGAGCGCGGGTGACTTCAAACCTTCGGTGTTCACGATGTTCGCCTACGCTTGCGTGAAAGCCCTCAGCGAGTTCCCCGCCTTCCGCACGACGCTTCGGGGCGATGAGACTCTCCGCACCTATGATCATGTGAATCTCGGTATCGCGGTTGCGTTGCCGGGTGACCAGCTCGTTATCGCGGTCATCGACCGGGCCGACACGATGGATTGGCCAACTTTCGCCGCGGCGATGCGGCAGCAGATCGAAAAAGCGAGAGATGGGGACGACCAGGCTCACGAAGGAGTGACGGTGAGCCTAACGAACATGCAGCACAACGGGATTCGCGACGCAGTCGCGGTGGTTGTTCCTCCTTCCGTCGCGACCGTTTTCATTGGCGAGACCTACAACGGTTTGGCTCAGAATACGAAAGAGCTGAAGCTACAGCGATGCGCGAACCTTGGCATTACCTTTGATCATCGCCTCATCAACGGCGTTGGGGCAGCCGATTTCCAGAATCGAATCAAGCACTATGTGGAGACGATCGGGAGCTTGATTCAAGTCTGATGAAACCGATTATTGGCATCACGGTCGACGCGAAGCACGAGCCCGAAAACGCGCGAACCCAGGGCACGCTTACGTTGAATTGGAACTACGCGCAGGTGATTGCTGACGCGGGCGGGGTTCCCTTGCTCATTCCACCCCAGGCCGACGCGGAAGCGTTGGCGAGGATTATCGACGGCTGGCTCATTCCCGGAGGGAACGATATTGATCCCTCTTATTGGGGAGAAGATACTCATGAAAAAACCGATCTGATTAATCCGGAAAGGCACCGCATCGAGCGTGAGCTGTACGAGAAGGTTCCGCCTGAGATGCCGATTCTAGGGGTTTGTTACGGCTGCCAGTTTCTGAACGTCGCGGCAGGAGGCAGTTTGATTCAACACCTGCCCGACATCACCGGCCACGATCAGGATCAAAAAGGCAACCTTCAAACCTATTGTTTGGAAAAAGATAGCCAGACGGCGAGCGTATTGGGGACCGTCCAGGCATCGGGACAAAGCTGGCATCACCAGGCGATCGGTCGGGTCGCACCAGGACTGAAGGTTTCGGGCAAAAACGATGACGGGACCATCGAAGCGATCGAAAGCACATCGAGACCTTGGGTGATTGGAGTGCAATGGCATCCGGAACGAACGGCACAAGCGGACGACTCGCGAAGCCTTTTCCATCACTTCGTAGAAGCCGCGCGTATGTTCGGGGAGAGCCGCCCGTGAAGAGATTTGTTAACGGAATCGAGACCGATCTGAGCCCCAGCGGAGCAGAGATCACTTCCCTTCCAGACCGCTTAGCCGTGCGGACGCCAAACGGAACCCACACGGCAGTTGCGATTCGCCAGGGTGACACGGTTCATGTAAGCTACCTGGGCCAAACCTATACAATAGAAAAGGCAACTCGGATTCGAGCGGGACGCCTAGGAGAAGGCGAAATGAGGGCTCCGATGCCCGGTCTTATCGTTGACGTGCTCCTTTCGGAAGGCGTAGATGTAAAGAAAGGTGACAAGATTCTGGTTCTGGAAGCAATGAAAACTCAACAAGCCTTCACGGCCCCATTTGATGGAAAACTGGACTCGCTGAAAGTCGGGAAGGGCGATCAAGTTATTGACGGACAGGTGCTCGCCGTGGTCATCCCAGAGGTGCCTGCATGATAGTGGAATCAAAGTCTGTCAGTGGCAAGAAGGTCATTCTTGGCTTCGCGGGAATCATGGCGCTGTTCGCCCTTACTGGCCTTGTGGTCGTAGTTTGGGTTCGCGCGCAACCTATTGTGCAATCCGAACAGCGGAGCATGGCGAGGCTCCTTTCGAACGCCTACCAGAAGTACCGTTACGACGTGAAAGCGTGGCCGACCGACTCCTTCGACGCTGCGATGAACTTCAAATCTGAGAACCCGGGCCTCGCAAGTCGAGTTCGGAAGGCCGAAAGCGAATGGGGCTTGCGCTCAGAAATGATCGACGGGACCAGCGCTTCGCCATCCGTCAAGTTTATTTACACCAAGCCGAGCCCGTTGGAGATCAAGTTTTCGCTTTATAACCGGGAACGCAAAAGGCGATGAGCGTCCGGATTATTGAGGTTGGGCCCAGAGACGGATTGCAGAATGAGGCGAATCCGATCCCTACCGCTCTCAAGCTTGATTTCATTCAGAACCTTGTTCGGGCAGGCATGCGCGAGATTGAGGCGACGAGTTTTGTCTCCCCGAAATGGGTGCCCCAGCTAGGCGACGCCGCCGATTTGTGGCCCTTGCTCGACCCACAGGCCGCGCTTTTCTCAGCGCTGGTGCCAAACATGAAAGGCCTGGAGCGCGCAATGTCACTCGGTGTAGATCGGATTGCTCTCTTTACGGCATCCAGTGACGCATTCACCCAGAAGAACATCAACATGACGGTCGCCGAGTCGCTTGATGTCTTTATGGAGGTCATCGAGACGTTCGATGGCAAGTGGGTGCGCGGTTACGTTTCCACCGCATTTGAATGTCCTTATGCGGGGCGGATAGAACCTGAACGAACGGTAGAAGTGGCAAGCAAGCTCTTAGCAATGGGTTGCGATGAGATTTCGATCGGAGACACAATTGGAGTTGCATCTCCCGCTGAGGTGCGAACCTTGACTCCTTTGCTGCTAAGCGCCATTCCAAAGGATAAGCTCGTCTATCACTTCCACGACACGCGTGGAACCGCGATCGCAAACGTGGCCGAAGCCCTGGAGCACGGCGTCGAGGCGTTCGATTCCAGCGCCGCGGGGCTTGGCGGATGCCCTTACGCGAAGGGCGCCGGAGGAAACTTGGCTACGGAGGATTTGGCGTACTTTCTTGAGCGCCAGGGGGTCCCGCCGGGCCTCGATCTTCGACTCCTGGCCCAAGCGAGTCTCCCGATTCTGGAAGCTCTTGGACGGGCTCCGTCGGCGAAGGCTCAGCGGGCGATTTTGGCCGAGTAGCTCCGAACGCGATGAGCCCGGCCAGGATCACGACGAGCGCAATCGTCGACATCTTTTCTTCCTTATTGAGCTTGAACTCCGGCCAGTTGACGATCAACACGACGAGTCCGATCGGCACCAGTAGCGGGATTGCACCGACGAAGAGCGACAGAAGCAAATAAATCAAGATCGCCGGGATCATCCAAAGTGCGGTCTGTCGCGACCGCATTCCAAATCGATGGATGGCAACGAAAAACATCCCCATGAAAAGGAAATCAGCAGGACCAACAAAAGCAAAAGGCTCTACCGGCCCCATGGTCGGAGTCGCGGCGGGACGCGGAATATTCAGCCCGACAGCGGGCAGAATTTCCGGCGCTTTCTTCATGATCTGTTGGGTCAGACCAATCGGCGTCAGCACCAAAAAGATGTCGAACCCGGCGAGAAAAGCGGACACAGGGAGGAGGAGATTCTTGTCCTTCAGCATGGTGGCGAGAAGCGCCCCCAAGCCGATGCACCAGAGAAAGAACCCTGTTTGGGCAACGGCCCCCATCATCGCCGCAAACAAGCCGATACCGAACACCTGTTTTGTCACCAAAATCCCAAGGCCGATGTGACTAACGAGTCCAATCGCAACGAATAAACCGGCGAGCTTGGGAGTCCATTTATGGCTCGAGGCGGCGTAGACCGCAAACACGGGAACGGCAAGGAAGATCGCGGTAACGAGGATGCCGGCGGGCATCACGAGGCCGATTGGGACCGCTAAAAACCCGAGCAAGACCCGCACGATGGCGAGCCCGAGCAGCGCGATAAAGAAAACGACGAGCCCGTTGCGCACCCCGGCGTTGTACCCCGGTTGAGATGACTTACCGTGTTTCCTCGTCGCGACCTCAGGCGAACTGCCGCAGGCTGTGAGCCGACGCCGCGAAACGGACTAGGCTTCCGAAACGTCCAAAAGCAGTTGGACACCCGCGCGCATTCCCTCGGTAGACTCACGCAATGACAGACGCGTGGGCCGCATTGGCAATGGCAATGGCCGCGCAGGGGCAAGAACCCCCCGTCACGGTTGAGCCCATTGACGGCGTGCTAACGGTTGAGTGGCGACATAAGCAAATACGACCTGGCGACGGCGCAGTCGTCTTCTCAGGCGGAGTTGTCGCTCGATACGGATCAACCACTCTCAAAGCCGACAAACTCACGCTCTATCAGGCCGAAACCAGAAAAGAGGGGCGGGCGGAGGGAAATGTTCACATTGAAGATCCCGACGCAGACGCCCTCGCAGATTCGCTGATCTTCAGTTGGCTTAACCAAACCGCAAAGGGCACAAACGTCTCTGTTCAAGTTGATGGCCTTTACGTTAAGGCCGAGTCCGTCGACATCACCCCCGAACTCTGGACGCTGAGAAACGCAACCGCGGCGCCGGACGGCTCGAAACGCCCGCTCTTTGCGATGAAGTCGCCCACGCTTGAATACCGGCCGAACAAAGGTGGTGTTGCACGAAAGGCGTCCATTTCTATTCTTGGAGCCAAGATCGTCACCTTGCCCTCCTACAAGTTTGGCCAGAAAAAGGGCGAGTTTGGACTTCGAATGCCGTCCATCGCCTATAACCAGGGCCTCGCGCTTTCATGGAACTCTACGTTTCGGATCGATGATCGCACCCGCGTGGGTGCAGGCGGGCGGGTGAAGCAAAATGATAAACCTGGCGGCGCTTTCGAGTTGACGAGGTCCTTATTGCCGCGAAATGAGCCCAACGCCTTTCGCCAGCCGGAATCCGACATTGGTGAGCGGTTTAGTTTCGGATACTTTGACACGGTTCTCGTGAAGCGGCCGGCCATAGAGAGAGAAGAGCTGAGTGCACGCCGCAGTAGCATAACTTTCGGAGCAACCGCGAACGCGTCGCCGGTTGCTAGATTGAGCCAGGAATTAGTGACCAAGCCGTTCGATATCGTGCTAGAACAGGGCGGACTCTTCAGCGGGTTCGGGCTGTCAAGCGGGGTCCGATATCAATCGCTCCAACAAGATGGCGGCGCGAACGAGCGGAGACTTATCCTCGGGGGTGCCCTTTTAGCGCCGGCGCTTCCCTTGGGGGGTGGGCTCGCCACACACTTAAGATTCGATGGCTCTACCTACTTAGGCAAAAACAGCTTCAGGTGGGGGCAAGCTCAAGCGGGGCTCACCTTTAACCCATCCCCTCAAGTTCGAATGGGAGCGGCGTTTGTTTACGGATCACACGCTGGCGAGCCGACATTCGATATCGATCGCCTTTTTTCAACCCGAGCCTTTCACGGTCGATTCGATTTGGACCTAGGCACCACTCGCCTGAGCCTGCTCACCAAGTACGACATGGATCGACGTAAGTGGTATGACAACGAAATCGGACTCAGCCAAATGCTGGGCCCGATTGAACCGTTCATTACTTTCCGGGAGTTCCCGAGAACAGTAACTTTTGGAGTGCGCCTCCGTGCTGAACAAGCCTTCGACAGGCTTCGCCAGCGACTAGAAAAGCGCACCCCAAATCGTGTAAAGGAAGATAAGCCCTAACTGGCTATTCTTTCTGCTTGTTGGACAACGTCCTCGTGAGCGACAATTCGGTCAAGCCTGATTTCCCCCTTGTCCGTGATTAAACACGGTCCGTACAGCGGCACAAACCCCACGTTGAAGACGTAAACGAGGTCGCTCAACTCCTCACCTTTTCTACCCGTCCACGTGAGCCGAAGGGGCATGCCTACATAACCCTTTGCATCTTGGATGTTCATCATCTCTCCGGTCACCATCTCCTGTTTCGGAACCTCTCTGTTCCGGGTAGGGTGTTCCAGACGAAGAATCAAAAAAGCCAGGTAATCCCGCCAGATAGACACGTAGGACTGGAAACAGGTATTTATGGGTGGATGCATATTCGCGTAAACGGAGAAGATTGCCGGGATCTAGAGGTTGGCTCGCGTCTTGAGTGGCTTCTGGCTGACGGCGCGGGCGGATTCGCGATGGGCACCGCCTCGGGCTTGAACACGCGCCGGTATCACGGGCATTTGGTTGCGGCGATCAATCCACCTACGGATCGGATGGTGCTGCTGGACTCGGTAGAAGCGTTTGCGGAGATCAAGGGCATATCGTATCCGCTGACCACGAATCAGTATCCCGGTGCGATCCACCCAGAGGGTCACCGGTTCCTCACATCGTTCGAAGCTACCCAAGATGAGGTTGTGTGGACTTTCGACCTTGGAGGAAACGAGGTCTCCAAAAAACTGAACCTAACTCCTGAGGGCTGTCACATCACCTACGTGAACCACTCAAAGAGGGTCGTGAAGTTGTACGTCCGGCCACTCGTTTGCCATAAGCCGTATCACGACAATTTTCGCGCACGCGAGGATTATCCGTCGCGATTGGCGCAGGACGATGTCTCATTGAGCATTGGCTTCGGGCCAATAGTCTTGCGTCTCGGCTTCGCGGGGGCAACCTGCCAGGCGACTCAGGGTTGGTACTACCGCTTTGAGCACGAACGAGAATCCGAGCGTGGACTGGATCCGACCGATGATTTATTTTGCCCGTGCGAATTGGCTGTTAGTTTAGAGGCGGGAGAGTCATGGACCTTGGACGCGACGCATGGATCGGGGAAATCACCGGCCATTCCCGTGGCCTCGCCTTATCTGGTTCGCTCAGCTACTCGCACGTCTATCATCGCGGGCTACCCATGGTTCACAGATTGGGGCCGCGACACGATGATCTCGTTGCCCGGGATCTGCCTGTCGGCGGGCTTGTATGAGGAAGCACGCCAAATCCTGCGGGATTACGCGTCTCAAATGTATCAGGGACTGATTCCGAACCGGTTCGTGGAGTCTGGCGAGCAACCCGAATACAACACGGTGGATGCGTCGCTATGGTTCGTCAACGCGAGTTACCTCACGCTGAAGGCGGATTGGGATGAGGTGTTTGCTAAGGACATGCTGGTTGCGATCCAGGAAGTTGTGGACTGGTACAGAGTCGGAACCCTGTTCGGCATTGGAATGGATCCTTCGGACGGATTGATCTCCCAAGGGGTCGAGGGGCTTCAGCTCACCTGGATGGATGCGAAGATCGGCGACTGGGTCGTCACTCCGAGGCGAGGGAAACCCGTTGAAATCAACGGTCTCTGGATTCACGCCCTGCGCGTTTTGGCGTGGCTGACCGATCGCCTTGGAGGAGATGGAAACGCAGATCGACAGGCAGCGGACTTGGCCGAAGTCTCCTTCCACCGGGCATTTTGGAACGAAGAGTTGGGATGGTATCGGGATACCGTGGATCCGATCAGCGACTTGCTCCGGCCGAATCAGGTGATTCCACTGGCTCTGGAAATGGGTCCAATCGCGCCTCTCTTTGCAGAAGCTGCCCTAGTTGCCATCGAGAAACACTTGCTCACCCCGCGTGGTGTACGAACCTTGGCAACGTTTAAAGAGGGTTATCGTGGACGGTTTGAGGGACCGTTGCCGGAACTGGACGCTGCCTACCATCAGGGCACGGCTTGGCCCTGGCTATTGGGGATGTACGGGTTGGCATGTCAGCGTGTCCGAGGCTCTCACACGGCCCCCGACGTTGGCTCGATGCTTTCTGAGTACGGCCTCGGTGGGATAGCCGAGGTATACGACGGTGATGCGCCGCATCGGCCCGGTGGATGCCCGTGGCAGGCTTGGAGCCTTGCGACGCTCGTAGAAGCGGGGTGGCTCGGTGAATCATAATTGTTAGATGCCTGCGCGATGGGACCTTGCCTTCCTCTACTCTGGATTCGACGACCCCAAGATTGACGCCCTTTGGGTAGATGTCCTGGAACGAGCCGACAGATTTGCAGCCACCTATAGAGGAACCATTCGGGACCCGCATCTTCTTCCAGCTACTCTTGGCTCCGCGTTGGCGGCATACGAGGCGATTGCCCAAGATTCTAGTCGCCCTGCCGTGTACGCGCAGCTCATGTTTACGGTTGACAGCACGAACGCTGAGGTAGGCGCTTTCTTCGCTGCGCAAATGGAAAGAGGTAGCGAACTGAGCGTTAAACTCATGTTTTTCGACCTCGAACTGCAGGACATGGAGGACTCGGTTGCTGAAAAACTAGTTCAATCCGCCGAGGTCGCACCCTACAAGCACTACATCGAAGCGATTCGTCGGTTCCGACCTCACAAGCTTTCCGAGGCCGAAGAGGTGATCTTAGAAGAGACGGCGAACACCGGATGTCGCGCCTGGGTTCGCTTCTACGAAGAAATGCTGGCCGACCACGTATACCGATTCACTAAACCAGGTGATTCGGAATCCAAAGAGATGACCCAGGAAGAAGTTCTTGACCTTCTTCGAAGCCCTGATCGCCCTACCCGTCAGGCGGCGGCTGATGCCTTTACTCAGGGATTAAAGGAGCTCGAGCGTCCGATCACGTTTACCTATAACAACCTCATGCAGGATAAGAAGGTGGGCGACCGGTTGCGCAAGCACGAGGATGCTCCCCACTCACGCCATTTATCCAATGAGTTGGATGCCGAAACCGTCAACGTCGTGATCGACGTTTGCCGTGAGAACTATCCACTTGTTGCTCGTTACTACCGAGTCAAGCGAGAAATCCTTGGTCTCCCGAAGCTTACGCACATTGACCGTTATGCTCCGCTTTCGGAAGCTGCCGAAAAAGTTGACTACGCGAAGGCGAGATCAGTGGTGGTGGAGGCGTTTCGTACGTTCTCCGAAGATCTTGCCAACCGTGCCGATGAGTTCTTCGAGAAGGACTGGATTGATGCAGAGCCTCGTAAAGGAAAGCAAGGCGGCGCGTACTGCATGTCCTGCACGCCCGATGCCCACCCCGTCGTCTTCATGAACTTCCAGAACAAGCTGGATGACGTCATGACGCTGGCGCACGAGCTTGGCCATGGCGTTCACGCTTCCCTCGCTCGAGCCCAAAGCTATCTGAATTTCCACGGCACGCTCCCACTAGCGGAACTCGCCTCCACGTTTGGCGAGATGCTGGTCTTCGAGAGCATCGTCAAGGACGCAAATCCGAAGGACAAGCTCGCCCTTTATGCCCAAAAAATCGACGGCATTTTCGCGACGATCTTTCGTCAAGCGGCGCTCTATCAGTTCGAAACCAGAGCCCACGAAGCCCGGCGAACCCAAGGCGAACTCACCCACGATGAACTCGCGGACATCTGGCAAGAGGAGTTGCAACTCATGTTTGGCGACTCCTTAGAGCTAGAGGAGCAGCATCGCCGATGGTGGAGCTACATTGGCCACTTCTTCTTTGCTCCGTTCTACGTTTACGCCTACTCTTTTGGAGAATTGCTGGCCCTTAGCCTATACGATCAATCGAAGCGTGGGGGGCCGAAGTTTGTCGAAAACTACACGGAGCTTCTGCGCAGAGGTGGTTCGCAATCGCCTCACGAACTCATGGCGTTGGTCGGCGTCGATCTTCGCTCGCGGGAGTTTTGGGAAGGCGGAATGGCGGTGCTTGAGAGGATGGTAACCGAGTTCGAGCGACTGAAAGCTCTGGTGTATTGAGGGTGCCGGGCGAGACGCCCGCGGCCCTGATGCAGGCGGGACGCCTGCGCTCCTGAGCCTGCGCTCCTGGCCTAGATTTCAAGCGATTTGAAGCGCTTCTCGGTCGCATCCATGCCTTCAGTCAGCACGCCAAATGCCCAATGAACGCGTTTCTGGATTTCCGCCGCTTGGGTTGCTTCCGCAGAGTCCGGCGGGAAATTGCCCGGGTCGCTGCGTTTGTTGAGCCGCTCAAATGCTTTCCGAATGTCCTGAAAGGGCGCGTTTGGTCCCACTCCCAGGAGGGTTCGGGCATGCGCTTCGCGATTCACTTCTGGAATTGGGGGCAGGTTCGAAGCCTTCTTCTTCGGCAAGGATTCCGCATCGAGTTCACGCGTTGCGACGTCTTCTTCGAGACCTTGAATCCGCTCCCATTCGCGGCCAACGTAGCCCCGCAAAACGTCATATGCCCTTCGACCGATACTCATGTGTTCTCTTTCAAAAGCGCGTTTGCCTCGTCTAGGCTTTCGCCCAGAGATTGTAGCTGAGACAGGTGCTCGCGTAGGTCGTCCTGAGTGCCGCCATCTTCGGTCAAGGCGGCGGCGAGTTCGGCTCGGGTGGCTTCCAGGGCCTCGCGCGCTTCGTCGAGTTGGGCGTCGATCTGCTCCACCGCTTCCCGGCGCAGTTCGTTATGATCCTGTGCGCCTTCCGCGATCGCGAGCGCGGCCTCAAGGCGATCGCGTTCGGGCAGATCATTGGACGCCTCGAGTTTCGCCTTGAGGTTTTCGATTCTGGAGGTGTCGTTGGTCTGGCCAGCGCGGAGCATCTCCGAACGAGCTTTCAACAGTTGCGCGGCTTTCGCGACGATCTCGTCGGCTTCCTTTACGGCTTCGGAACCTATGACTTTAATCGCGGGATGGGAGGCGTTGCGCTCCGTGATCTCCGCGAGTTGCTGTTGTGCCCTGATAAGGGGCC
>JBKJJL010000017.1:0-3255 GCA_046597875.1 Fimbriimonadaceae bacterium | reverse complement strand
GGCTTCTGCGACCATCCGCCCGCCAGCGCGAGGAAGGCCAACGCGGGCAGGAACAGCTTCACTTCACCTGGCCCACGACGGGCACCATGAGCTTAGGCTGCTTGGGATCGTCGGTCGTCACCGTAATCGTCGCGTTGATCGGGCCGAAGTCAGATTTGCCCGTGTATTCCACGACGAGTCGGTATTCCGCACCGCCCGGTAAAGGCTTCACCGACGCGGTGAAGTACGGGCTGTCCGATTCAACTTTGAGCACTTTGAAAGGCAAATCTGGCCGACTCAGAAGCGTGCTCGCTACGCTTGGCCCCTTCGGGATTTCGCCAAAGTACACGGCCTCCGGCATGGCTAAAATGCCCCGCTGGGCAAAGATGTTCGTTCGAATCAGCGGGAAAATGACGTTATCGGTCGAAACAAGCAGGGATGCCGAGGACCTTCCGGGGACGGGCGATTTAGCCAAGTGGACCTGGAACCTGTATCCAGAGCCCTTGACCTTTACGCCGGGGGTTGGCTCGATCTCCCCCGACCACGGCGACATGGTCACGGTTCCGCTATTGCCTTCGAGCCGAGGCTCCCGAGCCGTGATCTTGGCTGCCTCGTTCAGCAAAAGGATAACTTCGACATCGGCGCCCGATTCGGTCATTTGCACGACCGAGGGTCCCTTGCGCGAAAACCGATAGAGCGGCTCGACGTCGATGCTTACGGGAATTTCCCGATAGGGAATCTCGGCATCATTCGCGTACACGTAAAACTTGTGGCGCAAGGCCCCAACAAAGTTGACGGTATCCACGTTCACCGTCACGACGGCGGAACCTCCCGCATCCAGCAAAGGCGCGTAGTTCGGAGACAAGCACCCGCAATCGGGCGAAAATCGGAAACTGAGGGGAGCATTGCCGGGGTTGGATACCTGGATGCTGAATTTAACTGGATCACCCTGATTCGCCGGAGGCAGTTGAACCCGGACCGGCTCGACCTGCAATCGGGGACGCGCAGCTGTGATGCGCTGTTTCTTGTGAACCGATTCCCGGAGCCGATCCACGAGATTCAAAAGTTTGTTCGCCATCATGTAATCGGACTGGCCGATCCGGTTTTGGCCCGACAAGGGTTGATCGGTCCGAAATGACGCGCCGCCAGGAAATGGACTTCGTTCCATTCCGACATAGGCAGCAACGGCAAAAAGTACTTCATTTCGAACTTCGATCTGCGACACAGGCTGCGACGGGCGACCTCGAAGGGTGCCGATGACGGTTTCCAATCGCGGATCGCCTGCCGTCATCGAATAAGAATGGGAAGCAGCCGCAGGGACACCTTCGAGCGTATCCGTCAGGTCCGCCGCAAACATAAATCGCATGTTCGGTTTGTCGTTTACAAGTTCAAATTCGATATCCGGAACGATGGTGCCCCACTCGGCAAAGGCGGCATCTCGGGCCATTGCGAACCCCTCCCGAAAGCCAGCGGTCGCCTTTGAATCATCCCAAGTAACGCGTATTTTCCTCTTTGGGAGAGCTTGGAAAGCCCGTTCCGCCCCCGGAAAATCCCCCTTTTCCAGCGCGTCTTCGACGGACAAGACCGCCTCCTGAAACGAGCGATTGGCGCCCGAAGGCACAACAGGTCCAAGTCCTGCCTGAAAAAAAGCAGCCGCAACGAGAGCAGTCAACATCCTAGTATTGAACGTACCCGAAGTGCCCTCGGTTCTCCCCAAGTCGTGCTATGCTTTTAGATCATGCGATTCCACTGCCTTTTCGCCGTTGGTTCTGTCTTCGTTGCCGCGTTCTGCTTTGCCGATACCAAGTCGGACATTCAAGCCAGATACACGAAGCTTGAAGCCGCAATGCGAGCCAAAAGCCCAACGAAAGTTATGGAGCTATGCTCGGCAGATTTCAAATGGCTCGACTCGAAGGGAACGTCAATGGATCGCAAACAGCTCGAGCAGCAGATAAAAATGCAGCTCAGCGCGGTCCAAAAGATCGATACAATGACCAACAAAATCGAGAAGCTGACGGTGAAGGGAAACACGGTCATTGCCCGAACGAACGGAGTTTTTGAAGCAACCTTGAAGCTGACTCCTGATGCGAAGAAGACCTCGAGGCTAAAAAGCGTCTCTCTCACCGACGACACCTGGATTAAGACCCCGAAGGGCTGGCTGTTGAAGCAGGTCAAGTCAATCAAAGAAACCGTCACCCTTGACGGCAAGCCATTCGGAGGCTAAATGTCGGCGATTCTCGAAGTCCGCGATCTGGAAGTTGCGTTCGGCTCGGCGCGCATTTTGCGCGGCGTTTCGTTCGACGTATTTCCCGGCGAAACCCTCGGCGTGGTCGGCGAATCGGGTTGTGGTAAGTCAATGACCGGCTACGCGATCATGGGCATGCTCCAATCTCCAGGAAAGGTCACGGGCGGGTCCATCCGCCTGGAGGGTCGCGAGTTGACGACGCTTAAACCTCGCGAGTGGCTCTCGATACGGGGTGATCAGATTGCGCTCGTCATGCAGGACCCTTTCACGAGTTTGAATCCGATGATGCGGGTTGGGGAGCAGATTGCGGAAGCCCTGCGCTTGCACCAAGGGATGAATCGCGCTGCGGCGGCTAAAGAAGCGATTCGGATGCTCGACGAGGTCGGCGTTCCCATCCCCGAATCGTCGGCGCGAAAGTATCCGCACCAGATGTCGGGCGGGCAAAGGCAACGCGTCGTCATTGCAATCGCGTTCGCCTGTCAACCCAAAGTGCTCATCGCGGACGAGCCGACTACCGCCCTTGATGTCACCTTGCAAGCCCAAATCCTGCGCCTCATCCGCGAAATGCAGGAGCGTGAAAAGACCGCAGTTATCCTCATCTCGCACGACATCGGCGTCATCGGCTCGCTTGCATCACGCGTCGCCGTCTACTACGCGGGGGAGGTCGTGGAGTTGGGACCCGCCGAAGAAGTTCTCCGCCGGCCCGCGCACCCCTACACGAAAGCCCTTCTGAACGCTCTTCCGACGGCGGGCAAGACCGAGCTTGAATCGCTCCCCGGGCAGCCGCCCGATCTTAGTCAGCCTCTCGTCGGATGCCCCTTTGCGCCACGGTGTCCGGTTCGATGCGACCGAGCCGATGAGGATCCGCCCTTGATCCAGGTTTCTGAAAAACATTCCGCCGCATGTTGGCGACTTGCGTATTCCCTCAAAACAAAACCTAACTGAACGCGAGTCGTTCCCTCAAAACAAAACCTTACCGAGCGTGCCTCCTCAAGATATCTCTCAGACGATGTAAATCCTTGTTTAGCGCC
>JBKJJL010000317.1:0-8220 GCA_046597875.1 Fimbriimonadaceae bacterium | reverse complement strand
TCCCTTGGGCATCCCCCTCATCGCGGGCGCAGGTTCGATTTCGACGGTCATGGTGCTCTCCGGGCAAGCACGAGGGACCTGGCATCAAGCGGCCCTGATCTCGGCGATCTTGACGTGCATCGTCATTGTTTTCGTTGTACTGAGGATGGCTCCGGCGCTGGTCGCCAAGCTAGGGGAATCGGGACAGGAAATCCTGAGCAAGGTCTTGGCTCTGCTAACAGCAGTTATTGGTGTCCAGTTCATCATCAACGGCGGAACCACCGTCATCAATGAGCTAATGAAACGCTAATCGAAGGGTGCTAATGCCGGACACCCGACTTCGGGTCCGAAATCGCGTACTCCCGCATTCCGGGAAAGATGTAGCTCCACTCTTCGCCGCCGGGAGCCTTTGACTTTCGGTAGAAGTACCGAACTCGGGAGACCGGCACTTGTTTGACCTCGCCAGATTCGAATCCCACGATCCAGAATCCTTTGGGATCACCCTTTACGATGTCGCCTCCCTCGTAAGTGAGGTTTTGGTTCACGTACATGTCGCATGCGAACGCAATGCGTCCCTTGTAGAACTCGGTTAACCCGAAGGGCATGAACGCATCGCCGTTCCGCCGGAACTTATCCGCCACAAGGAGCTGGTCGGGATGGAATTTCAGTCTGCTTTCAACATTCTTCCAGTTCTTTCCCGCGTTTATATAAGCCAGCATGAGCGCTTTGGCTTGAACCATGGCACTCTCAGGATTGCGCTTGCCCGGAAGGGCTGGCGACACCTTGTCCCCGACTTTCACAGATCGGACCTGACTTACCGCCACAACACCTGCACAGGCGAAGGCGCCCATTGTCAAAGATAAGACCCAGACTTTCATGGATAGCTCCTGCTCACATTATAGGACACTTTTCGTGATTTGGGGCGGCGACGTTCCCGAAACTCACGCGGTTTCCCTTACAGCTGCTGCCGGGACAAGAACCACGATTTGAGAAAACGCTAAACCGCGCCGTCCCAACGAACGTTTCTCGCGGGCTCGGAGGAGCTCGTGTCCCAGTTGTCACAATCCAAGCGGCGGCAGTAGATCATTCGCGAGGTGGAACCATCCTCTTGCTCCACTTCTGCCATGTTCGAGAAGCGGCATTCGCCACACAACTCGGGCTCGATCAACCGTACGATCTTGAGTTGCTTCTTCGCCATGTCCATGCTTTCCGTGAACCCAATCCTTGGGTACTTCAATCTTCGGAGCAGCACGAACCCACGCTACTCGGTAGGATTGCCGGGTTTCTGCGGGGTACCGTAAGGGAATGGTCGTCGCTGCAATCGGATTCCTCTTGGTGATTGCGGTTCTCTTTGACGCGTTTGTCACGATCATCTTGCCGAAGACCGTCTCCCGCAGCGCGCGCCCGACTCAGCTTTTCTATGCGGTGTGGGGATTCTTGGCGAACGGCATCGCGCGCAAGCTGAAGGGCGATAGACGCGAGTCGTTTCTCGGAATGGCCTGGCCGATGTCAACGATCGTGCTCATTTTTCTCTGGGCAGTGGGGCTCATGTTTGCGTTCGCGATGGTCCAGTTTGGGCTCGGCACGCCCATGACAGGTGGCGGTGAAGGATTCGGCACGATGCTCTACATGAGCGCGGCGACCTTCTTGACGTTGGGCTACGGAGACGTCACCGCGACGACCGCCCTCGGACGAACAATTTCCATGTTTGAGGCCGGCACCGGATTTGGTTTCCTCGCCTTGGTCATCGGATTCATGCCCGTTTTCTACCAATCGTTTTCGAATCGTGAACGCACCGAGTTACTCCTTGATGCCCGGGCAGGTGCTCCTCCGATGGCGGGTGAACTGCTCCGCTTCCAAGGCAACGACCTCACGGGCTTACGAGAGCTGTTCGCCGAGTACGAGCGCTGGGCCGCGGGACTCTTGGAGAACTTTCTCTCCTATCCCGTACTGGCCTACTACCGCTCCCAACACGCCCAACTTTCGTGGCTGGCATGCCTCACGTGCGTGACCGATGCGTGTGCCTTCGTGATGGCTACCTATCGGGAGGAGGACGACGCGGAGCGGGCTCTCAAGCGCCAGGCGGCGGTGACCTTTGCAATCGCACGCCACCTCGCCGTTGATCTTGCTTACATTCAGGCAATCAATCCCGTGGAAAATCCACCTACCCGGATTGACGAAGATCAGTTTCGTCGCCTCTATGCCGAACTTCAAGCTCAGGGGGTTGAACTCTTGAGCTGCGAGGGCGCCTGCACGACACTCCGATCGTACATCGATCAATACGATCCCTACTATCAAGGCCTCGCCGACAGCTTGTTGCTTGATATCCCGAACTGGATGCCGTCCGATTCTCGACTCGCGAGCTGGCAGACGTCAGCCTGGGAAGGCACCGGGCACTTCTAAGGCAACTATCGCACCCAGTGCATTTCACCGTCGCCGAGGATCGCTTGCAGGTAGTTCAACTGCGCGTCGTGGTAGGCGGTGTGGTAGCTCGCCAAGAGCATCATCTCTGCCATCGACACTTCTTCCCCACTGGCCATCGTAAACGTGTTCCCCAGTTCGCTTGTCGCGATCGCGTCCCACGCGGCCAGGACTTGATCGACCGACTCATTAAAGTCGGCAACGGCGCGATCCCGCACTCGGTAATCTTCCGGCGCGATCATCCAACCTACTGGAAAAGCTTCGGGAGTCTCGCCTCGTAACCGAGTTGCAACTCGGCGATTAACGTAGGCGACTTCAAAAGTGAAGTCATAAGGCGTCCTCGCAGAGCCCCCCGGTGACGTATTAAGCTGCTCCGTGGTCATCGCCATGAGGTCGGCAACGTAGTCCTTACGCGTATCTTCAAGGCGTTTGCGGAGAAAGGTGTGGAGGTCAACAGACATGGATCAAGTTTAGCTGATCCTCTAAAGGCTCTTTGCGATCTCTGCGCCGCTGCGTGAAACTCCCTTCATTCTTTCAAGAACAAACTAAGCGAAATCCCCATCGGCGCGGGACCCTTGTCATTCTCCCGTTGGTTGAACCTCGAAGCCCCGGACCGTGTACCGATGACCACCAGGTCAAGCGCTTCGAAGGCTTTCGTGCTCGCGTTCCATTTGCCGGTCCCGTAAACCTTGGCGGTGTACGATCGCTGGGCGTCCTGCAAGTTCACGGAGCCTTCATAGACGACCTCACTACCGGAGAATCGCTTCGTAAGTCGCGCGGATTTTACATCCCCGGGCTGCCAACCAGGCGCTTGTCCCCGTACGTTATCCACAAGGACCTCTCGGCAAATGCGATTCCACACCGAACTGGGCACTTCCTCCGTGCCTGCTCCGGACGGGACGAATGCTTCGGGGCCATCTAGCCCAGTCCAGTTCTCGTTCCAAGCCCACTTCGTGAAGTCCATCCACTGGCCGGTCTGGGGGATATCCTGGAATCGGGCGCCGCTCCGATCACCCTCTAAGCGGGGCAAATCTCGCACGTTCACGCGGAAAATGAGCTTTCCTGAAATCCCATTCGGCAGAAGTTCCTTCCCTGGGGGAACCGGCGCATTCGCGTAGCCCTGTTCCTTGCGTAGGATCTCCCACCGGGCCAGCGCACGACCCATCCGAGCCCGAATATCGGCGACATCGCCAGATGCCGCAAAACGACCTTCCAAGTACTCGGCATTCGGGCCAATCATGTAAATGCCCTGCTTCGTACCCGGATGGTGCCAGGCACCCGGCGGCATTGCCTCGCCGAACTTCTTGAAGTACTGATGATCCGGGCGATCCTTGACCCGGGCTAAATTCCCCGGATCCTCGGGATACAACATGTAAACTTCGTCCGCCACCGCGACGAACTCTTTGCTTAGTTTCTTGATTTCAGGGTCTGACCAGACCAACTGGCGTCCGCGGACGCCATTGTTTCACGTGCACCCGAGAGGATGCCCGTTCATCGTCCACAGGAGGACAGGACGCCCAAGTTTCTTGGCTTCTAGGACCGCTGGCCAAAATTCGTTTCGCCATCCGATTTCCTTGTATCTCAACTCCTGGGCGCTGGGCTGGATGAACTTGAGCCAAGAGCGGAAGTTGTTGGCGGTAGGCTCAATGGCTTGGATTGGTGCGAATCCGACAAGAGCAAAAAGGGTGGCGATCATCCCTTCATTATAGGGCGATTTGTTCGAACAGCCACCGCGCGCAGGCGAGTTTTGTCTGCAAACCGCTCTTCAAGACCCGTCCATCGGCGAAAAGCAGCGTCAGTTCGTTATCCGCGGATTCAAATCCGATATCGGACCGGGAGACATCATTCACCGCGATCGCGTGGACCCCTTTGCGCTGCATTTTTTCAATCGCGACCTGGGTGTCCGCACCGGGCTCCGCTGCAAATGCAACTGTATACGCCTGGGGATTAGCTGAGGCCAACGCGGCAATGACATCTGGATTTGGTACCAGATCAATGCTCATGGCAGCGTCAGACCGTCGAATCTTTCCCGATATCCTTTCATTTGGCCGATAATCGGCAACGGCGGCCGCTCCGACAACAAGACTTACCTCACGCACTGCCAGCGCGGCCTCTAACATTTGCACGGCGCTTTGCACCTGAATCACCTGAGCGAGCCGAGGATAGGCAACCGAAACTGGTCCCGACACCACCGTGACGTCCGCCCCCAAACTCAGGGCAGCTTGGGCCAGCGCGGCGCCCATTCGCCCGCTGGAGCGATTCGACAGGAATCGCACGTCATCCCAGTACTCCTGAGTGGGGCCGCTGGTGATGAGGACGTGATGGCCCTCCATGCGTTTCGAGTGCGCCGACAGTGCTTCGGCTTCATTGGCAATACGATCCACCGAAGCCAACTTCCCTTGCCCGTTTTCGCCACAGGCGACATCTCCTTCAGCGGGCTCGACAATCCACGCTCCATGCCCCACCAAGGTTTTCAGGGCGGCCTGGGTCGTCGGTTGCGCGAACATCGCCGGATTCATCGCAGGAGCGATGAGCAGGGGCCCCTCGTAGGCAAGAGCAAGCGTCGTGAGCATGTCGTCGCCGATGCCATTTGCGAGGCGAGCGAGTGTATTCGCGGTCGCGGGGGCAATGATGAGAACGGATGCTTGGCGCGCCCAATCGATATGCGCCATTCTGCCCTGCACTGGCTCTTCAAAGGTGTCGATCAGGCAAGGCTGCCCGGTCAGGGCCTCAAACAAAGCGGGAGTCACGAAGCTCTGCGCCGCGTCCGTAAGGCACACTCGAACCTCAAAGCCACGCCGCATCAGTTCCCGAGCCAGGTCCGCCGCGCGATACGCCGCCACGCTCCCCGAAACCCCGAGGACGCACCTCTTCACGACACCAGCCCCTGGATTTCGCTAACTGCCCGATCAACGTCGTCATTCACCACTTGGTGGTGATACCGGCTCGCCAGTTCGATCTCTTCGCGAGAGTTCTTCAGTCGCTTTTGGATTGTCTGCTCGTCGTCCGTCGCCCGGTCGCGAATCCGCCGTTCGAGTTCGTCGAATGACGGTGGGAGCAGGAAAATCGAGAGTGCGTCTGGACGCTTGGCCATCGCCTCGATCCCGCCTTGGACGTCGATTTTCAGGATCGCGATCTTGCCCTCCTGCAGCATGGTCTCCATGTCCCGAAGCGGAGTCGCGTACAGATTTCCGTGAACTTCCTTCCATTCGAGAAAATCTCCAGTCTCGGCTTTGATCAAGAAAACCTCGCGCGTGATGAAGTGGTAATCAACCTCGTGCGATTCTCCCTCTCGCGGGGCCCGTGTGGTGTAGGCAATGACCCGCTGAACGCGCGGATCCCGATTCGCCCACTCTGCAATAACGGTGTCCTTTCCAACCCCGCTGGGCCCGCTCAAGATAACGATTCTCCCGCTCATCGCTTGTCCACCAAGGCGACCAAACGCGCCGCGATCCTCATCGGATCATGGCGCACAAGGTCGGTTTCGTTCATGAAGTCACCCGGAAGAACACGATAACCCATCGCGCGAATCCGATCAATGTCAGGATCAACGAGGAACTGGCCCGCGCCTCGGTACTTGTCCAAGCTCGAAGGCGAAGGAACCCCAGTATTGACCATCACGTAGTCAAAAATCTTACGATCCACGTTGGCTCGGATAGCGGTGACGTGTTCACTCGCGCTGAAAGAATCGCTCTCGCCGCGCTGGGTCATGACGTTGCAGATGTAAATTTTCTTGGCTTGCGCAGATTCAAGCGCCTCCGCCATTCCCGTGACGAGCAGATTGGGCAGGACGCTTGTGTAAACGCTGCCGGGACCGATACAAATGAGGTCAGCCTCAGCAATTGCGTCAAGCGCGGCTTGATGGGCGAGCACGTTTTCTGGATCAAGGTAGATGCGGCGGATTCTTTGCCCGGAACCCACAATCGTCGTCTCTCCACAAACCTCCGTCCCATCCTCCAGGAGCGCCCTGAGGCGCACGTGGGACAGCGTTGACGGCATGACGCGCCCGCGAATGGCGAGAACATCGGACGCAATCTCGATCGCTTGTTCAAAATCGCCTCTCGCCTGATTGACCAGGGCCGCGATGAGGAGGTTTCCCAAAGAGTGCCCACTGAGGGACCCGCTATCGCCGGAAAAGCGATGTTGAAAGAGGTCGGTCATCGACTTTTCCGCATCGGCCAGAGCCACGAGGCAGTTACGAATGTCTCCTGGTGGAATCATCCCCATTTCTTGCGAGAGGCGACCACTGGAGCCACCGTCGTCCGTTACGGTAACGACCGCGGTGATGTTGGACGTGTAACCTTTCAGGCCCCGCAGGAGGGTACTGAGGCCCGTCCCACCCCCGAGGACAACGATGCGCGGCCCGCGAGCTAGATCCAAGCGCCGCTGAAAGGTGTGGGCAAGTCCATCTTTCGATTCAGGATTAATGACCGAGAAGAGGTTACGGAGCCCCATTCGGATCGCCAAGTAGATTGCGTACGCTCCGACGAGGAGCAGGATGCCGCCGATGAACCACCGGGCTTGGTCGATAACCTCAGAGGATACGAAGGAACCAAGCCACCGATTCGTTTGACGGTGGACGAGTTCGACCAGACCCGGAATTTGATCCCGAAAGCTGAGCATCGCTCCGATGAGGAATGCAGTGAGACCGATGCAAAGCATCGCGAGCGGCTTTCGAAAGCCGAGGGCCGGCACAAAGAGTCTGCGAAGGCGATATCGGCGAATCATGGCGAGCACATGGCGTACGAAACGCCCCGGACGAGATGCTACCTCTGAACGGTCAAAAAAATGCTAAACGACCAGTTGATAGATGATTCACTGAAACCCAGAAATGGAAAGAACCCCGACCATCGGATCGGGGTTCCTGAAGTTTGTGAAAGAGGCAAACGCCTACGCGGAGCCAGCGACAGCGGCCTTTACGTCGTCACTGTTGATGGCGAACACCGGAATCACCTTGCCTCCATGTTCGAAAAAGAGGAGTGCGTAGCTGTACTGGGATTCGACTTTAATCTCGGTCTTACCATCGGCGGACTTGTAAGTCCCGGGCATCAGCATCAGAGGTTTCCCGGCATTGACTTCGATTTTCTTGCCGCCTGGGCCGACGATCGTAGCTGTGCCCGTCGTCTTGGACCCGCTATGATCGGCGAATGCGACAAAGCCATTCGTCATTTCGACCGGCATCCTCGGCATGCCTTCGGCAAGGCTGGAAATCGTTCCGTCTGGCCAGGCAATGATCGTATAAACTTCTTTAGTGGCGACGCTCAACTGGACGGTCGCCGCCGGATCCTTCCCTCCGGTCACCCGGACAGTCCGCTTGCCAACACCTATGGTCGTGGCTTTGCTGTAGGCACCCGACTTGGCAGTTCCGATCCCTCGGTTTCCGTCGAACGCACGCACTTCGGTCGCGCCGAGATTAATGATTCTCACGAATCCTGGACTCTGGCGAGCTTTGACACGTTCAACTGCCTCCTCGGATTTAGATTTGCAGCCCACGCCCGCAAGCAAGAAGGGAAGAGCCAAAATAGCAAGGTACGGTTTCATGGTTGTTGAGGATTCTGACACAGAGTCAAACTATGGGTTTGACTCTGTGTCGTCGTAGAGCAAGCTCAGAGTGGAGTTTCGGCGGACTTGGCCTCACCGCGCTCGTCAGCTTTGGTTTTGGGGGTAGCGCCGGTCGTCTTTTCGACGCCATCACCACCGCTTTCAGCCCCGCCGCTGCAGCCCACGAGGACGCCGCCAACCATTGCGAGGGCAAGAATCAAAAGTATAGATTTTTTCATTTTTTTAGAGCACCTACTCAAAAAGTAAAGCTCCGCACCC
>JBKJJL010000293.1:0-6568 GCA_046597875.1 Fimbriimonadaceae bacterium | reverse complement strand
GCGAGCAACCAGAGTTGTATTGCCCGCGTCGGAACCGGTAAGCCGGAAGGAGACCGGGATTACACGTCCCAACTTGAAAATGGACGACCCGTCGCTGTTGATCGGCTGCAGGAATCCAGACCAGGATATGGAGAGAGGCGGCCCCACCCAAAGAAGGGCCTCGGTTCGCCCGGTCAGGCTGTTGAGGCCAGAACCTGACACCACCGTGCTCGTGGGCGTGTGATAGACGCCGGTCGCGGTCGACTCCGTGAAACCAGCGGGAGTCGAAGCGTGAAGGTCAACCCAAGACGCCGCAGATCCTTGCCATAGGCTGGCATGGGAAACTCCACCAACGAATGCGTATCCCACTTGGTGCGTTCGATCGAGAGCCGTCGCAGCAGAGAAATCAGCTGTTGCGGGATGGAGGTCAACGGCCGACTCGGCCGTCCCTTCCCAGAGCGTTGCCTTCTGTACGCCCGCAATCGTTACGTGACCTACTTGGAATCCGCCCTTCGCCGCAAGCGCGATGGAATAATCCGCTCCGGCGGGATGTAAATCGACCCTGGAGGCGGCGTCACCGGTCCAGAGACTGGCCTTATACAAGTCATCCACAAACGCCCAACCAACCTGCTGGCCGTCGCCAACTCCAAATGCGTCCGAGAAGAGGCACCCATCTGGGTTCAAATTGGTCCACGTGCCAGACGATCCTGTCCAGACACTCGCTCCTTGGATTCCCGACATCACGACGTTGCCCGCATGCTGCGTTCCATCGGTTGCTGCGATGCTGGAAGAGTCGGCCCCGTCCGGGTGAAGGTCAACGAAGGACGCTGCGTCTCCGGCCCAGATCCCGGCGTGGATTTCACCGGAGAACACGGCATATCCGCCTTGAACGCTTCCAGATGTTCCGCGAGCACTGGAACTTTCAGAGCCTGAGGGACTTAGATTAACCCAAGACGCCGCGGTTCCGTTCCAAAGGCAGGCCAGAAAAGTGCCACCTAGTTCGACTTCGCCCACCTGGCTACCTGCCGCCGTACCGAGAGCAGCAGAAGACGTGGCACCGGCGAGGTTCAAATGGCTCAAGTCCGGGTGCAGGTTGCTCGAGGTCCACTGGGCCTGAGCGCTTGAAATCGCCGCGAGAAGTAACAGAACCGCGCTTCTGCGGGCAAAAGATGAAATATTGATCACGATAGTCCCTCCATGGAGTCGCAAAGAAAGCTCAGTTTTGGGTGCTCGACCAAAGCGGATCGCTGTGATACCGCCGACCTTCGCCCCCGTAACATCACTAGGCTACCTTAGGGACGAGACCTAAAAGGTGGTTTTTCTTAAGAAATCTGAAAGAAAGTGCGATTACGGGCCGAATCTTATTTGAGTCGACTCCGTCTCCCTTCCCACCACAGTTGCCGCCCGATTGTTGCATCACTCACGCCGCCGTCCCGCTGGCGGTATTGTGGTGGGCTCCCCCAGCCTCCGCCCCCTGACCATAATCTTCCATGGCAAGTGATACCCGGGGCGAGCGGAACTATGCGCTTCGACATTGGATTACCCTTGGTCATCCGCTCGGCTGTTCGAGGAATGCCAGGGGGATGAGGAACTCGGGATTTCTGCCAGCGCTGGGAAGCCCACCACAGAGTCTATAGTAAACTCGTTCGTGGCCATAAGCGGGCAGAACGACATCTGGGGTGGGAACGAAACGGAGTCGACTTTCCAAATGCGCAACAGTTTGGAATCTTTCGGATTTCGACATTAAAGAAACAGTGCCCAGTACTACGACATTTCGTCTCATTCTCAAAATCCTGGATACCCAATATTTCGGAGTAAACGTGCACCTTCCGCGAGTGACTTCGCCTAGCTTGGATTCGTTTTTGCGATGCCGTTGATCTTGTTCAACTGCGTGCCACCATTCTTAGCAAGACCATGAAACTCGATAAGACCTTGCTCCACCGCCTAGCCCTGAAACTGCGTCAACTTAATCAATCCAAGGATCTACTTTTCACTAGTTGTAGGATAGACAATGTCGAGCAGATCATCGAAGGTTTCTGCTTGCTCGAGTTGGATCCTCAGTTCCGGCCCTCCTGATACGATCGAGTGTCTGACCCGCTGTACATGTTTCGCAACCAACGTCTTAAGCTCACGAAACTCGTAAGTGCCAATCGGTTCGGAGAGGATTGGCGTACCACTATAAAAGCCGTTCAAAAAGAGAAGTGACCAATACGGAGGTTCTATCTTGATATCGGTGTGACCAATGATTTGCCGTTTTGTCCCGTCTGGGCAGTAAACGATTATTTTTGTAAGGTTGCCATGTCGCTTAGCAAGTCCTGTAAAGTAATGTCTGAAACGAAATCCAGTCTCAATGCCCGTGCTGGATCCCGCTAATCCCCTATTATTTGAGGGCATTAGGTAGTTAATCATCCTGAGTGAAGACCAAGCCCCTCGGCCCAGTCGGCCATCGACTTATCGCTTCATAACTGAACGGGTTCTCTCCTGATGCTAGCCTCTCCTCAAGGAGCTCAGCCGACCAGACCGTAAGAGTTTCAAGTGTCCGGAGCTCAGGAGGCACGACTGACCCAACGAGCTTTTCACGTTTACCATCGAACAGATACCAGGTTACGCCTCCGGCATGCATAAGAAATCTCGGATATTGGAATCGCTGAGGGGTAACGTTGCCTAGGCGTTCCCATCTCCCTGACCGGATCGCGTGTCCGATACCTACAAGGATTGGAGTGAAAAGAGTGTTACACGCGGCCAAACCGTCCTGCGGTGTCCACTGCAGGTCACAATTGTATAACTGAATAAATGGCCCTTGGTCGTCGGCATGAACATAATGGCCCACAACGAGCTGGCTCTGAAACGTTCCTATTCTGACGATGTCCCCAACTTTGACACTATTCATAATGCCACTCTCAAAAACCCGCGTATCCAGACTTCTTGAGGAGACGCATCCCTTCTTTTATTGATTTTGTTTAGCAAGGTGCCTCCGTTTTTTCCCAATCCATGATATTCAATGAGGCACTGTTCGACGGCTCGTGCTTGAAAACGTGTCAGTTTTGTGAGGCCCGGAATCCTTTGTATACCAAAACGACCACTCTGTTCAAGAGCTCGATTTACCGAACCCCTCGGAGTTGTAGCGCACCTGAAATCCACGGCAGGCACCAATCCCGTACGGAGCGCTGACTTTCAACATAGGCGCAACGTAACTGACATTCCATCTATTTGTATCAAGGTCTGAGGAAACTACGTACGTTCCAAGGACAACCTCCCAGATCGTAGACGTGACGGGAAGGTCGGTCCCGGTCACCGATAGGGGTGTCGGGACGCGATAGGGTACGTGCGGGTTCACCGCCTGCGCCTCGAATCTAAGGGTTGATTGAGCAGTCATGCTCGTTCGCGATGAAGGAACCAACGCAAGGGTAGAGACGATTAGAGCTAGGAGGGACATTTTTCGTTAAGTCTCGTGTTGTGCTGCGGAACAAAAAAGTTTGAACGCGGAAAGTTTTAGGTGAGCAGTGTTCACCACTTCCCAGTATTGCATAGTGGCTCGCCGAGCGCGCATGACGGATACACCACCTGTGGCTAACCGTCCCTCCCGCCCATCTCTTCGAGCATCTTTTCGATGGCAATCTCGACTCGGGAAGTCACCGCTTGGATCGTTTCGCGTCTTTCTGCTGCGTACTTCTCGCGGTATTCGCGCAGGTCGATTGCTTCTCCAATTCTCACCTGGCATTCGCGCGGGCCGCGTAGTTTTCGTTTCCCAAGTACCTCGCTTTCTAGCCTCCAGAGGGTGTCCACGATTCGTTCTTGGGTCGGGTGCTCGGCCACGTAGCCATCGTGGACCGCGAGCCAATTTGCTAGTCGCCTCAGGTCTCGCAAGAGCGGGCGAACGCGGTTGAGTTCCTCGCGAACCAGCTTTTCTTGGTACTCGGATTCGACCTTCATATCCTCCAGAGTTGCTCCATTGAGGCGATTCATGAGCGAGCGCATGCGCTCGGGGAGGGTTTTGCCGAGAGATTCGGGAGTCACGTGCAGGGCATCGGCAACCCGTTCGATGATCTTTTCTCTCACCGCGAAGATTCGCGGGTTGAGATCGTCCGCGCTGCCCGGCGGGAGTTTGTAAGTTTCCTCGGCCGCGGTCAAAACGGAGTCCCCGATCCGCCTGACCCGAGCGTACGTGCCTCCCGGCGGGGGATTGGGTAATGCGAGGGCGCGCTCGAGACGCTCCATCGCCTCGACGATGGGTTTGCCCATATCGGCGGTGAATCGGTACCGAATCGCCACCGGAATCACAAAAATGGAGCCGTTATCAACGTCTTCCTGGGCCATCATCGCAAGCTGAAAGACGCCCGCTTGGAAGGGGAGGAGGCTGTCGTTCTGGCTGTAGACTTCGCCCTCGGGGAAGATCACGAGCTGATTTCCGGCTCCTGTGAGCACCCGACGAGTCATCTTGAACGACTCGCGATCCGGCGCGCCCCGGATGATCGAATAGACGCCGCACTTTTGGAGCAGGAACCCGAACAGCCCCCAACCGCGGTCGAAAGATTCCCGATTCGAAAGGTAGTAGAACGGTTTTTCAAGTCGCTTGGCGAGGTCGAACATCACCGCCGGTTCGGCATTGGTGGGATGGTTCGGGGTGAAGAGAAGTCGCTCGCCGAGGCGGGCTTTTAGGTGGGAGAGTTCAACGTCGTCAAATCGAACGCTCGTGATGCCGTAGGCTTTTCGCATCACATAAGGAAGCAGCGCCTCGCACACCTTCATGATGAAGGCGCTTCGCAAAGGCGGCCGGAACGCCATCCGGCGACGGATCGAGCGAGTGGGCATGAGCTTGTTTGGAAGAGACGTTACCCGGTGGCATTCCCCTGGAGGAGTCACCACGCAAAGGTCGCGGAGGACGCAACGGGGAGATTGACCTTCGTGTTCGCCCCTTCCAAAGTACAATAACCGTCCCGTGACCGCGCGTACGCCGATGCTTCAGCAATACTTCCGCGCGAAGGAAGAGCATCCGGGCGTTATCCTCGCGATGCGAGTCGGCGACTTCTACGAGTTTTACGGAGAAGACGCCGAAACCGCCGCCGCTGCCCTCGAAATCACCCTCACGGGACGCGAAGATGGCGAAAACGGGCGCATCGCGATGGCGGGCGTTCCTTACCATTCGGTCGAGAAATACCTCGCCCGACTGGTTCAAAAGGGCCTAAAAGTCGCGCTCTGCGATCAACTGGAAGACCCCAAACTGGCGAAGGGGCTCGTCAAGCGTGGAGTCACTCGTGTCTTGACGCCCGGCACGGTGATGGAAGATTCCATGCTCGCCGCGGAGCAGAACAACTTCCTCGCCGCGATTTGCGTGCAAGACGGGCGGGCGGGACTCGCGGTTTTGGATCCGAGTACGGGCGAGTTCTTGGTAACCGAGATCGAAGGCGAACAGCTTGAAGATCGGCTTTTGCAAGAACTTGCCCGCTTGCGGCCCAGCGAGCTCCTCGTCGGACCGAAGGCAGAAGGCTACGGCGAAGTCGCAAGAATGGGGCTGGGTGCTTCGGTTACGGACCAGCCAGTTCTCCATCCCGAACGGGCCGCCCGCAAGCTGATTGAGCAGTTCGAGGTGAAAAACCTGCAGGGCTTCGGCATCGAAGACAAGCCGACCGCCATCATCGCCGCTTCGATGATTCTGGGATACGCGGAGAAGAATCGGCTCCCCCTGGATCACGTCGAGTCTTTATCCAGCTATTCGGTAGACGGTTTCATGCGCCTCGATCTCGCGACGCGGCGCTCGCTCGAACTCACCACGAACATGGCGGACGGATCGCGCCGATTTACGTTGCTTTCGGTGCTGGATACGACCGTCACCACGATGGGCGCGCGGCTTTTGCGCAAGTGGATCGAGCAGCCCCTTTTGGACATTGCCCCGATCAGGCTGCGGCAAGATGCGATCGAGAGATTCTTGGGCCAGGCCATCGCAAGGGGTGACCTGCGGGATGCCCTGAAACCGGTTGGCGACATCGAACGGCTGACCTCGCGGGTGGCAACCGGACTGGCGGGGCCGCGTGATTTGGCCGCGTTAAGGACTTCGCTGCAAGGCCTTCCCAAACTCGCCGAGCCGCTGCGGAAGGTGGGTCTAGGTCGGATTCAGGAGCTAAGGGAGCAAGTAGGTGATCACGGAGAACTGGCTCATCTGCTGGAAAAGGCGCTCGTGAAGGATCCTCCGCACACGGTTCGCGATGGCGGATTCATCCGAGAGGGGCACGATCTGGAACTCGACACCCTGCGCGATTTGGGCAAGAATGGTAAGTCCTACATTGCCCAACTCGAAGCCAAAGAACGCGAACTGACCGGAATCAATACGCTTAAGGTGGGCTTCAACGCGGTGTTTGGGTATTACCTTGAGGTTTCCAAGTTGCATCAAGCGAAGGTGCCGGAGCACTACATTCGCAAGCAAACTACCGCGAATGCCGAACGCTACATCACGGCGGAACTAAAGGAGCACGAGTCGCAAGTCTTGGGGGCCGAAGAGAAGGCAGTTGCCTTGGAGATCGACCTCTTTGCTAGGCTGAGAACGAGGGTCGCCGAGCACACGCAGGCGCTCCTTAAGTCGGCCCGTGCGCTC
>JBKJJL010000207.1:0-25095 GCA_046597875.1 Fimbriimonadaceae bacterium | reverse complement strand
GGTCGCTTTAACCGGAGAGGGCATCGGGCGAGGGCTTAGGAGGAGTCGGCGGGCTCCCTTGGCGGTGTCGATTTCGAGTCCAACCCCCGCCTTCTGATTGGGAATTGACGCCAAGGTCAGCCCAAGTTCGAACCGATCCGCCTCTCCCATTCGTTCGGGGACGATTTGAGCGTTCCAATCCACGAACGGGTCGTGCCCCATAAACACGTTGATCACGCGATGCTCGCCATAATGCGACAGTCCGGGAAATCGCCCCGTGAGTTCGATCACGTTGCCATCGCGCGTTTTAAAGGTGGATTTTAGAGGCTGGTCGTACTCGGGGTTTGGCTCGGCCGCCTCGCGTTTCCATACTCGACGGGCCTCAAACTCGCGCTCGACCCACTCGCGAATAAGGCGGCGCGCGCCGAGTCGCATGATTGCCAAATCCTCGGGCAATGCCTCTCCGTGAAGCTCCTCAAGAACTTCATCCAGGCGCTCATTCATCTTTTGGGTGGCGATGAGGGGGTTCGGGGAGGCGGGAAGGCTTACTTCCTGAGGCAAGCTAAGCAGGCGATTCCAACGGCTTTGAGGGCGGTTCGCTTGAATGTTGAGTTTGCTCGACGCCATATAGCGAAATGGGCAGCTGAGAACCCGGCGCAGATCGGTGGATCTATATTTTTCGCCTGGTTTTCTGCGAACGATGGATTGAGCGGAGTCGGTTTTGAGATCGTTTGGCAGCGGCTCGTCTCGGGGTCCCGCCATCGCTTCCGCGAGCTTTCGGTCGGCTTCGGAGATCTGGGATTCAGGGACCAACAAAGTTCGGGGCCGCACGAGCGGTTTCTCGATCTCAATGATCCGCTCGACTTCGCCTAGGTAGAACGCCTTGACGTTGTCCCGATCCTCGCCTGTTTGCGGATAGCTTAAGATGAGTTGCCGCATCGGAGCGGAGCAGACCCGAAAGAACTCGTCGCGCTCTTCTTTGGCTCGTCGGTGGGAATCGGGAAGCGCCACTCCGCGCCGTTCGGAGATCCATTCGAGATCGTCATCCGATAAGATGGGATCCTCGGCACGCCGGCGAGGGAATACCCCTTCGAGCAAACCAAGAACGAAGACCGTATCGGCGAGGCCAATCTCCGCCGCCGATGAAACAACTGCGACACCGCTCACCGCGCGAGGGGTCGCGACGTCTTCCCGTTCCCAGCGCTCTCGACATCGGCGCACGAATCCCGAAAGGGGAACCGGCCGGTCCCCATGAACACGTTCCACCGCCGCCATTTCGGCGAGGCACCGCTGCAAAACGTTAACCGCGTATTTATCCCGCTCATGAGTGGGTTCCGTCCCTTCGTACGCCTTGCCCAGCCAGGGAAGTTCGCCGAGTTCCGTGAGCCGCCCCGTCCATGCGACGAGCGAAGCAGGTTCATTGAGCCCGTTCGCCCGCCACTGGAGCAGTTGCTTGAGCCAAGGCATCGTGGCCTCGATTTCTTGCGAAAAAGTGTTCAGCACCCCCCAGGGATCGGTTGGCGCACTTCGCGCCCGTGCGAATCCACCTTGCATTTCCTTGAGTTCGCTTGGAGTGAGCCCAAAGTAGGACCGGCGCATCAACAATCCAAGCAGAACCGGGGTTCGATGAACAAGGCTTTCAAGAAGGTCGAGGAGAAAGCGGGCTATGCCGCTGGATAACAAGGGTGCAGTTCGGGTGACGGAGAGGTCAACACCGAGCCTTTGGGCGGCGGCTTCCAGCAGGGGGGCATATTCTTCAATCCGCCGTGCGACAATCGAGATCCGCTCCGCCGGGACGCCATCCGCGATGATTTCCAACGCGGAGCGTAGCGTCCATTCGCACTCTCCCAAAGAGTCGGGCATCGCGACGACGCTGACGGCGAGCTCGCTGGGAGTTCCAGGAAATTCTTCGCGCTTGAAGAGGTGCGCGGTCAGCGTATTGGCTCGCAGATACTGGCTCACCGGAACACCCAACACCTGCCCCACGTGCGCGCCGCCAACGAACATATCTTCGTCGGTAGGATGTGCGTCGGTAACTACGGTTATGTCGGCCCCGCGCTCGGTTGCCCATTTGATCCATTCCAAGTTCAGCGGATCGTCATCGCTCCCGGCAAGAACGACGATTCGCCCTGCATAAGGCACCGCTTCTTCAAGCTCCATGCACTGCCGAATGCGCTCCGAGTTGAAGCGCTTCCCAAGCATTTCCAGCGTTCGGGCAGATTCCTTTTGGAGGTTCGCGAGTCCAGCAAGGCGCTCGGCACGTTCGCCGTCAGCTTGCTCGGCCAGAGATTGGATTTCGGTTGACTCCATGCCGTAACCTCGAAGCAAATCGAGCGAACGGGTGACGCGCTTTTGGAATCCAGGGGTACGCGCGGATTTGTAGAAAATCGAGGGCTCCGATATCCCCTCGCATGCGAGGGAGACGGCGGCTTCGACGTGTCCCCGCCCCGGCAATCCCCCCGCAACTCCTCCAGAAAGCGCGAGAAAGTTGCCCACCAGAGCCCCAAACTCGAGGAGATCGACCTCGTCGGAGTCGTCTCCCAGGATATCTTTCGCCGCGCGAAGTCGCGATGCCGAAAACGCGGTGACGACGAGTTGCTTCTTTTTTCCGCCAAACCTTTCCAGGATTGGACGGAGTGAAGCCGCTCCTGGAGTAGCGGCGATAACCTGCAAACGGGGACTCGCCATCGCGGTGAGTGTATCATGCCCTCGTGGAACCGCCGACGCGCAACCCCAAATGGGTTCACCCTACTTGGAGTCGCCGCCCAGTTTGGACGCTCAAACGCAAGGTCATGGGCAATTTGGTGCCCCTTTTGTTTGCCGCGCCTTTCGGATTGTGGGGACTCTACACGATGTGGCGCACGGGCGACATGCTCGGCAAGGGCCTGCTTTGGCTTGCGGCGGTGCCCATCGTTGGTTGGATCGCGGTGAACTTTCTGGGTCTGTACCAAAACCGGGCGATGCACAAAGAAATGGAGATGCGGTTGCGATCGGAGCGCCCGAATCCACCTTATCGCCGGTACTTCGTCGGGATGGCCACTCCGGTTTTCCGAGGGATACTGGATCCCCACGAGGACGTTGGATTTCTCCTGTTGCAGCCGGACAAGATCGAGTTCTTCGGTGAAAGGATACGCGTAGAAATCGCGCGGGCGGAAGTGAAGCAGATTAGGGTTAGGCCGAATGTTCACTCCCTGATCGGGCTGGGACGATGGGTGTCGATCGAAGCAGAAGTGGAAGGAAAGGAGGCGCGGCTTATGGTCGAGTTGCGGCAAAGGCCAACCCTCTTGGGGAACCTCCTCATGAGCCGAACGCTCGTAAAAAAGCTCCGAAAGTGGCTCGCCGAAGCAAGTGTGTGACGCCCGATCGTCGCGAACCTCGCTGGCCGAGCCACGAACGGGATCGTCCGCCTGTATACTTGGCTCTATGTCATCAACCCCGCTTCGCACTGTTTTGTACGACCGCCATGTCGCCGCCGGAGGGCGAATGGTGGAGTTTGCGGGATGGGACATGCCGGTCCAATACAGCAGCATCATCGCCGAGTGCAAAGCCGTTCGCGAGAACGCGGGGATGTTCGATGTCGGGCACATGGCGCGACTATGGTTTCGGGGCGAACGGACGCTGGAGTTTCTCGAATGGATCACCGCGAACGACGTGAGCGAGCTCACGGATAACCAGGGCCACTATTCACTGCTGCCAAACGCCACGGGCGGTCTGGTGGACGATATCATCGTTTACCGCGTGAATGAAACGACCTTCCGCATGGTCGTGAACGCGGCGAATCATGCGAAGGATGTCGCGTGGATTCGCTCGCAGAACACGTTTGGGGTGGACATTCAGGACGAGACAAAGGGCACCGCGATGATTGCGGTTCAGGGGCCGAATGCCTCGGCTATTGTCGCAAGTTTGAGCCCAGACGGGGCGAAGTTTGCCGACATGCCCTTCTTCGCGATGCTGGAAACGACGATCGCAGGTGTTCCATGCTTTGCTCCGAAGTCGGGCTACACCGGAGAAGATGGCTTCGAGCTAATTTGCGCGAACGAACATGCAGTCGCGCTGTGGGATGCCTTGGTAGCGGCAGGGGTTGCACCTTGCGGATTGGCTTCTCGCGACGCGCTTCGAGTTGAGGCGGGTCTGCCTCTGTATGGGCACGAGTTGGGCGATGACATGAGCCCGATTTCGGCAGGGCTTGGGTGGGTGATTTCGAAGACGAAGGCGTTCATCGGTTCTGGTCCGATCAACGGAGCACGGGCCAGCGGAACACCGACGAAACTGCAGGGCATTCGGCTCGCAACCAAGCGTCTCACCTCGCCCGGAATGAAAGTGTTCGTGGGTGGAACTGAGGTTGGTGAAGTTTCCAGCGGAGTATTTTCGCCCCTGCTGGATTGCGGAATCGCGTTCGCCTTCGTGGATTCGGCGATCAAGCAGGGAACCGAGTGTGAAGTAGAGATTCGGGGCAAAATGGAGCCCGCCACGATTGTGAACAAGCGCTTCTTCAAGCGAACCTAGCTTATGATCTCGTTCAAGTCATCTCGGTAGGCGCCCCTGCACCCAGTCATCTGAACCTTCAGAGGAAACGAACTGGCAACTAATCCCCGGGAGGCAAACCACTCTCGGCCTTCTCGTACCAAGATGAGAAGGGCTTGCTCGTCACCAAGTGCGGTGAAATCGGGCGATCCAGGTCGATACTCTTGAAGGCTTAACGAAGACTTGACCCTCTCTGCGGTCGCGAGGACGTCGGGGACGACGAGGCCGATTTCGCTCATGCAGAGGATGCTGCTCGCGCCTTCCCAGGAGACCGCGGCGTTCGGGAGATCGTGGCGGGCAATGAACTCGAGGATGTTTCCGCTCGGGTCCGAGAAGTAAAAGGCGTGGGCGTTCCAGGATTCAAAGTGAAAGATTTCGCTTACGTCAATACGGTCAGCAAGCCATGATCGAGCAGACTCGAGTTGGTTCTCCGGAATATTGAACGCAAAGTGATAGATCGCGTCAACATCGCCTTGTTCAAAGACGAGCTCCGTCCACCCGCATTGAACGTTCAAACGGTTGGCCCCGCGACTTGTCGGAAGGCCCAGCACGCCCGAATAGAAGGTATCTAGGGAGTCAAGGACGCGAGTCTGGAGGCTGACTTTCGCAAACTTGAGCTTTGGCATTCAGGCTATCGGTAGTTCGTAAACTCAACGGGAAACGGGAGTTCCAAACTCTTGACGAAGGTGATCGTCTTTTGAAGGTCATCCTTGTCCTTCGCGGTTACTCGCAGTTCCTCGCCTTGAATCTGCGCGTTGACCTTCAAACCTTTCTCTTTGATCTGCTTGACGAGTTTCTTAGCCTCGTCTTGCGGAATTCCGACCTTAAATTCAACCTTCTGGCGAATCGTCAGCCCCGTGCCCGCTTCGGCCTTGCCGTACCCGATCTGGCGAGCGTCGATGCCTCGCTTGAGGAGCTTTGAAAACAAAATGTCCTTGAGTTGCTGCATCTTGAACTCGTCGTCCGCGACGAGGGTGATTTCTTCTTTTTCGGCCCTAATTTCGCACTTCGAGCCTTTAAAATCATAGCGATTTTCAAGTTCGCGCTCAGCTTGGTTGAGGGCGTTCTTAACCTCCTGCTGATCTACTCGCGAAACGATATCGAAGGAGAATTCTTTAACTGCCACGTTTGAATTGTACCGACGACGTCACATTTTGAGTATCGCGGGCCCTCCAGTAACGTACAATACTAAGACCGGTATGGACCCCTTCCACCTTCAAGACCAGTTCAACCGTCGCACGTTTTTGAAGCGAACTGGCGGCGTGGGGATGGCAGCGCTCCTCGGAATCCTCAGCAGCGAGGGCATGGCGACGCAGGGCGATGGGAAACGGATCGGCGGGCTTGCCGATGTCCCTCACTTTCCGCCCAAAGCGAAGCGAGTCATCTACCTCTTCCAAAGCGGCGCGCCTAGCCAGCTGGAACTTTACGATCCGAAACCTCACTTGACCGCTCGCCGGAGCGAGGAACTCCCGAGCACGATTCGCAACGGTCAACGTCTGACCGGGATGACAAGCGGGCAGAAGAATTTCCCCGTCGCTCCGAGCGTCTACAAGTTCAATAAGCACGGCGGCAGCGGCATGGAACTGAGCGAGCTGCTGCCCCACATCGGAGGCGTGTCCGACGAGATTTGCCTCGTTCGTTCGATGTTCACCGAGGCGATCAACCACGATCCCGCGGTCACTTTTCTCCAGTCTGGCTTTCAAATCGCAGGCCGCCCGAGCATTGGGTCGTGGCTGAGCTACGGTCTCGGCACGATGAACAACGATCTGCCGACCTATGTGGTTTTGACCAGCATCGGGAGTGGTCGCTCGGACGATCAGCCGCTTTACGATCGACTTTGGGGTCCGGGATTCTTGCCCACCCACCACCAGGGCGTCAAATTTCGAAATACGGGCGATCCGGTGCTGTTCCTGAGCGATCCTCACGGCATCGATCGCGCCACCCGACGCGAGATGCTCGATGAACTCATGGGGCTTAACAAGATCAAGAAGTCTGTCGTAGGCGATCCCGAGATCGACACCCGCATTTCTCAGTACGAGCTTGCGTTCCGAATGCAAACGTCGGTGCCGGAGCTGCTCGACATTTCCAAAGAGCCAGCGAGCATCTTAGAGATGTATGGACCGGATGTCCAGCGCAAGGGCTCTTTCGCCTACAACTGCCTGCTGTCTCGCCGACTAGCTGAGAGGGGAGTTCGATTCGTCCAACTCTTTCATATGGGCTGGGATCATCATTTCAACTTGCCTAAAGCGGTGAAAGGGCAAGCTCAAGATATCGACCAACCCTCAGCCGCGCTGATCAAGGACCTGAAGCAACGTGGAATGCTGGACGATACGTTGGTGGTTTGGGGTGGCGAGTTTGGACGGACGGTGTACTCACAGGGAACCATGACCGAAGCCGACTACGGCCGCGACCATCATCCTCGCTGCTTCTCGATCTGGATGGCCGGCGGGGGCGTTAAGGGCGGCCAAACCTACGGGAAAACCGACGACTATTCGTACAATATCACGGAAGATCCGGTCAGCGTTCACGACCTTCACGCCACGATGCTGCACCTGCTCGGAATTGACCACGAGCGACTTACGTTTAGGTATCAGGGAAGAGATTTCAGGTTAACCGACGTGTTTGGCGACGTGGTCACGGACTTATTAAAGTAACTGGCTATGCAACGGCGTGCGGTCATCGATGTCGGCTCCAACTCGGTGCTGCTCACCGTCGCCGAAGGGCCGCCTTGGGTTCCTGTTTTTGAATCCAGTGACGTGACCGCGCTCGGCGAGGGCACGAAACTGACGGGATTGTTAGGGGAACCTGGCATTACGAAAACGCTCGCGGCGATCGAGCGGGGGTTCAAAAAGGCGAAGGAACTTGGTGCATCGCCGATTGTCGCCGCCGCAACGATGGCAGCGAGGATCGCGACGAACACGGACGAATTCTTAAAGAGGGCCGCCGCACAGGGCACACCCGTACGCGTCTTGTCGGGCGAGGACGAAGCGGAGCTTGGTTTCCATTCCGTCGTCGAAGACACGACTTTGTTTTCCGGCGCGCCAACGCGACTTTCAATAATCGACGTGGGCGGACACAGCACCGAACTCGTTACGGCCTCCCGCGACGACGGCACATGGAACGTTCGCTACCGCAAAAGTTTCCCGGTCGGCACCCTGGGCCTGCGTGGCTCGCTTCTTGCCGACGAGTCTCCTGATGGCCTCGCTCTTCTGCGGGCCACTCAGCATATCGATCATCTGATCGGCCTCGCCTATCGACCCAACGAAGCCGGGTACGCGGTGGCGCTCGGGGCGACAGGAACCAACCTTGTGACGATTCGCGACCAGATGCTGGAGTGGGACCCCACCAAGGTTCATGGTGCGTGGCTGGACTACGAAGAAGTGAGCAAGGCGGCCGGATGGATGAGCGGGATGACGGACGCCGAACGAGCCGCTATCGTAGGCATGGAACCCGGCCGCGAGCGCACGATCCATATCGGGTCACTGATTCTTGAGAGATTTCTTCAGTCACTTCGCGTCCTCGGATGCGGCGTCAGCGTCCGGGGTTGGCGTCATGCGCTCCTGGAGCGACTCTAAATGTTGCGCTAAACTAGGGATGTGAGCGCAATTCCCGATCTGCTGAGTGAAGAAGACCAGTTACTCCAGGTATTCATGGCGGCGGATGAAGTAGGCGTCAAGTTGGAAATCGTCGCTGGGCAATCGAGTTGGGAGTTCTTCCCCGGGCTTCCGCATCAAAAAGAAAGTTTTCGAATTCAAACGTCGATCAAAGAGCGGCCTGGTAGTTCGGGAGGGTGTGCTTGCTTCCATGCCGCCGACGTGTATGTAAAGTTCCCCGATGGCTCCGTGAAGCGGCCCGACCTGGCGATTTGGTGTGCAGAGCCTAAGAGTGTGGGTGGGCTCATCTACGACGTTCCGAAGGTTGCAATTGAAATTCTGAGCACTGGATCCCGTCACAAGGATCTCGTGGCGGGTCCTCCTTTCTATCTATCGCAAGGAGTTTTGGATGTTGTTGTTCTCGATCCCGAGACAGGAGATGTTTTTTGGTTTACGCCAAAGGGGGAGAAGCGTTTGAAGTCTCCCGTGTCGCTAACGTTTTCCTGTGGGTGCGAGGCGACGGTCTGAGTTCCTACAGCATATAATAAAACCACGGATGAAGCCGCAAGAGCTTAGGACGCCCAACTTGGGCCGCAACACGGGCACGCCGCTCGACTTAGATTGGGTCGAATCCGTTCGCGTGAACCGCTCCGCGGTGGAACGACGCACATCGTCGTTGCTTGGGCGTCGTACGGTGAAGAAGGCTTGGCAGGCGGCCTGGCTCTTAAGGGCGATTACCTGCATGGATCTCACCACCCTCGGGGGGGACGACACTCCTTCGAACGTGCGACGGCTGTGCGCCAAGGCCCGCCGTCCCCTGAAGCCGGACTTGGCGGAGGCGCTCGGAATCTTGGATTTGCAGATCCATTGCGGCGCGGTTTGCGTGTACCACGAGTATGTTTCAACCGCTGTCGAGGCTTTGCAGGGCTCGGGAATTCCGGTCGCTGCCGTGGCCGCTGGCTTTCCGCATGGTCTTAGTCCCCTCAAGGTTCGCATTGCCGAAATCCATGAAAGTGTTGCGGCGGGGGCCGAGGAAATCGACATCGTGATCACCCGTTCCAAGGTTTTGAATGGGGAGTGGGATGCCCTGTACGACGAAGTTCGCGCTTTTCGAGACGCTTGTGGCGACGCCCATTTGAAGACGATTCTCGCAACCGGGGAACTTGCGACGCTTCGAAATGTCGGCAAGGCGAGCCTCGTGTGCATGATGGCGGGCGCCGATTTTATCAAGACCTCGACCGGCAAGGAATCGGTCAATGCGACTTTGGAATACGGGCTGGTCATGGCCCGAGCGATCCGCGACTTTCGGGAGCGGACGGGTTTCTCAGTGGGTTTCAAGCCTGCAGGGGGAATCCGCGTCGCCAAACAGGCCCAGGACTGGCTGATTCTGATGAAGGAGGAGCTTGGTGATCCCTGGACGCAGCCGGATTTGTTCCGAATCGGGGCAAGCGCCCTGCTCAGCGACATTGAGCGTCAACTTGAGCATTACGTAACGGGTCGCTACTCGGCGTTCAATCGCCATCCGATGGCCTGACCTTTTCTGCCAAATCGGGCTTTCAGGGCCCTAAATGGGCACCCTTACCGGGTTTCCTGCAAAATCATGTGAAAAATACCCTTCTAGGGGTTTCGATTTTCGACCCCAATCCTTCATAATTTCAGCGTTGCCAACCCTCTACGATATTCTGGGCGTTGAGCAATCGGTCGAACCCGATTCGCTACGACGTGCATATAGAAAGCTTGCTCGGAAATTCCATCCGGACGTGAACCCTGATCCGCGGAGCCATGACTTCATGGCTCGCATCAATGAGGCGTTTGCGACTCTGATCGATCCCGAACGCCGAAACGAATACGACGCCATGTTGGCGGGCGGATTCGGGCAGCGCACGGCCACGACGAACCAACCGAAGCAACCGATGCAAGTTCGCCTTGTGCGAAAGCTATCGGCCCACAAAACTCCGGTTTACGCGATCACCTTTGCCCCTGACACCGGGCAGATGATCACGAGCGCGTTCGATAACGAAATCCTTTGGTGGGATCTCGAAGCGGGCGAGCCGGTACGACGGGCGAAGGTTGATGCCGGCGTCGTCGCAACGATTCGCGCGTTGGAGAACGATGTTCTCGTCGCGGCGGGAGCGGTTGAAACCGCGGTCGGAATGTGGACGATCAAGCGCGGGACGGTTGGTCCTTACAAATCGGACGACTTAGAATGGGTGACCGCGGTCGCCATCTCGCCCGACGGGTCTTCGCTTGCTACCGGTTCGATCCACGACACGATGACGATCAACACGATCGCCACCGGTGATTTGCGCATCGAGCGGGAAGAGCATGAAGGTTCGGTTACCGCCGTTGCCTGGTCTCCCGATGGACGCGTCGTTGCAACTGGTGCGGCCGATAATACGGTTAAGCTTTGGAACGCTTCGAACGGAGACCTCATTCACACGTTCAAGGCGGTTCGATCGCAGGTTACGTCGATGGTGTTCTCACCGGACGGACGATTCCTTGCGGTTGCGGCGGTTGATCTTTCGATTCGGATTTTCGGACTCGCCAAGGGCAGTCTTGAAAAGGTCATGTTTGGCCATACGAAACCGATTGAATGCATGGCTTTCCATCCAAATGGCTGGCTGTTCGCGAGCATCAGCCGAGACGGAACCGTTAAGCTCTGGAACGCGGACAAGGGCCTCGGCCAGTTGAATATCGACGCGAGTTCGATGCCGATGCTGACGGTTGAGTTCAGCCCCGACGGTCGCTATTTGGCCGCGGGCGGGCTGGACAAACTCGTTCGAGTTTGGGAACTGTCGGTCAAAAAGTAATCAGGGGACACCAGCGTGCCCCCATGATTTCAGGAATCGAGGTTGCTCTCCTCAGCGTTCCTATTTTATGGACTGCTTTTCGAGGGCCAGAGTTCGCCCGAACAAGTAAACTGGCAACGCCTTGAGGCTCTTTCGTAACCTCCTCAACTTTGACCCGCGCGTTGCGCGCGAGCTAAAGGCCCAAAAGCGCACGATTGTAAAGGCGCTTGCTTACACGCTCGGCACCTCAATTGTCGCAAATGCGATGATCCCGATTGTGGAATACGGTGTGCGATTTATTCGCCAGAAGAATTTCCCTGGGATCTGTTGGCTTGCTTTGGCGGTCGTCGGAATCTTTATCCTAAAATACTTTCTAACTCGGGGAAGTATCTATTTTCTGACTGAGGCGGGATTGAGGATCGTTTCGGATTTGAGAGTCCGATTATTCGACAAACTACAACGCCTCCCGATTAGCTACTTTAATGCGAAACGATCAGGGGAAATACAAAGTGTTCTAACAAATGACGTTCAGGCCTATCAGAGTGCCGTAATGATCATCAGGGATTCATTGGATGGTCCGTTTAAAGCTCTGATTGCAATCTGCCTAGTCTTCTACTTGAGTTGGCAACTTGCGTTGGTCTCGATGGTTTTTGTACCCCTAATTGCGTTCGTGGTGAACCGCAGCGGGCGGAAAGTTAAGAGGGCACAAGGAGATATGCAGGATGCGACTGCCCGGCTGACTGCGATGACCTCGGAAGCTCTGCAAGGAACGCGAATTGTGCGCGCTTTTGGAGCTGAAGACGAGATGGCGAAGGGCTATCATTCGCATGTGGAGGATACGTTTATTTCTTCGTTGCAAGTGACGAAGCGCGTCGCCAGCCTTAGGCCGCTTGTCGAACTCATTGGTGCAGTTGCCATTGCCCTCGTATTGGTTGTAAGCGGATACTTGGCGGTGCACACGGACTTTGAAGTCGAAAAAATGGCTGCACTCTTGTTCGCGCTCGATGTGATCAATCAGGGCTTTCGTACGATAGGATACGCCAATAACACCTATAACCAAGTGCTGGCGTCTACGGATCGAATTTATCGTGAAGTTCTTGATGTACCTGAGGCACACGAGGACAGTGCGAGTCCTCACGACGTTCTCCAATCGGTGATCGGAAGGGTTGAGTTTCGAGGGGTCAGCTTTACGTACCCCGACGGGACAATCGCCCTGGAGGATGTGAGCTTTGTGATCGAAGCGGGGCAGTCCCTTGCGTTAGTGGGCCCTAGTGGAGCCGGGAAAAGCACGGTCGCGGACTTGCTCTTGCGCTTCTACGAGCCTACCGGCGGCGACATCTTCCTGGATGGCGTCAATCTGAAGTCGCTCGATGTCGCCTGGCTTCGCAGCCTCATCGGTGTTGTTCCGCAGCAGACCTTCCTCTTCGCGGGCACGATTGCCGACAACATCAGGATGGGCAAGCCGGATGCCACCAGCGACGAGGTTGAACAAGCCGCCAAGGCCGCCCATTGCGATGTGTTTATCGAGCCCCTGCCCGCCGTGTACGAAACCGAGATCGGGGAATCCGGCGTCGGTCTGAGCGGTGGAGAACGCCAGCGGGTTGCGATTGCGCGAGCGATTATCCGCAAGCCGGCGATTCTCTTGCTCGACGAAGCCACCAGTTCGCTTGACGCGGTGAGCGAAAAGCATGTCCAAGAGGCATTCGACACGATCATGCAGGATCGAACGACGCTCTTTATCGCTCATCGCCTCACTACGGCGGCGCGGGCCTCCCGCATTCTTATGCTCCGGCGAGGCCGGGTCCTGGAGTACGGCACCCATCGAGAGTTGATTGAAATGAATGGGGCCTATGCGGCTATGTATCAGGCGTTCAACGAGGGCATCGACGACGTATGACACCGTGCCTTTTGGACGCGAAAGAGCTGTGTTGTGGATATCCGGGTCGGCTCGTTTTAGATGGGGTTAGCTTCGAACTCCGCGCGGGAGAAGTAGTCGTGCTCCTTGGGCAAAACGGGAGTGGGAAGTCGACGCTGCTCAAGACTCTCGTAAAAGTCGTGCCACTTGTCGGAGGAACAGTACGGGTGCAGGGTATTCCGCAGACGAACTTGGACCATCGCGATCTCGCCGCGAAAATCGCTTTTGTACCGCAGGAAGAGCACTCGACATTTCCGTTTTTGGCGAGGCAGATGGTGATGATGGGTCGAATCCCGCACTCCCTCGGATTTGGCGATACTCATGATGATCACTCCGCTGTTGAGCAAGCAATGGCGGACGCGGATTGCCTGGAGTATGCGGATCGCCCGATTACGGAACTCAGCGGGGGCGAACGCCAGCGAGTGCTTATCGCGAGGGCGCTCGCTTCGCAGGCTCCGATTCTGCTCTTGGACGAGCCTTCGAGCCACCTGGATGCCGCGCATGTGGTGGGATTGGTGAAACTCTTACGTGATTTAGCAAAGGAAGGACGCGCCGTGATTGCCGCGATCCACGATCTGAATGTGGCTTCGATTTTGGGTGACCGGGCTTTCCTATTGGGAGGATGTCGGCTTCATTCGGAAGGACCTGTGAGGGAGGTCTTGGAGAGTCGTGCTCTCGACGATGTGTACGGCATTCACTTCGAGCGGTTCACCGACGCGAGCGGGCATCTGAGAGTGTTTCCCACCCTTCAATAATCGCGCCAAAGAGGCACGGTCGTCCCGCCCGTGTCTCCTAACTGCAGGCTTACTGTGGCCTCCGGAATACCGGACCGGGACGGTCCGGCTACGCACGGGCGAGACGCCCGTGCCACCCATTGGGGGAGGACATGTGGCACGTTCGTCTCGTCCGTGTCTCCTAACTGTAGGCTTTGCTTTGGCCCCCGGAACACCGGACCGGGACGGTCCGGTTACACACGGGCGGGACGCCCGTGCCACTCATTATCCGCGGACGAAGACGACTGTGCGTTCGATCTTGCCGATCACGCTTTCCACCAGCTTCAAATTATCATCCTTTTTTAGCGAATCGTGAATCAAAGGAAGGACAATCAGGGGTGCGTCGACCTCGTCCAACACCTGCTGTAGACCCGAGGCGACGTCGCGAGCGCGTTCTACGTGGGCGACATGGCTCACGTTGCGGGCTTGGAAGAACTTGACCGCACGGTCAACGGCGTCGGACGCCGATTCCTCTTGCTGGTGCAACGGAGACTGGAGCGGAAGATGTCGAGGAACCAAGAGGAGGCATATCAAATGCACTTCCGTTGGGCCGGAATCGGCGATTCTGGATGCGACGGACATCGCGGAGTTGTCTTCTTTCACGCTCGTGCCGGTGTAGAGACACACGATCAGCTTGGTCGCGTTCCCAACCTTTTTCTGCTTTTGTTTAGGCTGATCTTCATCCAGGTGAAGGAGATCGATCGAGTGCCTGGCTTCTTCGACCGAAGCGGCGACCGCGAGTTGAGAACGAACCTCGGGAACGTTTCGAAGTACCTCCATGACAGCGGGAGGGACCGCGGCGACAATGATTCGGGAGTCGTGGTGGTTCGCAATGAACTCCATCGCATCACGAAACGTTTCCGCACCCGCGGCGGTCGCCTCGGTAAGGCCACTGCAGTCAATAATGACGCCACTCGGATGCCGCTTAAGGGTCAGCGAGATCGCGGTATGGATCGTTTCCCAAAAGTTAGAGCGCAAGGCACCGGATAGGATGATAACGTCTTCGTACGATTCAATAATCATTTCAAGAAGTACCTCACGTTGGTAATGACGACGTTTTTTCGGCTCCCCAGTGCGATCTTGAGGGGGACCGCCGCATTGTTGTGAAGGATGCTATGCCACCAGTGCTTAGGGACCGCTTGGGGGACAATAACGGTGACCATCATATCGGGATCCTCGGCAATCGTCTGATCGATGTAATCGATGACCGGCTTAACAAACGAACGGTAAGGGGATTCCAGAATAACTAGCGGGATATCGGCCCCGAATTTTGTCCAGTCCTCTTTTATCTGACCCACTCCCTTGGCGTCCAGCGTAACGTGAATGGCTCGAACGTCCCGGGCCATTGCCGTCGCATAAGCAATCGCTTTCAAAATCCCTCGATGCAGCCGAGGAACGAGCAAGATAACCGTGGTCCGGACTTCTCTTACCTTGTCGTCAGGGGTTACGCTCAGCTCCTTCGCGAGGTAATCGTAATGGCCCCGAATGCCCGCCATGATCGCCATCATAAGGCCGATCGCCACAAGCAGGATCCAAGCCCCCTCGGTGAAGCGTGTGATCAGCAGAATAATGGTCACCGCACCGGTCGTAAGGGTGCCCACCGAACTGATCGCGACCTTGACCCCGTATTGTCCCGAGCGGATAAATTTGGCGACCATGCCTGCTTGGCTTAAGGTGAATGAGAGAAACACACCGGCGGCGTAGAGCGGAATTAAGCTGTGGGTGTTGGCATTGAACACGAGGATTAAAGCGATCGAAAGGACAGCCAGGAGAATGATCCCGTTTTGGTAGACGAGGCGGTCACCCACGCTCATGAGTTGACGAGGAAGGAATCCATCCTTCGCAATAAACTGAGATAAGCGCGGGAAGTCGGCAAAGCCGGTGTTGGCGGCTAGAAAGAGAATGAGGGCGGTGACGGTCAAAATCGAGTAGAACGCCCAACCTTCTCCAAAAAGGCTTTGAGCGATTTGCGCGATTACCGTCTTGTAACCTGGCTGACCAAACTCCAAAGGCACGATCCCGAAGTGCTGAGCTGCCCAACTTAATCCGAAGACGAGTACCGTGAGAATCGCGGCCATCATGAGCAGCGTATTCGCTGCATTCTTGGCCTCTGGAGCCTTGAACGCCTGCACTCCGTCGGCGATCGCCTCCGTTCCCGTGAGGGCCGTGCAGCCGCGAGCAAAGGCGGCGATTAGAAAAATAAGCCCTACTTGCTGAGTTTGAACGGGCAGGTTTGGTTCGATCGGACCGACGCCCTGGGTCGCTCGAAAGAAACCATAAATGACCATGCCAAGGATGCAAACGACGAACCCATAGGTTGGAATAGCGAAGACGATGCCACTCTCTTTGGCCCCTCGAAGATTGAGAACCGCCAAAACTGCAACGGCAACGCAAGCGATGGCGGCCCCAAACGCCTGGGTGGCGGGAAACATCGAAGTGATTGCCGCCGCCCCTGCAGAGACGGAGACCGCAACTGTGAGAACGTAGCCGATGAGTAGGGACGCCCCCGCAACTCTGCCCGCAATGGAACCAATGTTTTCTGAGGAAACACGGTATGAACCTCCGCCCATCGGATACGCGTTGATCGTTTGATAGTAGCTAAAGACCACAACCCACAAAAGCGCGATCAGACCCAAGGAGATCGGCACGAGCTTGTGAAAGCCCGCGAGACCTCCAAAAATCAGAACGCCGAGAATTTCTTCACTCGCATAGGCGACGCTCGAAAGAGCGTCAGACGCGAAGACGGGAAGTGCAAATATCTTCGGCAAACGCTCATGATGCGCGTGCTTTGTATGGATAGGTTTACCGACCAGGAGTCGTTTCAGCGAAGAGAGGACGCTCATAGAGTGCTGAGGGCTAGTTTGGCAGATTCGGCGGCTCTGGATATAATGCAAGCATGCATTCAGACCTCGATCCGATCCGACATGCGCTAAGTCTTGCGCGAGAACGGGGGTATGCCGAGGTTGTTGTCGAATCTGGCGACCTCAAGTTTCGCGCCGCTTTAGAGCCTGCCCCCAAGAAAAAAACTCCTTCGGTGATGTCGCCATTTGCTGGAACAGATGCTCAGGATTCGCCCTCCGAACTCATCGACGTTGTATCTCCGATGGTAGGCTACTTTAGGGCGGCAGAACCGGCGGTTGCAACTGGTGACGAGGTGACAGTTGGCCAAGTCGTGGGAGTCGTCGCTTCGCTGGGTGACATTCCTTACGGAGTCGAGGCTCTCGTCGCCGGAGAGATTGAAGAGATTTTAGTAGAACCAGGGCAACCCGTTATGTACGGCCAAACCCTCATGCGAGTACACCTATGAAACGCGGACAAACCTTAGTTGCAACTCTCATCGTTCTCGTGATTATCGCGATGCTCGCGGTGGTCATGATGAACGGCTCCCTCGGTCCCGGTCAGAGCTCCCGGAAGGATGGATTGGGAACGACTATTCCGGGCAAGGTGAAACTCGCGGCCAAGGATGACGTATGCCGATCGAACCTGAGCCAAACCCGATTAGGCATCCAGATCGCCCGCACCAACGCCGACGACGCGCCGCCGGCGACGCTAGACGAGACGCGCATCGGGAAAGACTTCATGGCGTGTCCGATCGGAAAAGAGCCGTACCAATACGACGCTCAGACGGGTGAAGTAAAGTGTGTGCACTTAGGGCATGAGAAGTATTGAGATTTTCGATTTTCGAGGAAAGCGTTTCACGCAGAGACGCAGAGATCGCAGAGCGGGCAACGACGCGTGGGTTCCAGCACCGCAGAAAGGGTGAAAGGACGAAAATCGAAAATCGAAAATCGAAAATCCGTTCCCCTCTCAGCGATCTCTGCGTCTCTGCGTCTCTGCGTGAAACTCCCTCCCCTCGAAAATCAAAAATCTGGTGCCTCCATTGATTCCCACAAAACGCCTCTGGCTGCTCGTGGCGATTGGCATCCCCCTCGCGATCGTGGCTAGCTTGGCGCGGTCTCCGTGGCTCATCTTTGCCTATAACGGCCTCCTACTCGTCGCCGCTTGCATTACATGGCGATTATCCTGCGATCCCAAAGCGCTGAAGTTCATCCGTAAGTTCGACCCCGTCCTCTCCGTTCGGGTGGCGAACAAGATCTCCCTCACGCTCCTAAATGATGGCCCCGAACCGTTTGTCGGCAAGCTTCGCGATGAGCCGCCGCCCACTTTTCTTTCTTCGGAACGCCAGTTCAATCTCAACTTGCGGCCCGGCGAAGAGCGGATCGTCACCTACCAAATCACTCCGCCCGAGCGTGGAGGGGACTTTTTCCGGGGCACTTTCATCCGCCTCGCCTGCCCCCTTGGTCTCGTCGAGCGTCAGGTGAAACTCAATACCGAGCAAGCGGTGCGCGTGTATCCAAATGTCTTGGCTCTCCGCGAGTTCGACCTCCTTAAGCAAAAGGGTCAGCTACGCGAGCTCGGAATCCGGAAGTCTCGAATGCGTGGACTCGGTACCGAGTTCGAATCCCTGCGCGAATACGCCCAAGGCGACGATTTTCGCAAAATTGACTGGAAAGCCAGCGCCCGTCGTGGCAAACTGATCGTCCGACAGTTCGAGCAAGAGCGCAACCAGCCAGTTATCTTGTGCATCGACGTGGGCCGTCGCATGCTGAGCGAAGTCAACGGCGTGACGAAGCTCGACCACGTGCTCGATTCGCTTCTCATGCTCACCCATGCCGCCAGCGTGGCGGGCGATTTTGTCGGGCTGTTGGTTTATTCCGATAAGGTCAAACGCTACATTCCGCCGCGAAAGGGCCGGAATCAGGTTGGATTTATTATCGAGGCGATCCACGATCTCGTCGCCGATCCGGTGGAAAGCGATCCGAACGGCGCGTTCGCCTACCTCTCAACCCGCTGGAAAAGGCGGGCGCTGGTGGTCACCTTCTCCGACGTCGAGGATGCCGACGAGGCGAAAATTCTGGGAGGAGCGGTCAGCGGAATGGCTCGCCGCCACATTTTCCTCTTGGCGCGGGTCGGTGATCCTCGCTTGAAGGAACTCACGCTCGCTGCCGCACACTCAACGGATTCGCTCTTCACGAAAGCGGCCGCTTTGCAGTTCACGAATGATCGGAAGATGGCAGGCACGATCCTCGACTCTCGCGGGATTCACAGCTTGGAATCCGAACCGCAAGACCTTCCAGCGGCCCTGGTTTCGTTTTACTTCATGGTCAAAGAACGCTCGATGCTGTGAGGTATTAAGGTATTAAGGTATTAAGGTATTAGGGTATCAAGGCAGATCAAGCAACCAGGTCAGCGACCAAACTCCCAACACCTTAACACCTTAACACCTTAATACCTTAATACCTTAACACCCCAACACCCAACACCCAATACCCAACACCTAGTGTTTCCCCTGATCCAGGTTCACCATCGTGCCCATCAGGGTCTTTTCTGCGGCACCGGTGTCTCCGGTTTGGATCGCCCGTAGCGCCATCGTCACTTCTTGCGCCTCCTGCAGTCGCCCTTCGTTCATCAAGAGCATCTGCGTTTTTTGCAAATCACTCAGCGCCATCGCGGTCGTGATGTCGCCCGCTTTTAGGCCCATGATCGTCTTTTCGACCTGCCGCGAGGCGAGCGCGAGATCGGCCGCGCTGCGCACCATTGGGTTCAGCGGCGCGGAATAGCGACTCGAATCCGCGGTGAACTCCATCACAAAGTCCAAGTCGATGGCCTCAGTCCGCCCCGTTACCGAGTCGTCGTAAGTCAGCGTCCCTGCCGCCACGCGATACCAGCCCAAAGGATGGTTCGTGAATTCGAAATCAAACACTTGCTGCATCGCTGCCCCGCGCTCGAGGTCTGCAAGAGAGATTGCAACTTCTCGATCGCTTCCATCTTGCCCGTGCGATGAACGCAGGCTAACCCATCGCGCGAGCTTGAGGTTGAGAGTCAAGTTCCTCGCCGCTACCGTCATCAGCTTTTCCAGTTCGGTTCGGAAAATCTCTTGCAGCATTTCGGGACGGGGCACAAAATAGTAGTTTCCGCCCGCCCGTTTGGCCATCGAGGCGAGTAACTCTTCGTTGTAATCCGGCCCAAAACCAAGGAACGTAATGGTGATTCCTTTTGCTTTAACTTCACTCGCGAACGCATTCAAGGAGCCGAAATCCTTGATCCCCGCAGTCGGATCGCCATCGCTCAGGACGATCATTCGCGTTGCCCGGCTCGGCTCCGCCGTTTGCATGAGCTGCTGCATGGCCAGCGAGATGCCGCCGTGAAGGTTTGTCGTGTTCCCGGCGACGATTCGCTGAATGCCGTCCTTAATGATTTGCCGATTCGTCACTCGCTGGGGTGCCATGAGGACGTCGACGATCTCCTCAAAAGTCACGATCGAGAGCACGTCGTCGGGCGAGAGAAGGTCGACCACGTACGCGCACGCCGCTTTGGCGTATTCCAGCGGCGGCCCTTCCATCGAGCCGGAGCGGTCGATGACGAGGCACAAATTCATAGGCGTGCGCAGCCCTGGCCCGGCTGCGCCTCCTGCAGAGAGTTCGAGAAGGAAAGGTTCGCGCGCGGGGCCGTTTGCCATCGTCGCTTCCCGACCAGGCGTAATCGCCGCGGAAAGACCTTTGCCAGGGGTCGCGCCCAAATCAAACGCGGTCATCGCGGTCGTCCGGTTCATATCCGCCCCGATCATCGCGGTTCGATTCGGGTCAAACGACGACATCACCGTCTTGTTCGGATCCATGTGTTTATTCTGGCTGTTTTCAGGGATTCTGGTTTGGGTATTGGGTATTGGGTATTGGGTATTGGGTATTGGGTATTGGGTATTGGGTATTGGGTATTGGGTATTGGGGAGGGGGGATCGGCCTTGCTTTAAACCCAAAGTGCCCTAGTATCAAATACCCCAATACCTAAAACCCAATACCCAAAACCCAATTCTTACGGCGGCGGAATCTTTGGCGTCACAGGAAGGCCCGCACTGACGATTTGGCCTCGGACCCACGCATTCACAAAGACCGTGCCTTCGGCAGTAGCTCTCAGGAATCCGCCTTGATCGATCCACCCGCTGCCCGTAGCGCTCCAGACGATTTCTGAGTTGGCGACCGGATTGCCAGCCGCATCCAGGACGCGCAGGTAGTTGGTGGTTCCGGCGACGATGAGCTCGGGGCCCATTACCGAAAAAATAGCGTCATCTCGGGTTGAGGCAGGTCCCAAAAAGACCACGCCGTTGGCGACTTCCCGCTCCCGGCCCTCGCTTGGGCGATTGACGGTCACACTCAAAATCGACATCGCGGTCGATCCGCCTCCGTCGAGATTGATGGCGTCCGAGCATCCTAGCCTCTGCATGACCCGCGCCAGTTCGTCAAGAGTTGCGCCATCGCTCAGCTTCTGACGCCCGTCGATCGCGACCCACCAGAGGTCACCTTCCCGAGTTCGGCCAACCGCGGTCCGCGGATGCCGCTTGCCAGAGAACGAGGCGTCAAATCCTTGGCTGGGCGCGTCGATATTGACGGTGCCGTCCGCCACGAGGGAGGGGCCGCCCCCGACGACATTATCAATTTTCTTCCAATCGAACCCGGTGATCGCAAGATCGAATACCACCTGTGAACCTGGCCGAAGGCCCGCGATAAAGGGCATCATTGCTCCCGTCGCGGTGAGCAGGCAGTTTCCGGGGGCGATCGGGATCGCGGCCGAATCGCTCATGAGATAGAGGACTTCGCCAGTCACCTTAGAGCCGACTTCGAATCTGCCATCCGTCACCTTGATGACCGCATGAATGCAGGACTGAGTCGAAGATCGCGAAATGCCGGCTCGTTCCGTGTTCAAGGAAACCGAGTTGGCCTTGCACTCTTCATTAAACTGGGGCAACGCTTGGGCAGGCGCGCCATCGGCAGAAAAGGTAAGTCGGGCCACCGGAACCGACGCCGCCGTCGTATCGGCCCCCCATCCGAACGCCGAACGGCGAGAATAGGGCAGGCTGATGAGTTCGCGGCTGCGCACCATCATGCCCAGGGGATCGCCAGTGAACGGAAAGAAATCGGCGTTGATTGCGGCAATCGCACCCGTCCTTTGCGCCATGTTCGAGACCGTTTCCCGACCCCTACTTGGATTGTCTTCGTAAACCGTGCCCGCTCCCAGTTCAGGGATCGCCTGCACGACCTTCCCTTTGGGGCTCCAGCGCAGAGCATGAATCATTCGAGGCACGGAGGTATCCACCTCCGCCCGATAGGTTAGGCCAGGTGCCAAAAACTTCTCCCAAACCTGAGCTTCCGAAAAGGTGGTAAGGCCCAGAGCGCCAAAAACGAGGAGCAAGGCTCCTTTAGATAACATAACTAAGTTTTCCGGTATCGGCGTTAAGACGTGCGGGCACCCCTAGAGGTAGCGTAAGCATTTGATTGCAATGCCCAAACGGATAGTGAATGATCATCGGTTTGCCGAGCGGGGCTAGCCTTTCGGTGACAATCTCTCGCCAAGGCCTCCTGCCAATGCTCGCGTCTTCTCGCTCGTCCGTGCCCGTCATTTCACCCACGACGATGCCTGCACAGTCCTGAACTTGACCGACGTTGAGCAGTTGCGTGAGCATGGCGTCGACGCGATGGGGATTTTCATCTACGTCTTCAATGAGGATGATCTTGTTTCGGCAATCAATCGCGTCGGGGGTGCCGATGCTGTCGGTGATCAGACACAAGCATCCGCCGGTGACCTCACCTTCCGCTATTCCGCCGACAATCGTTTCGCCTCCAGGAACGTTTTCGGGAATCGGATTCTTGCCCGCGAGCGCGTTGAAAAAGGATTCGTTCACCCAAGACTCTCTTTCGCGAGAAAAGGTGAGGGCCATCGGAGCGTGGAAAGTCGCCAATCCTCGTCTATTTAGGGCCAAATGGAGGGTTGTGATGTCACTAAATCCGAGGAACATTTTCTCGCTCTGGGCAATCGCATTGAGGTCGAGAAAGGGAAACAAGCGCGCGCATCCGTATCCGCCCCGCGCGCAGTAGACCGCTTGAACATCCGGATTGAGGAAGGCGTCCATCAAGTCCCGCGCCCGATCCTCGTCGGACCCGGCGAGATAGTCCGTGTGGTCAAAGACGTGCTTCCCGAGGGTCACGGTGTAGCCTTGATCGCGCAGGAGTTGGGTTGCGTTTTCGATCTTCTCGGGAGCAAGAGACGAGGCGGGGGACACAATCTCGACCCGATCTCCGGGTCTCAGGGGAGCGGGAAGGCGCATACCGGTGATTGTATCTGTTGAATGCCGGGGGAGGGACTACCGGCCCTTCGAGAGCTTTCCTTCCACGCGCTTCAGATTCACTTTCGCAGGACCGTCGTCGGGGTTCAGCTTAAGGTATCCCGTCCATATCCGCTTGGAATCGCTCAGTTGGCCCATCTTTTCGTACGAGTGGGCGAGAATGCGCCAGCTATTCGCGTGCGGCTTCAACGGCAACGAACCCTCAAGTAGCGAAGGCACCTTGGCGAAAAGACCCTGCTTGTAGTAGTAGTTTGCTTCGGGGAACGTCGCGTCCGCGTCCTTGACGTTTTCCTTTCTAAAGCGAACGTAGACGGACAGCGCTTCGGCATCCATTTCGATGTTTTCGAGCATCCAGCCGAGGTCGGTTGCGATTTCGTAGTCGTCCGGATCGAGCTCGGACATAACCTTTAGCAACTGCACGCACCGAGGGTAATCGCCGTCCTCGAACCAGTAATCAAGCTGATCGACAAAGCGATTGTGTACGGTATCCCAGATCAAATCTTGACGCGGTTGCTTCTTTGGAGTACCTGCCGCTGAGGCCAAAACGCCTATCAGCATTAATCCGATTACCACCCATCGCTTCATAACCTTTCCAACTCCTCACGTACCACTTGCTGAACCAGTTGCGGGTTGAATCGCCCCTGTCCCAACTTCATGACCTGCCCCACGAGGAAACCGATCACGCTTACTTGTCCCACTTTGTACTTCTCGACCGCCTCGGCGTTTGCTGCAAAAGCTTCCCGCGTACACCGCACGACCTCATCCGAATCGCTGATCTGCGTCAGCCCTTGTTCTCTTACGACGTCGCTCGGCATCTTCCGGGTTGCGAAGGATTGTGCAAAAACGTCTTTCCCGATCTTACCGCTGATCGTTCCTGCCTGAATCAGACCAACTAGGTCCACCAGATGCGCTGGCGTAATATTGGATTGACGGGCTGAGGTTCCCGCCTCGTTCAGCATTCGCGCAAAATCAGAGTTCATCCAGTTGCAGATCGCCTTGGGATCGCCGCCAAGGGCGACGGATTCTTCAAAGTATTCGGCCCATTCCCGATCTGCAGTCATGCGCTCGGCATCCTTCGCGCTGAGGCCGAAATCCGACTGATACCTTCTCCACTTGGAAAGTGGAAGTTCGGGCAAGGAGGCTTTCAGGGCCGCGATGTATTCGGGCGTGAACTCCATCGGCACGAGATCGGGGTCGGGGAAGTACCGGTAATCGTTTTCCGCTTCCTTCACGCGCATCAGGTAGCTCGATTCACTCCCTTCGTTCCATCCGCGGGTTTCCTGCAGCACGGTTTCGCCGGCGTCGAGCATCGCAGTCTGGCGACGGACTTCGAACTGGACGCCCAGTTGTACCGAGCGGAATGAGTTCAGGTTCTTCAGTTCGCTCTTCGTCCCGTAGGATTCACTGCCTTCGGGCCGGATCGAAATGTTTGGCTCGCAACGGAGGGAACCCTCCTCCATTTTGCCGTCGCACACGCCGAGCCACACGAGGATTTGCCGTAGCTGGGTCAGATATTCTTTGGCGTCTTCGGGAGACACAATGTCGGGCGGGAAATCGGTGACGATCTCCATGAGGGGCACCCCTGCGCGGTTGTAATCCACTCCCGACCCGCCGCTGGGAAGGTGCATCAGCTTCCCGGTGTCTTCCTCTAGGTGAACCCGCCGAATCGTGACTTTCTTGCCGCTCGGGAGTTCGAGCCAGCCGTAATAGCCCATCGGATTCGTCTCACCGTACTGGGTGATCTGGTACCCCTTGGGCAGGTCGGGATAGAAATAATTCTTCCGGTGAAAGACGGAGCGATGAACGTCGGGCTCGTGAGCTTCTCCGCGCTTTGCATCTTCGCTACGGCCGATGTCGGCGATTTCGCAGTTCAGGGCGAGGGCGGTTTTCAGCACGAACTCGATCGCGAGTCGGTTCGGTACGGGCAGGCTGCCGGGCAAGGACAAGCAGACTGGGCAAGTCCGCGTGTTTGGCTCGCCGCCAAACGCCACCGGGCATCTGCAGAACATTTTGGACTCGGTGAGAAGCTCCGCGTGGACTTCCATGCCCACGCTGGCTACATAGTTCGCCATTGGGCTCAGTTTACTTTGAAGGAACGAATAACAAGTCGTAGCCAGCGGATGTTTTGTGCCGCTGTTTTCGGTTGATTCCGAAAACGCCGGCACGAATCCATCCGGCGGCTACGATAACTTTGAAGACACAGGCTCTGCCCGAACTTCGGAGTGCCCGTGGGCGGCGATGGTGAACCAGAACGTGGTGCCCTTGCCGAGCTGGCTCTTAACGCCGATTTTGCCGTGTTGGGCGTGGACGGCGAGGCGGCAAAACGTGAGGCCGAGCCCGGTGC
>JBKJJL010000041.1:0-6367 GCA_046597875.1 Fimbriimonadaceae bacterium | reverse complement strand
TCTTTCAGGACTCTGCCGCGTTGGTCTACGGCCATCGTGTGTCCGCGGCTAGCGGCTCGGATGACGGGAAGATCGGCCTCGATCGCTCGCCAAACGGCCGACGAACGCAGCTGATCGGGGGCGGCGGTGCCCATGTACCAATCGTCGTTCGACATGATCGCGAGCAACTGCGCGCCGTTCTGCACCTGCTTTTGTCCTACGTCCCAAAACAGGGCTTCAAAGCAGATCATCGGGCCGACTTTTAGGCCATTAACGGTTACGGCCTCAGTACTCTCGGCGGGAGTGAGATCACCAGACGGGAGTTTGAAGGCGTCAAGGAAAGGGATGAAATCCCGGCCAGGCACGTATTCCCCGAAAACGACGAGGCGGGCCTTATCCGCGAAGGTCCATTTCTTCCCGTCGTACGCGAAGGCGGACTGATAGATGGTTGTATCGGACTCTTTTGCGCCCGGGATATTGCCCTTCATAACGTACCGACGCGCTCCGAACAGGATGGGCTGAGTGGGATCGACAGCGAAAGGGGTGCTAGGCGGGAGATGCATTCCGCCGGCAGCGAGGCCCTCCGGAAGAATGAGGAGAGCGGCATTGACTTCTTTTGCCTTCGCGTAGAGGAAGGCGACATTGCCGAAGAGCCGCTGATCGCGGGTCAAAGCGTCTCCGAAACCGAGATCGACGGCGGGTTGGCCGGCCACAATGGTTTTCGGGGTGCCGACGATGGGCGTCAGGAAGCGGATAAACGAGCCGATGAGGAAAAAGAGCATCGTGATCGCATAGGGCCGGGCGGTTCGCAGAGGCACTTTCTGCATGAACATGACGACCAAAAGATTGATTAGCACGATCCACGCGCCGACGAGGTAGATCGTGCCTACAAATGCGTGCTGAATCATGACCGGGTAGGGCCATAAGGGGGTCGCAAGGAAGAAATACGGGAATGCGAGGCCCGGGATGTAGGATCGGAAAACTTCCATCCCCGCCCAAACGAGGGGGACCGCCCACCACCAGCCACGGGCGAAGGCGCGCTGGAAGATCGCGCCGATGGTGGCGAAGTAGAGGCCTCCGATGAGTGCGGTTCCGACCCACGGAATGGTTGCCAGGACGTGAGATCCGGTGACCTTGTAGGCGAGGTCTCGGGTGAAGGCCATTTGGCACAAGACGATGATGAACCCGAGGAGATATCCGCTTCGGTAGCCGCGAGCGGTTGGCGCGGTAAGGGAAATGAACCAAGGAACGAGCGCGACGAAGACGAGGAGGCCAAGATTGAACGGCGGGAAAGCAGCCTGATAAAGAAGAGCGCTGGCGACGATGGGCCACGCGTTGAGGAGCTTTTGCTTCAAGATTTCGCCTCAACGAGCGATCCGTCCATGTCACCCTCGCGAGGAGCTTGCTTGAGGTGGGCGGTGCAGTTGTATCGAGTCATCGTGTAGAGGCCGTCGAGCCTTCTTTCCAGTTCGGTAACGGCGGTGTTCCCAAATCTAAACGAGCGGCTGGTGTGGAGCGTTCCCTTCAAGAGTTGAGCTAAGAGAAGCGAGCAGGTGCCGCCATGAGAGACGATGGCGAGGTCGTCAGGTTCGTCTTGGAGCGATTCGACAAAAGGAGTGAGGCGGGACCAGACGTCTTGGAAGGATTCACCGCCCGGCGGGCGGAACTCGAACTCGGCGTGGGCTTCGTTGGGCAACATCTTGTGAAACTCGCGGAAGGTGAGTCCTTCCCACTCGCCGAAGCCGCGCTCGCGGAGGCGCGCGTCAAGCCATGTGTTTGGGCATTCGAGGGCTTTGGCGGTGACGGCGGCGCGTTGGAGGTCGCTCGTGAAGACTTTGCTCACGCGACCTCTGTACGCCCGGCCCAAGGCCTCAGCTTGTTCGAGGCCGTCGGCGTCAAGGGGGATATCGCTGTGTCCTTGCGCGCGTCCTTCAGCATTCCACGCGGTTTGGCCGTGGCGGATTACGTACACGCGCATGGATAGATGTATACCTCGGACTCGTGCGTCTGCCTAAGCGTGTCCAGGTTATCGAATCCTCCTGAAGTCTGGTCTTCCAATAGATAGCAATAAATCGGATCAAGGATGGGTTTAGGGGCGTCTATAATAGAGTATGGCGAATTCCCATTTATGGGACTACGCCATCGGACAAACGACACCATGAAACTGGATCACAAGACGGTTCGGCAGACCGACTCGGCTGGCCGCATTATCATTGGCAAGGAGTTCAGAGACAAACCTTTTGCGGTCCAACTGCAACCAGACGGCAATATCCTCCTATCCCCCGTCGTTGTCCGCCACGAGCGTGAGGCCTGGCTGTACGAAAACCCCGAGGCCATGGCATCGGTGCTGCGCGGGCTCGACCAGTCCGCCCGTGGCGAGGGACGATCTCTCGGCAGCTTTGCTGAATACGCTGTCGAACCCGACGAGGATGACGAGGAGCAATCTGATTGGCTTACGACCTGATCTTTGAGCCTGAAGCTGAGGGGCAACTTCATGACTTGGAGCGCGACGATGACAAGAAAGACCTTAAGAAACTAAAGAAAGTAAGAAAGTGCTTAGGGTTTCTGGAAACAAATCCCAAGGACCCAGGTCTGCATTCTCACAAGTACCTCGAACTCACGGGTAAGAACGGCGAAGACGTTTGGGAATCCTACGTTGAAAACAAGGCGGCGGCTGCCTGGCGGGTGTTTTGGCACTATGGACCGGCGAAAGGCGAGATCACCATCGTCGCCATCACGCCACGTCCCTAAGGGAATCGTCGGGAGCAGAAGCCGCAGGCGCGGATTCGGAGCGTCAATCACAATCAGCCTTTCGCCAACGCAAACAAAGCGATGCTCCGCGCGGTCAACGGCAACATCCGAAACTACATTCCCCGCTTACCAACGCAGTTGCGCTTCCATTTCACAACGCCTTCGATTGTAAACCCAGACGCGGTACTGTGGTGGGCTCCCCAGCCTACTCCAAGCACGGTAGCACTCCTTCGTCCTTGGTCCACTTGGACTCCTCGGACAGCCGGCTGAAGAGCACGGATAGTCAATGTCGTTCCTCCAGCGCACGTATTCGTCCGCTCGCCATGGGCCGATTATAACTTTGCGGCAACGTCGGAGGCCTGGGGAACCCACCACAGTGCCGCAGGCCGTCAGGTTGGAGGCGGGTCGAGACCGAGCGGCGACTGTGGCGGGAAGGGAGCGCGACCTGGTCGATCCAAAAAAACTTTCGGTCTGCATGTCTCAACCCCGCAAGCTCTGGCTTCAAGCTCACAGCATCAGTCAACATCCTGTAGAGAACGGCGTAGCCATAACCAGACGCTTATCACTGTTTCACTACGTCTGTCGAAAGTGCGTCCGAGAAGGAATCGTGGTTAATTCCGGCGACCGTACAGGTTCTGAAATAGCGTTATCTCTCCAACAGGGTCAATTCTAGTAATCACATACCAATGGAATGATCCAACAAACTCCAAGGCATCATTTTTCTTGTTCCATTTCCAAGGGTAAAGGGGACAATCTTTTGTAGAAAAAGTAAGTCCATCCTTCTCAGAGTATAGATCTGGCACCTTGAACATCAAGCGATTCATTGTGTAAATTGCAAAGAGGCGACGTTCTAATGGCATGGCCAGTGGAGTCGTCCGATCCAGATCCTTACCTTCATTGACGAGCTGCCTTGCGGCGAGCGTCAGGTCTGAAGCAGCAATGCATTTCAAGCCCTTTACCAGCTCGGTCAACTGCTCTGCAATGTTGCGTTCCGGCTGTGCTATCGCCGCCTCCGCTGCCTTGTATGCGCTAAATGCAATGTCGATTAAAGATTGATCGTAACCATTACTTGCTGTGAATAGTAATAAAGTTAGCATTTTTTCACATTGCTCATTAACGAGATCTCTAGGTATTGGTGACCGCGAGAGCATTTACCGTAGCAGTCACAGAGCCAAGGACATCCGTAAGGTAGCCCGTGCGCACACCGGAGGTGGTCTCACCTCTGAGTTCGCCATTAACCGTATGGTAGCACTTTGTCGCCATCCTCATTCTCCGTGTCGAAGGCCTTCTACGCTTCCAACAGAATATTTTGTAGTATCTAACGTTGTTCGTAATCTCGGGTGTATTTTCGCCGCCTAAATTTCAACGACCACCTTTCCATTTCAACCACCGGATTTACAGCTACTGCCGGGTGCCACCAAAACATTCCCACTAAGACTAACTTACCATGTTCCATTTTCCATGGGTACATTGGATAATCCGGAACATCAGGGGAAAACGAGCTTCTGGCTTCCTGATCCGGCACGTCGTACAAATAGCGGTTAAAAGCATGAAGGGTAAACACACAACGTTGATAGTACATGTCTCCTGTATCAGGACGATCCACAAGCCACTTCGAGGCCCTCCCGAGCCAAAGTGTGGCAGTCTTCAACAACTCCCGATTTGAGTACATTTGGAGTCTTTGAAACGGAGCAACCACCTCTGCGGTGTAGGGAACTTCTCTAATGGAAAAGGCTGTGTTCGCACGCTCCAGTGTTCGAACAATATCGCACACCTTTAGGGTCTGGGTAAGGCTACAGGGCAAAATTAACATTTCTTCTATACTACCCTAGGTTGGTCAAGGTGGCTCGAGGACGAGGCTGCAGCTGTCCTCGCCTGTGATGAGACAGCAACCGGACAGAGCTGTGAGTAACCAGCCGATTATCCTAGTCGTAGCCATCGTCGTGATTTGGCCCAAAGCTGATTAGTATCTTCCAGAAAGCCTGGGAGTAACCAATGCGCTCACCGGGGGTGCAGCAGTGACCACATAGCCCCGATAGACTCTTCCCTTCCCGCAGTTCCGAATACGATAGGCACGATATCGAATTCTGCCAACTCTACTTTCTCAGGTACAGAGGCGCTCGTTAAGGGCCAACAACTGGGTGCCTGGTTTAGTGCTCTCAAGCCAGGAAGAGCAAGTCCCTGGCCGACTAAATCACGTTTCGCCCTCATCAGTGTTATTTGGTCAGGCCCCACCATGACGGCTGCAATGAGGCTACAAGCCGGAAGTATCCATCCCCCGCGGCCAAATTTGCTAGCCAGATCAGCTCCCATACTAACGTCTGCTATTCTATTCGAAGGTAGCTTCGCCAAGATGGATGCAAGTTCTAAGGCCGTCGACGATCCCCTCTTCAATGACACGCGGGACTTCCCCTCCGGTGTCTTGTGCGCTTCCCGCTCAAATACCGCGATCAATTGCTTGATCTTGCACTCAAATTGTCGAGCGGCACCGAGATCTTGCGCTTCCACCCTCAGGGTCCCGGGACCCACGCAGTACCTAGACATAACAATCATTAATAGTGACGGAAGTATCATAATAGTTGTTTCCCTCAACACGCCCTGTTGAGCGGCTTCCATAGCTCACATTCATGGGGTTTCATTTCCTCTTTCATCGGCCAGGTCCTATCTAGTTCATGATTCAGATAACAAGTGCTGCGCGATACTTCGGCGTACTAAACTACTTTTTAGAAATTTTGATATACCACCCAAACTCACTATCAATACCAATGCCTCGAATAGCAGCTGCACCCAAATTGTGCTGATCACCAAACGGCACTTTTCTGCCACTTTTATAACTGGCAGACGCAACGCTGATACTCTCTCCGCTGTTGAGATATCCCTTGGGAACAATCATCGAGCTACCAACCTGTTGAGCAATGTACACTCCGTTGAATTCCATTCCAATGTTAGCGTCTTCTACAAGCTTAAGTCTCCCTAAGAAACCATCGTCAAAAACGTACGAAATCGGCACGCTGCCTCTTGTGCAATCGGCACCTACCACCACTACGCACATCAAGAGCCCCAGTTTCGCTCCGGGATGACGGGAACAAGTCCTTCTCATTTGCAGTTCTTTCCTTTCAAACACGCGCTCTGTTGTGCCGTCCAAGCGATTGCACATCGTCTGATGCTCCGTCTTCTTGACCATCCTGCCTCGACGCCCCTTTATCATACAACAGATCTGGGTGGATCGCGACGTTTTATCACAAAAGCCTCTCTTCATCGACATTCCTCAAACAAGTGGCCCTTCGATTCCAACTGTGGTCATCGATCTGTTCTCAAACCCCACCCCAGCCCCTCCCCGCGGCACAAACATCCGCGGAGAGGGGAGCCCCGGAACTACTTGATACGCGATTCCCAGCGGTCGTACGCCCTCGAAGGGGCCACCGTTGTGGTTCGGATATCTTTTCTTTCACCGTCAAGTGTCTGGTGAAACTCGATATGGAGGTTCCTCGGCTTGGGCACGAAGTCCGGTTGAGGTGGATCGTAGTTGAGGGGATCCAAGTATTCTGCTTTTAGGAGAACAAAGGGATCATCGGTTATCGCCAGCCTACGGCTAGTCACAACGGTAGCGTGGTCACTCGCGCGGAGGATCGCCAGA
>JBKJJL010000335.1:0-4282 GCA_046597875.1 Fimbriimonadaceae bacterium | reverse complement strand
GAGGGTCATTTCGATGCACGTGTGGGCGCTATCGGGTTTAGGACCGTTTGGAACGCTGTTTTTCGGATGGCTGGCACGCGAAACTAAGGGGAATCCGGAGTCGCCTTTTCAAGGCATCCCACTAGTGATGCTGATTGGCGGAACGTGCGTGGTGATCGGCGCTGCATGGGGATACTGGAAGCGGGCTAATTTGCGGGGAGTGGATTAACAGCTCCCTTTTTTTAACACGCGGCGGGCGCAAAGCGGTGGAACCAGGCGTCATGGACTACCGGAACCAGCGGCCGGGACCGGCGGAAGTTAACACTTCGTAGTCGTGCTCGGCCCTCTCGCGGTCGGATTGAAGTTGGTTTCGCTGCTCGTTGGAAAGGTTTGCCGTCATGAGAGCATCAATTTCTCGCATTCTGTGCTTGGCTGATCGCACGCGATATCCTGTCGCGGCGACCGCAATAACGTACAAAAGCACGAGCAAGCAAATGCCCACGAACCAAAGATTCAGGTCGCGAAATCCTGGGTAGTAAGGCTGCGGAGTGGACTGGGCGAGGAGGCTCACCCGAACCACTTCCCGAGGTAGTTAATGAACACTGCCGCGACATAGGCTAAGCCGGACATGTAGGCGAACATGAAGAGTGGCCACTTCCACGAGTTTGTTTCGCGCTTCACGGTGGCCAGAGTGGACGTGCACTGCGCGCATAGCGCGAAGAACACCATAAGGCCAACCGCGGTCCAGGGGGTCATGAGCGGCTTGCCATCGGGCCATTTTGCTTCTTTTATGGCATTTCGCAAGGCTCCCGCTCCCTCGTCGGCTTCGCCTCCGACGGCAAAGAGGACACCCATCGAGGGGACCACGACTTCGCGGGCGGGAAAGGCGCACAGGATGGCGGTTGTGATTCGCCAGTCGAAGCCCGCAGGGCGAAAAACGGGTTCGATCGCGCGCCCGAACGTGCCCAGGACGGAATGGGCGAGGCGTTGCTCCTCAATGTAGGCTTGCTTCGCGACCTCCAACTCTTCCGGGTCCAGCGTTTCGGTTTGCGCTTGCTCGAACTTGTGGGCGTAGCCTGCGTCGGCTTCCGCGGATCGCGGGAAGTACGAGAGCACCCAGATAACGACTGACATCGCGAAGATAATCGTGCCAGCGGTGGTCATGAACACTTTGCCTCTGAAATAGATGGCGAGCCAAATATCCCGCCACTTCGGAAGTTGGTAAGGCGGAAGTTCCAGGAGGAAAGGAAGGCGCTTGCCTTTGATAATCCCTCGATTGAGGATCAGCACGATCGGAATCGCGAGCAGGAGTCCGAGGAAATGCATCGCGAACAAAGTGAAACCAGCCCATCCGGCCCCAAATCGAGGCTCGATGACGGCTCCGATGAGCAACACGTAGACGGGAAGCCTCGCCGAACAACTCATGAGCGGAGCAACCAAAATCGTCGCTAGCCGACTCTTCGGGTCGGGCATGACTCGCGCCGCCATGATCCCGGGAATCGCGCAAGCGAAGCTTGAAAGCAAGGGAATGAAGGCCCTCCCATTCAGACCACACCAGCCGAGCAAGCGATCCATTAGAAAGGCCGCGCGAGCCAGATACCCTGTTCCTTCTAGGAGGGCGATGAAGAAGAAGAGGATGATGATCTGCGGCAGAAAGACGATGACCGAGCCGATGCCCGCGATGACTCCGTCCACCACCAGCGATCGGGCCATTTCGCTCCCGGACAGCCAGCCGCCAACGAGATCCCCAAGCCAACCCATCGCCGCTTCAACCGCGTCCATAAGCGGATTGGCGAGCGTGTAGATTGACTGGAACACGCCGTACATGACTGTAACGAAAATGATGAGCCCGAAAAATCGGTGAGTTAGAACACGGTCGATTCGTTCACTGAGGCTCCTGCGCGGAGTTCCAACGGCGTGGACGACCGCTTTGGTCACCATTCCGGCCCATTGGAATCGGTTCGAGACTTCGAGACTCGGCCCCTCCAAGCCTTCAGCCTTCAGTTCAGCTTTAGCCTCATCGAAGACGGTCGAAAGTTCGGGGAGTTCCCGAATACCGATTGCGAAATCGTTTTCTTCACCAAGGAGCGCCTTGCGAACGTCACGTCGGGCAACATCCATTCCGGCTCGCGCAAGCCTTTCTCGAAGCAACGCGACTTTGGATTCCAACGCCACTGGAAAACCGAACTCCCGGACTGGCAGTTGAGGAACATCGAGGTTGCGGGCAATCGCCTCATGGAGAAGGCTGATTCCTTCTCCTTTGTGCCCGACAACGGGAACGACATCCACACCGAGCAGGTTCGCGAGCATGGCGAGATCGAACTCGTACCCGTCCTTACGCAGAACGTCCGTCATCGTCAGCGCGACGATGACTGGCATTTCGGCTTCGGCGAGCTGAGAAAAAAGAAAAAGGTTGCGTTCGAGATTCGCTGCGTTGACCACGCAAACGAGGAGATCGGGTTTCCGACCGATACGGCCAAAGATGACATCGACCGCTACTTGCTCATCCGCGGATTGGGCTTCGATGGAATACAAGCCGGGAACATCCACGCACTCAACCTGGACCCCGTCCATCGTCAGGTCGGCCGAGACGCGCTCAACGGTAACGCCCGGGTAGTTCGCCACCTTTTGGCGGCTGCCGGTGAGGGAGTTGAAGAGGGTGGTCTTGCCCGCGTTCGGGTTGCCGACAATGGCGACCAGGGGTTTGGCCACGACTAAGCCGCCAGGAGCTCGACCTGAATGTCAGCCGCGTCTTTCTTTCTTAGGCAAAGCGCGTAGCCGAGCAGTCGGATTTCAATGGTGTCACCAAACGGGGCGACTTTGGCAACTGAAAACTCAATCCCTTCGTTCAGACCCATCTCGCGCAGACGTTGGTTAGAAGAGGTATCGGGAATGAAAGTGACTCGGGCTTTCATGCCTTTGCGGAGATCGCTGAAGGTGGACGAGCAGGTCGCAGATTTCATCTTCATAAGCAACTTACCACATCGGACGAGGCTTCAGGGGCACTTGGTTGCTGGAATCTTGAAAAAAATGTACAGATTATTGAGGACATGCTGGGCAGAGCGTCAATAAACTTGTCCTTTCGCGTTAAGGAAATGCCCACTAACCGTCGCTTAACCGCGACTTGACACCCTGCTAAACAAGGTGCCTGCAAGTTAGATCGCGGTGGATTCATTCTTGATTCGATTGCACGGTTCCCTTCTTTTACTGGCGACAACAGGGGTCGTTTCGGCCCAAGGTCTGGTGAGCCTTTACGACTTCAACAATAGCTTGACCGACGTTTATGATCGCGATGGATTTGCTCAGGCCCTTGATTTTCGGGCGGGTAGGGCCACCAGCAGCTCAATCGCGGCCACTTACTCTTCCGCCACGGTTGGGTCAGCGACGAAGCAGGTCGCCAACTTCACCGATCCGACCAACTCGGAGCAGTTCTTCCGCGCCACTCACGGGATGGGACCGCACGGTGGAAGCGCTCACTATGTGAACCAGTTCACGATCGTGATGGACTTGCAGTGCAGACTGTTCTAGACCAACATCACATGACGTCCGTACTCTGAGAGCTGGCTGTCACGGGTAATCAAGACCATACCCTCGCACTCGGCTTGAGCCACCAACGCCCGGTCAAACGGGTCCGAATGGATCATCGGCAACGATCTGGCTCGCTCAGCATGGCTCCACTTCAGAGGAAGCTCGGCAATCGCCTGCACTCCAAGGACTCTTTGAAGGTCATCAGGCACGGAAATCTTGCCCGCCGTACTCTTTACTGCAAATTCTAAGTACGAGATCGCGCTGAACGATACTTCGTTCGCAGGATTTTCTATCATCGCTCTGGCCTCTCTACCCAACCTCCGCTCATCGGTCATCCACCAAACGAGCACGTGGGTATCCAAGAGCAACTTCAAATCGGACCCTCTTCCATCATCCTAATCAGTTCTGGTGACGTCTGGTCAAAGTCTTCGGATATCCAGATTTTGCCTTTCAACGCCCCCGGAATCCGCTTCTGGACGGTCGCAATATATGGAATTATCCGGGCGACCGGTTTACCTGCTTTACCGATGACCACGTCTTCGCCCTGCGCGACCAGTTCCAGCAACGCAGATAGCTGAGCCTTTGCCTCACTGATATTCCTTTGTACCATGTTCTAATTATACGCCAAATCAGACCAGACCAGGTCTGGTCATAATTTCAGCATTTCAGACTGCCGCGTGGTCAGCCACTCCAGCCCTTCTTCCCGCACGCAGGCCATTTCCTCCAGGCCCAAATATCCCCGACCTTCCACCATGACTCCGAGTTCGAGGGTGTA
>JBKJJL010000275.1:0-17895 GCA_046597875.1 Fimbriimonadaceae bacterium | reverse complement strand
AGCGTGGTTTTGCCGATGGCGGCACCGGCAGAATCAGACGGCACTTTTACGAACGTTGACGGTCAAGTTCAGGAAGTTCAGATGGTTCTAACGCCTCCTGGGGAAGCGAAATCGGCCTGGCGGATTGCTTCGGAGGTTCTCATTCGCTCGGGTAAGTCGAAGCCTTACTTCAACGCTCGCGAGGTCTACGCGGCCCTCAGCGCAACTTCATAGAGCATCGACCGGTATCCTGAATCTGTGCTCGTGTTAGACGGAAGTTACGGAGAAGGCGGGGGCGCGATTGTACGCACGGCGCTCGCGATGTCAGCATTGACGGTCCAGCCTTTCCGCTTGGAAAACGTCCGGGGGCAACAAACTCGCCAGGGGTTGAATAGCGAAGATCTCGCCGTGCTTCGGACGCTCGCCGATTCGGCTTCAGCAGAAACTGTGGGAGCCGAACTGGGTGCGACCCAGTTCAGTTTCTTGCCAACCCGCACGGTAAGGCCCTTCCGAGGCGACGTCCAACTTCCTGAATCGGACGAAAGAGATGGCCATGCGAATGCGCTGGTCGTGCTCACAAGCGTTGCTCCCGTGTTGGCTAGGGCGGGAGGATTCTCTTCTCTGCGTGTCCAGGGCGAGACTTTTGGCCGGAATGTTCTCGGGTACGACGCGTTCGAAGGCGTGACCCTCCCGGCCTGGCTCCGCATGGGATTGTTTGCTGAGGCCGATTTAGAACGGGCGGGGTTTGGGCTGGGCTCGAAAGGCAAGGTTTCTCTCGAAGTTGAGCCGAGCGCGCTCAACGGGGTCAAATGGACAGATCGGGGTCAGTTGTTGTCGGCGCGCGCGTTGGTTTCAACTGCTGAACTACCCGAAGCGATCGCGGACCGCGGAGTTTCGCACCTTACGAGGCTTGCACAGAACAGCGGCATTGCCCTGGAATGCGAAATGTCTCTCTTGGAAAGCGGAACTCCGGGAGCGCACATCACGGTTTTTGCGGAGTTCGAGAATGGGTTCGGATCCGGAAGCGCGGCAGGCTCCCGGGGCGTTCGGATCGAGGCGGTCGCGCAACAGGCGTTTGAGGGCTTTCTCGAATGGTATAAGTCTGACTCGACCGTGGACTCGTTTCTCGCAGATCAAATGCTTCTCGTCGCCGTCGTGGCAGAGGGAGAAAGCATCTGGAAAGTTCACCGCTTGACTCAGCGATTCCTGTCGATGGTCTGGGTCGTCAAGCAATTCTTGCCCATTCACATCACGGTGAAGGGGCAAGAAGGGAAGCCAGGAACCGTTACGATACGCCGTTAGAAGGCCATCCCGGCATAATCTCGGATAAGGCCAACAATGCGGCCGAGGACTCTGGCATCCTCGGTGTTGATGATGATTGGATCGTAGGCGGGATTGGCGGGCATCAGCCGAACCGCGTCTTTGTCGTAGTGAATCCGCTTCACGGTGGCGTCGTCCCCGATCAGGACGGCAACCAAATCGCCGTGGTTTGCACTTTGTTGGGGCTTCACAACGACCAAATCGCGAGGCATAATGCCTTCGCCCACCATCGAATCGCCGCGTACGCGAAGCAAGTACGCGTGTTCGATGTTGCGGACCATCTCGGAGGGAACTGGAATGAGATCCTCAACGTTTTCTTGAGCAGTCATCGGCACACCGGCGGCAATCGATCCCAAAAGGGGGAGCATTGCCACGCGCTGATTGGTTTGGTACTTTGCATGGGTTACCTTGATGGAGCGAGGCGTATTCGATCGGGCGATGTAACCCTTGCGTTCCAACGCATCCAAATGAACGGTTACTCCGCGAAGAGATCCTATTTCAAAGTGACTGCCGATTTCGCGAATCGATGGCGGGTAGCCTTGCTCCCCAACGTAGTCCACGAGAAATTCCAAAATTGATTGCTGGCGATTCGTCAAACCTTTAGCCATAATTGAGTCCCAACCTGTAGACGGATTATACACCCATTATTGTCTACATTATTTCAAGATGTCATAATCAAGCCAAGAAGATTTCTGAAGGTCAACATGTCTATATCCAAGTTCCGCGAATTTATTGAGAAGCCAGGCTGCGCCTGGACATTCGGCATCGTGATGATTTTTGTTATGGGGTTTGGGATGGTCATGCAAAGTGGCCAAGGAGACTCCAACAATGGCCCGGGCCGGGCGAATCCAACTGGTGGTAAGTCGGTCGCCACGGTTGGAGAGTATCCCGTAACCGAAGATTCCATTTGGGCGATGGCCAACCAGACGCTCTCAATGTTTGCCCAGCAGCTTGGAGGCGCGGTGCCGCCAAGATTGGTTGCGACCTACGTAGGGAGCGCCACCGAACAGCAGATTAATGCCGGATTGCTGCTGGAACTGGCTCATCGCAGCGGCGTAAGCCTCGACGACGCGGCGATCATGAAGGCGACTGACAAGGCCATCGATGAAGAGATTGAGCGACGCAAACAGGAGTTAATCAGCCAGAAGAAACTGAGCGCAACGTCCTCTCCGGCCGTGTTTGACAATGCTCACAAGGTGGCGTATCAGGATCAGACGCCGAAGCAGTTCAAAGAAGCGTTGCTCAAACAATACACGGAGGCCCTGAAGAATCCTGCCCAGAAAAACCAAATCATCGTCGGCTCGGCAAACACGCTGGTGATGGACAAGTACATGTCGGAAATCCCCGCGACCGAGGAAGCGGTCAAGGCATTTTACGACTTGTACCTCTGTAAGCGAGTTTTCTTGAAGACTTCGCTCCACCCGGGCGAAGACCTCATCAAGAAAGCGGAAGCGATCAAAAAAGAGATCGACGGCGGTTTGAATTTCTTGGCCGCGATGGATAAATACACGGATGACCCGCCCGGACCGAAGAAAACAAAACGGGACAACGAGTTCCAAGTTGACGGTAAGACCGCAGGATTGAATGAATCGTACACGCCCCTCACGAAACTGAAACCGGGCGAGGTTGGGGGGCCTTACACCTTCGGCGACGAGGGCGTTTCAATCGTCCAGTTCAACGCCAAGACGACTCAGCTTCCGCCCGACTTCGAGACAAAGAAAACCCAGTTGATTAAGGATTACCAACGCGACAATGCGGCTCGGAAGCTCCAGGATGGCCTCAAGAAACTGAAGGGAGAGAATCTGATCAAGTGGCAAAGCCCGGCTTATCACGCTCTCTACGATCTCGTGTCTTTTGACAGCGACGAGGAATCTCGCAAGCTTGATCCCGCCGCTCGGACGGCGAAATATGAAGAGATCATGAAGCGATCTCAGGAGGCGATGTCGGACCCGCTCGGCTCGCGTTCAGCCCCGCTGGTCCTGTACTTAGCCTTTGAGAAGATTTGGGAACAAGCGGGACCGGCGGAGCGAGCCAAGCTGACCACCAAACGCACTGAAGTCCTCCGCGAGGTCTTGCAGCAAAGTGAAAGCACGGAACTGCGGCTTGAACTCGCAGAACTGCTCAGCGTCGAGAAGGATGCGACCGGAACTGCGGAGAGTTTGAGGCTGGCGGCGTCGAGTATTGCGAGCGACTTTGGCCCCAACGGACAGCGATACTACAGCGACATTCAGGGCAAGTTGCTTAAGTTTAAAGCCTCAAAGCTGCTCAGTTCCGAGCAGGAAACAGAAATCCGCGCGATTCTGGCCCAATGGATGAAGGACAAGGTCGAGAGCGAGAAGTTCGCCGCCGAGCAGAAGAAGGCAGAGGCAGAAGCGGCGGCCAAAGCCGCGGCTGAAGAAAAGAAAGCCAAAGCGGATGCGGCTAAGAAAAAAGGCGGAAAGTAAGTCGTGGATCGGGGTCGCTTGGTCTTGGTGGCGACCCCGATTGGCAATCTGAGCGATCTTACGCCTCGGGCGGCGGCGGCTTTGAAGGAAGCTGATCGGTGGATCGTTGAAGACACCCGTGTGAGCGGAAAGTTACTTTCGGTTCTGGGGGTGAAGAAGCCCATGCGCGTGCTTAATGACCATTCATCGCAGTTTCAAATCGAGAAACTGTTTGCCGAGGTAGCGAGTGGCGGTATGACCGCCTTGCTGACGGACGGCGGAACTCCAGCAATATCTGATCCCGGCTCTCAGATCACCGACCTCGCCCATGAGGCCGGGATTGAGGTTGATGCACTGCCGGGTGCCTCTGCGGTCACGACCGCGCTCATGCTGAGCGGATTTTTCGCCCAGCGGTTCGCGTTTCTCGGGTTTTTGCCTCGAAAGCCGGGAGCGATTCGGGCGGAGTTCGAGCCCTTCGCAGACTCCGCTTATACGCTCGTACTTTTCGAATCACCACATCGCGTTGAGGTAACCCTGAACCTAGCTGCCGAAGCTCTCGGATCAAGACGATTTGCTGCGTGCCGAGAAATGACGAAACTGCATCAGGAAGTCAAGCGCGGGAGCCTCTCAAATTTGGAGTTTTCGAAACCCTTTGCGACAAAAGGGGAGTACTGTCTCGTCATAGAAGGGAAGAGACGAGGCAAACGTACCGAAAGTATAGATGTGCTAGAATAGACTGGTTCGTACCAGGATGGCTGGGCGGTTGTAAATGAGAAATTTGAAGCTAGGATGGCTGCTTTTGCTGGTCGCAATGATCGCGCCGGTGTCTGGTTTCGGGCAGTACGTTACCCCAACTCAATACCGACTTCGCCCGCTTGATGAGATTTCCATCCAGGTGTACAACGAGCAGCAGGTAAACGCTGTTTTGCCTGTTCTGCCAGACGGACGCGTCAGTTTCCCATTCATTGGCCTCGTCGAGGTTGCCGGGAAAACGACGACACAGGTTGAAGCCGAACTTGTTGAGCTGTATCGCGAGAAGCTCAAGCTCCGAGACCCTAAAGTATCTATTCTTGTTCTTCGGTACCGACCCGTAACCGCTTCCGCGATTGGCCAGGTTCTCAACAGCGGCAAATTTCAAGATTTCAGACCGGGGGAAACGGTTTTGCATCTCCTGAGTCGCGCGGGCGGCGTCAATCCGGATAGAGCCGACCTTCGCCGGGCAACACTCATTCGTGGGAGTTCGAGAGAAGCGATCCCGATCGATCTGCATGCGATGCTTTTTAAGAATGACCTGAGCCAGAACTACGAAATCGAAGACGGCGACACGCTCAGCGTTCCGGAGGATGTTGTCAACCGGGTTACAATTATCGGTTCTGTCGCCCAGCCTGGGGCCTACCCTTACAAGGAACCGATGTACCTGAGCGATCTGATCGCTGCGGCTCGGGGTCCTATTCCGAACCGATCCAAGTTTAGCGAAATCATGATTTTGCGCCGCAAGCCCGGAGTGGACGATCAGATTCTCCGCATCCGTGCAAACTACGTAAACTACATTCGCAAGGGCGACCTCAGCCAAAACGTCTTGATGATGCCCGGAGACACGGTTTTCGTACCTGAAACCAAGACCCCTGATTACAACCAGCTGAACTCGATCTTCAATGCGTTCCTGATCGTTGATCGGTTCCTGACTGGCGGTTTCCTCGGTCTGCGGCTGTTCAATCCCTAAACCGGTATCCTGACGTTCGATGCGTTCGGCTTCTGATGTGGAATTCAACCTTCATCGCCCCATGGGCGATCAGACCTATACCAATTTCATCTGGGCGTTTGACGGCACGCCTCAAGAGATGGCGGTACGTGATGGTCGGGTGGTCGAGCGTGGTTCAACAGTCGGCCGTCAATCGGCAATCGTCGATCTCGGCGGTGCGCGTGTTGCTCCCGCCTTCATCGATTCTCATTGCCATATCCTGCCCGCGGGATTGGATATGCAAAAGCTGCACCTCGGGGTGGCTGCAACACCGGACGAAGTTCTTGACTTGGTCCGAGCGAGAGACAAGGAACTTGAGCCAGGACAATGGCTGATGGCTGTGCATTACGATCAGACGAAGTTTCCTGGCGGGAAACATCTGACGAAACATGACCTCGATGCCATCTCGAAGGTTCGGCCGATTCTTTTGCGTCATTCAAACGGTCACGCGAGCATCGCCAACACGGGGACGTTACTCGCCGCCAAAGTTTCTAAGGACACCCGCGATCCGAAGGGCGGAACCTACCTGCGCGACCCTGACGGAGCACCCAACGGGATCCTCCTAGAGCGCGCGCACGATCTGGTCACCGCGACCTCGGTGACTCCGACGGTGGAGCAGATGGTCGATGCGATCCTCGCGGTTAGCGCGAAAATGGCCGAGTTTGGGATCGTCGAGGCGACCGATATGATGACCGGGCGCTACGATCTCGGTCGCGAGTTGGAGGCATACCGCCTCGCCGCCGAGAGAGGCTGCCCGATTCGAACAAGGCTGTGCATTCAGTGGGCAACACTCTTTGATCGCTCCGGGGAATATAGGACCTATAAGACCTATGGGTCTTATAGGGAAGGAGTGCTACATGAGTTGGCCCAGGCTCTCGATGGCGACCGTTGCGCGATTTGGGGTGCGAAGATATTCGCGGATGGGGCGATCGGCTCGGCTACCGCGGCCATTCACGGAACTTTCACGTCCGATCCAACCACGAGCGGGGCCCTCATCTACGAGCCTTCTCGCCTCAAGAAAATGGTCCAGATCGCCGATCACGCGGGCTGGCGGGTGGCGATACACTCGATCGGAGATCGCTCGACCGACCTCGTGATGGACGCTTACGAGGCCCTCGAAGACCCGACGCGCCACCGGATCGAACACGCGATGATTCTCAGCGACGCCCAGATCGACCGAATGGCCAAACTTGGTTGCCATTGCACGATGCAGCCTGAGTTCCTGGCCCGCTTTGGTCATTCGTACAAGCACCATCTTGGCGTCGAGAGAGCGTCGATGCTGAAGCGCTATCGCTCGGTCAGGGATGCAGGGATTCCTCTTAGTTTCAGCTCGGATCGGCCGATCGTGTCAGGCGATCCCTGGGTGGGAGTTTCTGCCGCCAGCGAACGTCCGGAGGGATTCGAAGCCAAGGAATCTCTAGCCTTTGAAGAGGCTCTATACGCCTATACGACGATGGGCTCGGTTGCCAATAGCGGTCCCCGCCACGCACTGATGCCCGGCGATCGCGCCGAATTTATGGCTTTTCAACTGATGGCTTGATCAGACCCGCAGGTCGATGGTTTGGCCCTTGCCAGACATCATCTTGAGCAGTTCGGCTGCCTGATCTTCCTGGCTCTGTAAGGACTTCTTCAGAAGGGCAATCGAGAGCGAAGCACGCACACTGCCGCCGCCTTCCTTCTCGGTGACGGCCTGAACTGCAGCCTGTGTCGCGCCAGAGATTTCTAAAGTGAAAAATGGTGTGATTGGACGGGAGGGTCGGCTAAAATCATAGAATCATGCACACGGTTCACATAAATGCTGTTACCCGACCCGACGGAACTGTCCTTCTTACCGTGCCTACGGGGGCGCCGGCAGGTCAACAGGTCGAGGTCGAAGTGCGAATCGGGCTGACGCGGAAGTCATTCGACTCGAAGCGAGCGTGGCAGGCATGGATTCGCAAGATGTCTGGCAGTATCAGCGATCCGAGCTTCGAGCGGCCAGAGCAACCACCGACTGATGAATTAGAGGCCCTTTGAGGTCAAATGTGAAGAAGTTGCTTGATTCTTCGACCTGCATCGCGTTGCTGAGGGGCAAGCATAAGTCGGTCACCGACCGCTTTTTGGAGGCTAATGTAGCTGTATTGTACCTCTGCGCGATCGTTGTGGCTGAGCTTCGTGTTGGCGCATTGCGTGCTGCAGCACCGATCCAGGAAGTGGCCAAGGTTCAAGCGTTCACCGCTGGTTTTTCTGTGATTCCGTTTGGGCTCCCGGAGGCTGAGGCGTACGCAAGGATTCGTTTCGATCTAGAGCGAATCGGAATGAAGATCGGCGCAAACGATCTCATTATCGCGGCTACCTCAGTCGCAGGAGACCTCGTACTCGTGACGCACAACACGAGCGAGTTCGCACGCGTTCCAGGGCTGCAGATTGAGGATTGGCAGGAATAACCAACAAGCTCTGGTAGATTTGCTAGCGGATGCGGTGAGGACGCACGGCTGGCGGAACTGGGAATCGAAGCGATGCGCATTCCTAATCGCGAGTTTCTTGTTAGTTGGGCCTCCCCTCGCGATACGTTTAACCTTATTCTGCGTCCGTGCGAAGCGAGGTTCTGCAAAGGTGCGGGACTTTTTTGAAATGTGAGCCTTAACGGGGAACTCGCTTTCGAGGAAGCAAAGACCCATTCGAAAGATTGTCGCCCCTCACCCCCCGGCCCCCTCGCCCCGCCATTCATCGGGGCGAAGGGGAGAGGTTAGCCGGATTCCGTGATGGTCGATCTCAATTAGTTGCTCCCGGTACAGGGCACCAATCAGCTTTTTAAATGAGCCCTTGCTTAGCCCGAATCGACTTTGGATCTCGTCCGGAGAAGACTTGTCGGAAATCGGCAGAAATCCGCCGTTTGCCCGCAGAGCAGCCAAGATTCGATCTCGTTCGCCTAGCACGGCCGAGTAGCCTTGTGGTCGCAGGGAGACGGCTACTTTTCCGTCCTCTGGCCGAACTTGCTTGACGAAGCCTTCGTGAACTTCCCCGATCACGAGTTCGGCAACCCACTCATCCGGAAAGAGCGACCCTCGGATGTGCCCGTCGATGATGACGGTCGTGAAGCCGGGCTGGTGGGAGGCGATCATGATCTTTACGGCCTGGCCCACCCGCAAATCCTCGCCGTCTGTCCGTAGGTAGCGAGAAATCTTCGACGTACAAACGACTCGCGCGCTCGCTTCGTCGAGGTACACGCGGACCAGCACCCAATCCCCTTCTCGCATCGGCGTCGCCTGCTCGCCCATCGGGCAGAAGAGGTCCTTGTCGATCCCCCAATCCAGAAAAGCACCCGCGCTGGTTATGGATACGACTCTTAGCTTCGCGAACTCTCCAACCTGTGCTCGCGGCATTTTGGTGGTCGCGATCGGTCGATCCTCGGAGTCGGTATGAACGAATACGCGGACGACTTTGCCCTCCCTCGCATCGGAAGGGCACAGTCGCCGGGGCAGGAGGACCTCGTGTTCCTCATCGCCCACGTACACTCCGTGCGGACCCTCGCGGAGGACAACCAGACTCTGAATTTCGCCCATTCGCATAAAGGCTATCCCTGTGCGTGGGTCCAGACGTCCGAAGATTTGTCCGCGAGCTCATCAATGGTCGCATCGGCATGCCGCAGCCGCATCGCCAGCACACGGGCGATGTTGGACAGAATGATGAATCCCCACTCTCGATTTGCGTTCATGAGCTTCCTGAGATCGGAAATCGGAATCGCAGCCACCGAAACTTGTCCAATCGAGACGACATTTGCAGTGCGGGGCCTCGCATCCACGAGGGCGATCTCGCCGATAATGCTGCCTTTCGAAATCTCACCAAGTCGATCACCATCCGCGGTCGTCTCGATCAGATTGCCCTCGATGACGACGAACAAGTTGACCGCCTCTTCGCCGATTCGGGCAAGCGCCTGACCGGAAGCATACGGCCTCAGTTCCGCGATCTCGGCCACTTGCGCGATCTGTTCATCCGAGAGTCCGGCGACGAGGTAAGTACCCTTTAACAGTTCAGGAAGTATCACTCTCAAATGTTACACGTTTTACGCGACTCGCAAGCCTTTTTACCAACCCTTCAACTTTCCTAGTCACGTTCAGGTAGAACCATGCATATGCGGCATTTTGTCGCCTTTCTGGTAACAGTTTTCGTCATCGTGGCCACCGGCTCCGGAGCTGATCGCGACTTTCTGCTAGCGGCTGAACCGCTCTATCTGGGTACGGATGCGCCGTCCAGAGTCCAACCGTTCATGCTCACGGTCGAAAATCGCGGGCCGGAGACCTCGGGCGTTATCACCGTCCAGACGAACGAGTTTTCGATGCGCTACCCCATTGACCTTCCGCAAGGCAGCCGCAAGCGAGTGATCGCCTACATTACGGGGAGTGGTTACTTTGAAGGCAAAGCGACCCTCGACACGCCGAGAGGCAACGCTGGTTTCATCATCGAGAGTCGCGCGGTCGGAAGTTCTCGCTGTATCGCAGTCATAACGGACACGCCCGGTGATCTCGGGTTCATTCGGGGCCAACGTATTAAGGAACCTGCCGTTGATGTCTATCTGAAACCGGATATGATGCCGGATCGCGCGGCGGGGTACGTGGGGATCATCGGAGTGTGGCTAGGTGACGGCTCGGAGCGGATGAACGACGATGCCGCGGCGGCTTTGCAACGATACGTCACGACGGGAGGAACGCTCTTTATCAGCGGCGGGGCATCGATGCCGATCATGGGCGATCCGCGCTGGCAATCGTTGCTGCCGGTCACGAATGCACGTCCCCGGACTGTACAGCTTGATACGCAACTCTGGGGAATGACGGTGAGCGGGAACTGTACCTTGGGAGTGGGATCGTTGGCTTCTGGCGCGCGAACGCTTTTGGAGGTCAGCGGCGCCCCCTTTGTCGTCGAAAAACGCCATGGCTTGGGCCGAGTGGTGTATCTGGCGGCAAACATGACCGAGGGTCCCGCCAAGCAGTGGCTGGGACGTGAGGCATTTCTGAGGAAGGCCAATGCGTTTACGCCCATGACCCCGTTGACCCAACTCATGGAGTCCATGAACCCCGATCCCCGTGGGTATGGGGCAACCGGATCCGCAATGTATATGCCGGTGTCCGCTCCCAACAACCCCTTCAGCGCACGGATGCCCGACACGTCCACCGTCGTCTCCATCTTGCTTTTGTATTTTGTGATCGTGGTTCCGATCAACCTCATTGCCTTGCGAAAATTGGGAAAAGGCGAGCTCGCGTGGATCACAGCTCCGATTATCAGTCTTGCCTTCGCGGCCGTGTTCTTCAAGTTTTCCTCTGGGCTTTATGCCGCAAATCTGAGCGTGGCGACATCGGGCGTTTTAGTAACTCACCAGGGCGACCCTTCAGGAACGTACCTCGGGCACGCTCAACTCTTTTTCCCCCGCGGGGGACGCTACGATCTGGGCTTAGAAGGGGTGGAATCAGTTTTTACCCGGGAGCAGTACACGGGTAATCCCAACCAGATCGCCACGATGGCGAGCCTGGGCATGCACGATGACGGCCAAATTCGTGCGAGTCAGGCTTCCGTTACGAACCTTGCTTTCCGGGAGTTTTCGCTCATGCAGAAAATTCAACTAGGGGGTGACATCAAGACGCGGGTCGTGCGGAAGGACGGCAAGATCGAGCGGGTCGAAGTATCCAATCTCACGAAGTATGGATTGGAGCAAGTCGGGGTGATCCTCTCGGGTGCCTCTTATCATCTTGGAACGCTGAAACCAGGTGAGACGAAGAGCTCGAAAGTCGTCGGATACAACCCCGCTGAGTTCGCACCCGGACTTGCGATGACCGCGGTCACCCAAGCGAGTCTCAAGATGACGGGCACGACGGTGAGTGTGGCTAAACCCAATCACGGGAACGGGTCCCTAGGTGCCGTCACGGCCCTCATGTCGGGCTTCCGGGCAGGGCCCCAAGTGGGGGCAGTGCAGGATTCGATCAACCGCAACTGGCTCATTTATACATTTAATGAGGGTAGCGAATGACCCTGCGTGAACTGGTAATCGAAAACCCTCTCTTGATCGAGTTCAAGCGGGCGGTGAGGCGATTCTTCGGCGTGAGCAAGCACTCCGCCGTTAACGCGATGGTGCTCGTCATCTCGTGTCTCCTCTATGGGTTACTGCTCCTCATCACGATTTCGAATCGACAGGCGATGAGTCCGGTTGCGATCATTTACGTGCAAACCTTCTTGTTCTGCTTCATCATTCCCGCGAATCTGCACGGCGCGATCGCGGGTGAAAGAGAGCGCAGATCATGGGATTTACTGCTTGCCGCCCCGATTGAGAACATCCAAATCGTGGTCGGAAAGTTGGTGAGCGGCCTTGCTGCCGTTGGAACGACGTGCCTGCTCATGCTGCCCCCGATGCTGATCTCGTGGATGGGTGACGTGGAAGCGACCTTCGCCAAAGTCGCCCAGGCCGAACTCGTGTCGATAGGATTCGCAATCGCCTTGTCCGCCATCACCCTCTTGATTTCTGCACGAAGCAAACGGGCTTACGGGGCCCAACTAGTCGCCTACGCGTTCCTCATGGTTACGCAGATCGTCTACTTGGTTTTCATTCAGGTGCTCCTCAGTCCGAACTCGTACAACCAAGCCGATCAGGCCATGCGCAACAACACCATGTTTTTGCACCCGTTTTGGGCGATTGGAATCATCTGGTGGCCCCAACAAGGGGGGAGTTCCTCCGGGAGCATCCTCTACAGCGGCTGGTTCAATTTCTTGGCTTACTTGACGATTGCCGCCGCCGTCGTTTGGTATACCGTTCGGACTTTGCAAGCCGCGGATGGCGAGGATGGGAGATCACGTTAAATGCTTGAGGTAAACGATCTGTGGAAGACCTATGGCGACCTCGTCGCTGTGCGTGGGGTGTCATTTTCGCTTCAGCCCGGCGACATTTTCGGATTCATCGGTTCTAACGGAGCCGGGAAGACGACGACCATACGCATGCTGGCCACCCTACTGGAGCCCAGCAATGGAACCGCATCCATCAATGGCGCCGACATTCGCGACAATCCCATGGAAGTCCGGCGACAGATTGGCTACATGCCCGATTTCTTCGGTTTGTACGACGACATTCGGGTTTGGGAGTATCTGGACTTCTTCGCTAACCTTTATAGCGTGCCCTCGCGGCAACGCAAAGGGGTGATTGACAACGTCCTTGAACTGACCGATTTGACGGTCAAGAAGGAGGCGTTTGTTCAAAGCCTGTCGCGCGGTATGCAGCAGCGGCTGTGCTTGGCCCGTTGCCTCGTGCACGATCCCGCGCTCCTGCTTTTAGATGAGCCAGCGAGCGGCCTCGATCCGCGCGCCCGCGCGGAACTCAAGGAACTCATCGCCGAACTCGGACGCATGGGAAAGATCGTCATCGTGTCGTCGCACATCCTTCCGGAACTCGCCGACTTTTGCAACACCGTCGGCATCATCGAACGGGGTCAAATGCTCGCGTTTGGATCCGTCGACAAGATCGTCCGCCAGATTCAACCCTCCAAAGTTTTCACCGCCCGCATCGTGGGTGATGGGATATTGGCGAACGAATTTGTCTCCCGCCAGGAGTTTGTGACCGATGTAAAACTCGAGGGCGACACCGTTCGGATTGAGTTTTCGGGCGGCACGGAGGAGCAAGCCGACCTCCTCGCGGCGATCGTACGAGATGGTCACCGCGTCGCCGATTTTCGCGAGCAGCAGGCGAACCTCGAAGATGTGTTCATGCGCCTGACGACGGGTGCCGTTCAGTGATCGCTTTCGTCAACCGCGCGTGGAATGCGTACGTTGGCAATGCGGTCGCGGTGCGGGATTATCGCTCCGCGCTTCGCGGCAATAAGGCGATCTTCATTTGGGGTGCCTATCTCTCCTTGCTGATCCTCATCTGCGGGCTGGCATATAGCGGTATTGTCAGCCAGACGGAGCAATCGATCGCCTCGATTCAGTCTCAACTGACCAGCTTTTACTATCTCGTGATGTCCATGTTGGGGGCGGTCGTGACGCTCGCAGCCCCGGCTTTGACTGCGTCGGCGGTTACGATTGAGCGCCAAAGAAGGTCCCTGGATCTCGTCTTTTCCGCGCCTGTTCCTCCGCGATATTTACTTGTCGGCAAGCTGATCGCGGGGTTCCGTTACCTCGTCATGCTCTTGGTACTCGCCTTGCCCGTGACCGCGGTATGTGTAGTTATGGGCGGCGCAACTTGGACAGATGTCGTGGGAGCGTTTATCATTCTCTTGAGCAACGGAATCGTTCTCATGGCGATTGGGCTCCTCGTTTCGAGTCTGTCCGCAACGACGGTTTCGGCGACGATAAGCGCTTACTTGGCGACGATAGTCTATGTCGCAGTGACCTCAATTTTCGCAGTGATCTTGGCGGCTACCAGCTTACGTCCCTTTGGAGGTGCGCGTACAAATGAGGCGATGTGGACGGCTGCCCTCAATCCGTTTTCCGCTTCGATGGCGGCCCCAACCTTCACGCGCATAGGCTCATGGGAGGTCCCAAACTGGGCGTTTGGACTCGTGTTTTCCCTTGCAATTTCGCGACTTCTCTTGGCGGGCGCAGGATCTGCGCTGAGTCCGTTTGGATCCACTGAGACCAAGACGTTGCGCATTCAAGGTCTGATCGTGGCTTTCCTGATTGCTTTTCTCGCCGCGGTTCCGCTCTCGGCATCCATGATCCCAGCCATGCTTGGTGGAGGTAGAACTCCAACCCCCGGGGCACCGACGTCGGATTACTTCCTTGCCCTCCTCCTCGGCATCGCGGTTTCATCCTTGATATTCGTGATTCCAAATCTCGTTTGCTTCGGAAAGCAGGACGTGGGTCGTAAGTATCGATCGGACGGCCTGTTTTCCTTGAAAGGCATTCTGCTTGGTACTCCATCTGGCGCATGGCCCTATATGATGCTGCTCGTTGTTTCGCTGGTTGGTGGCGTCGTCGTGGGGACTTTTTACGGATTGAAGCGCCTGCCCGCCGGTGAATTTTGGTCGATGTGCGCGTGGTCGGTCGGGTATTTAACCCTCTGGTGGGGTCTCGGTCGCTATCTTTCGTCATTCAAGCTGGGATTGCGCGGGGCACGGACCGCGGTCATGGCGGTCATGATTCTCTTGTTAGCGGTTCCGCTGCCGATTATTTTCATGATCATGGCGGCATCGTGGAGCACGAATCCTGGGGATACCCTCGCCTGGCGGTTCCATTTGCTATACCCTCTTTCGACCGACGGTGCCCCTTTTGCGTGGGTGTACGGCCTTGCTTGCGGGATTGTGGGTGGGATGATGGCGTGGTTGGGCGAGGCGAATCTGAAGAGAATCGGGCGATGAAGGACCGGGGGTTGCAGATTCCCTGGCTGTTGGCGGTTTTTTGCGTTTTGGTAACGGCTTTGGCGGTCCCCGCGGTTACGATGTCGCATTCCGGTTTCCTTGAGCCCATCGATCGCCACAAATACATTTTCATGGTCGAGCATGGACCAGCGGCTCTCGGGATTCCCCCTTTTTGCTATCGTGTGGGAATGCCGTTTCTGGTCGGCCTGCTGCCTTGGTCCACCCAGCTGGGATTCCAGATCGTCACCAGCCTCGGCTTGATTCTGTCCGCGGTGTCAATTTTTGCGATTGCGGAAACACTCGCAGGGGATCGGCGCGCGGCTTGGGTGGCGATGGGCCTCTTCTTCGCTTGCCGATTCCTTGTGTTCGCCAACTTGATTGATTTTTGGTTGGGCGACACCTTCACGATGGGCCTCATCCTCGCCGCCTGCGCCGCCGCACTTCGGGGGAGGTGGCTCCTCGCTTCGCTGTGCGCTTTGGGAGCCGGCACGTGCCGCGAAAGCGCTTTGCTCGTCGGACCCCTCATTTTCGCCTGGATGGCACCGCGAGAAGGCTGGAAACCCGCCGTAAGAGTCGGTGCAATCTTGATGGTTTTGACGCTGATTCCGATGATGATAACTCGGGTTTCAGTTCCAAATCGAGCCCAGGATTCTGCCCACGTCCAGGCGCTTCCTGCGATTCTGTTTCAGGATCCCGCAAACCGCATGATCGCCCCTAAGAGCCTGCCCGCGAAGGTGCAGGATGTACTATCGCATCGCCTCAGCAATCTCGGAAAGGACGCTCCGCTACGGTACATTTTTTTTCCTTTGGGTGTTTGCGGGCTTGCCTTGTCCCTCGTGGGTCCGTGGCGTCGCGCGTTGCTTTGGGGCGTTCCGGCCCTTGCGATGGCATACGGACAACTATTGCTTGGGACGGACACAGAACGCCTCGTTGCGTACGCTGCACCCGTCTTTATTGTAGTCGCCGCGGTGGGTTTATCGGGGGCCCAGGTGTTGTCCGGAAAGTTTGCGGTTGCGTGCTTTGTGCCTTGGTTAGGTTTGGTAATGTTGGGGGCTTTGCGAAAGGGCGGGATGAGCCTTGTGGCGTGGGAGGTCGCTTGTGCTACAGTTCTGATTGTGGTCGCTCTCTTCATGTTGAGAAATCGTCCTGCATTGGGCCACGAAAGTGCAAACGAATTGGCCTCCTAAACACGTTAAGATAGGTGAGAGTTATGTCTGAGATCGAAAGCAAACTGCAAAAATTCCGCAAGCGGGTAAAAATTCTCCTGGCTTGGCGAGGTCTGGCGTTAGGTGCTGGGCTCGGCGCATGCATAAGTTTGATCTTGGCAATGCTAGATTTCACCCGCGTGATGTACTCCACTTGGGTGTTGTTGTTGATTCCCGTCGTCGTCGGCGGACTCATTGGAGCATTTTTTGGGTGGATCAAGCGCGTCTCGACCCAGAATCTTGCCGAATCGATTGATCGCCGTGCGAAGACTCAAGACCGACTTGGAACCGCAAACGAGGCGCCAAGCACCTTTTCAAACGAGCTCAACGCGGACGCATTAGGGCACTTGTCGAAGCTCAAACCTCAGGACATTTATCCGGTTCGCGTGACCCGTTGGCATGCGGTCGCCGGGGTAACGGCGTTGCTCGCAGTTTCGCTTTTCCTGCTCGGGAACACCCCCATTTTCTTGAACGATCAAGAAAAGGCAGATCGCGAAGAGTTGAAGCAGATCGCGAAAACCGTTGAGCGCGTGGCCAAGCCGATACTGGATCGAAAAGCCGAAGAGCTTAGGCCCGAAGCGAAAGAACTCGCGAAGAAGTTTGAGCAGTTTTCGAAGGACCTAGAGAAGGGCCGGATGCCGAAAGAAGAGGCAATGCAGAAGGCGAACGACTTAGCGAAAGAGGCGGAAAAGGTCGCTAAGGAACAGTTTGGCAAGTCCGACGAGAACCTCCAAAGGGCGCAAGATTCTTTGACGAAGATGGCTCTGGAAAAGGCGATGGAGGAATCGGGCCTGACCCCCGAGGAGATGGCCAACCTCGATAAAGCCGAGCTTGATCGCGGCCAGCAGGTGGGAGACGAGCAGCGCCAACAAGAGATGGATGCCCTTTCTCAGAAGCTATCTCAGCTTGAAAAACAACTCGCTGAGGGCAAGGATGGCAACGGAGAGGACCTTTCAAGCGAGCAAAAGGATGCCCTGAAGAGTCAGGCAGACGCCTTGAAAAGCAAAATGAAAGCGTTGCAGCTTTCGAAGAAGATTAAGGACTTCCTTGCAAAGCTCTACGCTCAACCCGAGTTCAAGGAACTGATGGAGATGATGAAAAAGCTCCAAAAGATAAATCAAGAAGGGAAGGCTGGTGAAATGAAAGACGCCCAGCTTTCCGAAGAGCAAATCAAAGAAATGCTCAAGAAACTTGAGGAACTCGCAGAAAAGCTTAAGGACGATAAGGCGATGAAGGAGTTTCTGGAGAAGCTCAAGAAGGCCCTCGAACAATCCGGGGGTGGGTGACAGGGATCCAGCTTGCTGCCCGGTCTGGGTGGCTTAATCCCGAGTTGGGGCGCTGGTGGTCCTGGACAAGATATGTTCTACAGGGACATCGGAATGGTGCCCCAAAAGGACGAACCCGAAGATATTAAGGCGACCGCCGATCCCAAACAAATTAAGGGAGAGCGGCAGGACGAAGGCGAGGAGACGTATATCGAAGTTCGCGGCCCGTCCAAGCCTGGAGAGCGTACTAAGACTCCGTACTTCAAAGTACTTCCAAAGTACAAGAAGAAAGCAGAAGAAGCGCTCGACAAGGATCGCATCCCCCGTGAACATCAGAAGCGAGTTAAGGATTATTTTGAGTCCCTGAATAGAGGGAAGTAGCGCAGGTTATCGCGATCACATGAATAACGCAACTTGGTTTAGAGAAACTTTCGAATCGATCCGCGCGGAATTGCGAAAAGCCGTCATCGGTCAGGATTCCGTCGTCGAGGGCGTACTCATGGGAATGGCGGCCAACGGTCATGTCCTCCTTGAAGGGATGCCCGGGCTCGGAAAGACGCTTCTCGTCCGATCGCTTTCGCAGGTTTTGTCCCTCTCCTTCAGTCGGATTCAGTTCACACCGGACCTGATGCCTGCCGATGTGACGGG
>JBKJJL010000258.1:0-3637 GCA_046597875.1 Fimbriimonadaceae bacterium | reverse complement strand
TTTGTCACCGGAATTTGAAGCGAAGTGAAGAAACGGCTCGTGCCCGAAAACCCTGCTATCGAAGAGTCCCAACGAGGGGAAGAAAACCTGGTCGGGGCGACACGATTCGAACGTGCGACCTCTTCCACCCCATGGTTTAGTTTCCGTACCTAGATTAGTGCTGTTGAACCTAATTTGGTCCAAAACGGTCCCCTTTGATTGCCTTTCGTTGCCCTTGTTTTGAGCGTAGGGGAACGAATAGGGGAACGCTTGGTGACATTCGTAGCGGTCGGGAAGGGGAGTAGGCCAGGTGCGGAACCGTTGCTTATTGGCGAGGCCGGTGCCCGTAAGGAGGACCCGCGAATCGGCGGGCCAAATCCGCCAGTAAAGCGTAGATGCAAGTGGTCGGGAGCGACGGTATCAACCGTGCCCGTAGACGAGAGGAAACACCGTGAACTCTGACCGGACAGGATATCTGGCCCGTCGGAGATGCTCCGAGGTAGAGCGCCGCGACTGGCAACATTGTAAGAGGAACCGAATAACTGGCGTAGGGAGCGTTTCGAAGGCCGTAGTATAATGCGCGCCGGTCATTTGAGCCACAACCGCGAATTTCTGGCCCCTTCAAGACTGTTTTCCCAACGGTTACCCAGGCTTCGGGGCTGATATACAAACAGTTCGTGGCGTCCTAAGCTCCGGTCATGCGTAACAGGGCCGTCCTGGCTCTGGACGTTCAGGGACTAACAAAGGAAACGGTTATCATGCACTTAGCCAAACCACAAACCCAATCCCCGAATTAGGGTAATAGTGCCGCATGCATGCGGCATTCATGTGTCACGACGACGCCATATACCTAGACGCCGCCTTTCTGGCGCTTCAGGGGCAAGTGCCATCGACCCTGTTTCTAAGCAAGATTCCCTGGAACGGACCCAAGGGCGACTGGAAGGGAGTGCAGAAGCAAGCGAAGGCGCTTGGGATCGAATTGATTCTCGGGACCTGGGCTAACGAGACGGATCATCGCCGTACTGTGTTGGAATGGGCGCGTTCCAAGGGCATCCGAAGGCTCCTCATTCCAGATACGGACGAGGTTCTCTCTTCAGAGCTCCTAGCAACCCTGACAGAGCTTGCGGGCACGAACTTGGCGGATCAAGTCCATGTCGAAATGGATACGTACTGGAAGAGTCCCGAGTACATCATCCGGCCTCGAGAGCGGCTTCGGCCCGTGATCATGATCGACCCGACGACGGTCGAACACATTCACCTTCGCGACTATCGGGGCCGCCGACCGCTAGTCCTCTCGGCGGAACTCGGAGTCCTGCATCACTTGTCGTATGCGGGCCCTGACGAGCGTATCCGGCGCAAACTCGTATCGTGGAGCCATCGCGACGAGATCGTTCCCGATTGGTTGACCCAGGTCTGGGAGCGATGGGACACCGACCGCACCATGGGAAACTTTCATCCCACTCATCCCGAGGCCTACGGGTTTGCGGAGCGTATTCCAGTTCCCGCCGTGCTGGAACCCGCCATGCGTGCCTATCTGGATGCTCTCGGCGGATCGGACCCCCTTCATTCGGCCCCTCTGGAAGCTCCCGCCAACTGGCCCCGGCTATCGGTGGTTATTCCGCTCTACGGTGGTCCCGAGGATATCGAGGCTTGCCTAAGAAGTTTGTACGAAAGCATGGACTTGTTGGCAGATGTGATCGTTGTCGACGACAAATCACCCGACAACGCACCTGATGTCATAGCGGCATTCCCGTTTGCCCGGCTGATTTCAAACCCCACAAATATGGGCTTTGCGGCTACATGCAACCGCGGAGCGTCGGAATCAATTGGAGATGTCCTTCTCCTGCTGAACAGCGATACGATTGTGCCCCGGGCGGGTTTGATCAGACTCATCGAATCCCTTATGTCCTCGGGAAGCATCGCGGCCGCAGGGCCTTTGAGCAACAACGTCGGGCATTTTCAACGCACACCCGCCACCTACACCGACATCAGCCACATCTCGTTGTTCGCCGAGGATTTTGCCCAGAAGGAAGCCGAAGATGTCGATACCGATATGCTCGTCGGGTTCTGCCTCGCCGTGAAGCGCTCCGCTTGGAACGAAGTCGGGCCGCTCGATGAGACGTTCGGAACGGGGCTCTTTGAGGACAATGACCTCTGCCACCGGTTGAGGCGCGCCGGCTATCGTCTTGTGATCTCATCTCGGGCCTTCATTCATCACGAGGGCAATCGTAGCTTGGACCGCACCTCTGAAGACAAGTTTGCGCTGTTCGACCGCAATCGGGCTTTGTTTGCGGGCAAATGGAAGCGCGACCTCGAAACGGGATTTGCCAGCCATCTTTGCGGCACCGGACCTGCCCGCGTGGAATTTCACGAGGACCGGCGACCCGAGAAGCTGGACCGTGAAATCACCAAGCTCGCCAAGCAGGCGAACATCAGCCTGTGCATGATCGCGAAAAATGAGGAACGCGTGCTGGGGGCATGCCTGGAAAGCGCGAAACCGTTCTTCACCCAAATTATTGTGGTCGATACCGGCTCCACGGACCGGACCATAGAGATCGCGAAGGAGCATGGAGCAGAGGTCCACAAGTTCAAATGGGTGGACAGCTTTGCGGCGGCGCGCGATGAATCCATGAAGTACGCCAAAGGGTCATGGATATTTTGGATGGACTGCGATGATACGCTTCCTTTCATCAGCGGAGAAGCGATCCTGAGGGCAGCTACGAATGCCCCGAAGTCAATCATCGGGTTTTCAAGCAAGGTGCGATTTGTGACGGACGATCCGACTCATGGGACGGTCGTCGACCACATCAAACTCTTTCGGAACTTGCCTGGGCTCGACTGGGAGTTCCGAATCCACGAGCAAATCCTCGCATCCTTGCGCAAGCATCGCGGTGATGTCGTGCCCTTGGATGCAGAAGTGCTGCATTCGGGCTACGACTCGAGCGAGGAAGGGCAACAGCGAAAGTATGAACGCGACGATCACTTATTAGCCTTGGCCCTGAAAGAGCTTCCAGACCATCCCTATATGCTGTTTTGCCAAGGGATGACCGATCACTACCGCAAGGCTTACGAACCCGCAATTCGATATTTGAAGCGCTGCATCGAAGAGTGTAGAAATGAGGAAACCGTCTTAAAGAAGGCTTACTCACTCCTCGGACGCTCTTTGCGCGAATCTGGGAGTGTGGAGGAAGCACTGGAGACGTTTGAACGGGGAATCGTGGCCTGTCCAGACGATCCCGAGTTGCACTTTGATCGCGGTCAAACTTTGGCCCGTCTAGGTAACCACCTAGCGGCGCTGGACAGCTATCGGGCGGTGTTGCGGCCCCAAGGGGCGGGGACCCTGTCTAGCGTCGATCTTGGCATTCTCGGCTACAAGACCTACGTCAACATGGCGATTTCGCTCATGGAGCTGGGTCGTTACCTCGAAGCTCGCGACTATTTTTGGAAGGCGATCGCCGAGCGTCCGGGGGACCTGGATCTCGTCTTTGATCTGTTTAAGGTCGCTAGAGACAATGGAGACCTGAGGACCTGCCACGCGTGTTTGAACGAGGTCGAGCGGGTTGAAGGGGGCCGAACCGACAACTGGGCGAAGATGGTTTCTGAACTACCGGCTTGATGGCGGATGTACTTTCTTGAAGAAAGTGCAATCTGTGGGCAG
>JBKJJL010000149.1:0-4689 GCA_046597875.1 Fimbriimonadaceae bacterium | reverse complement strand
TGCTTTAAGTTCCCTCGCCGGATACACGCAGGAAGTCGCGAACGGCATTTTCGACTTCACCAAGAAGTCTGGAGCCGAGGTCATCCGCCTGAAAGGCGGTGCCGGCCGCGCGGTGGGAGTTTCCATCAAGGAAGTCGTCGAAGCGATGGCACTGGACAGTGGCGCGCTCCTTCCAGTTTCCGCGCTTCAGAACGGCAAGCTCGGCATCTCTGATGTTTCGCTTTCACTTCCAACGCGTGTTGGGCATCTCGGAGCTGTAGAAATCCTAGAACCGACGGTGACCGATGCCGAGCGGGAAGGCCTGCACAAATCCGCAGACTCGCTGAAGGCAGTGCTTACCCAGCTGGGTTAAGGCAAGCGGCCTCCGAGCCTCTCTCTCCGATGTTTTCGTGCGGAGAGAGGAGTATTGCTTATCGCATCAGCCCAGCTGCAGGTGTCGGCCAGAATCCCGGCACGCAATGCTTTTGAGCCTCACTGCGTCCATTAAACAAAGCTGGATCCATTGCAATATTGAAAGGTCGCGTCGTTACCAAGGAATCCAAGCAGGCAAGGGCCCCCCTGGTATTGGAGATGGCAGTCGATGTACCATTCGCTATTATCTTCCCTCGTACGTACCACATTCCATCTACTCGGGTTACGCCGGAGTTGATCGTAAGATCGCCGTCTACGATGAAGATGGCTCTAGCAGTTCCAGAGAGGTATTGAACGTTCCCAGTTATGGTCAGGTTCTTCTCGAAGACCGCGGTTCCCTTGCCCGATATGTTGCCGGATAATGCCGTCGCGCTGCTGTAATAGTGGACTGCGTAATGACCATTCACCAGTAATGAGAGGAACGAGATTGACGTTAGGGATGGCAAAGTAATCGTACTCGTAGCATCGGCTTGAAGAGCTGTTCTGTTAATAGCATGATACGCCGCCGTGGGATAGTTAGCGGCTGTGTTCTTCGTGATCGTTGCGGCACCTAGTGTTAGGCTATTCCTTGCTAAAATATCCCCTGCGATGCTGGTACTCGCCCCTAGTGTTGCATTACCTCCTACGCAGACATGCCCGCCATTGGTCGTTGTTAAGCCAGTAGCGGAAACGTCAAGACTTGTCCCAGTCCACAGGGCATAATAGAATGGATGAGAAGTCTGGCGGCCACCTACCACCCTCGAAAAAGTTCGACTTCGTAGGCCTGAGCCCGCGGATGCGATGCGGTAGGAACGGGTTAGTACTGCGTCATTATCCGTTACCGTGCACGCGAGCGTATGCCCGTTCATCGTGCAGTTAAAGGTCAAAGGCAAGACAATATCGTTCGACTTGCTGATCGACTTGACGAGAGCAACTTGGGCGTTGAATGTCTCTTCCGCCCGAGCATCGTCGATGCGGCGCTCGGCTTTTTCGGAAGCGACAAGATTCATTTGAACCGTTCCGATGACCACTGTCGTTATCGCAACCGTGATAACGCTCACATAAATGAGCGCGCTTCCGCGTCGTTTTGGGCTTAGTCTCATGCTCATTTTCTCCAGTTCTTGCAAAGCACGGTCCGGGTCAAGGTAAAGGTCTCCTGAGCCGAACTCGCTTCTCCTGCCGAGGCCTGACGTTCGGCACGCCGGAGCTTGTTGGCAATGATTTGATACGTAACGGTTCCATTGGCGGCAACCGACCAGTTGACCCTATCAATTAGATTCCACTTATTGACGGTTCGGTCGTAGTAATACGCGAATTTTGGATCGATATCAGAGGCGGTCGGGGGAGAATCGTCGGTTCGCCAAGCCCGCCAAAGTACGCCGCCACTCGTCAAAGCGCTTGCGGGGAGGCCACTTGAGTTCGACATATAGAACCACACGCGCTTGCCGACTCCGTAGCCCTCGCGTCCGGTTGGCCCAACCGCCTCCGCTTTGTATTGATCGATGACGCCGTCGGCGTCGTTATCGGATCCGCTCGTGGGGAGCACGCACTTGATCGCGTTAACCCCCGTGCGAATGCTGACAAGGCTGCAATCTTGAGCTTGGGAGAAGGTCGCGTCCAGTTCCTCGCTGAGTGCCTGGGCTTGAAGCAGCACGCCATTTTTGGCCATTGTCTGCGCCGCTCTGGATCCAACAAACACGAACAGTGCGCCCAAGGCGCCAACGATCGTGGCGGTGATCGCGGTCACGATCATCAGTTCAACCAACGTGAATCCGCGTTTATTTATCATTGCTCACCACGTAGGTTTGAAGTTCAACCTTTCCACTGTGTTCGCGCCCGGTGTTACTCTCCCAACTGACCAGCGTGGACACTAAGTAAAGATCGGCGTAGGTCCCGACGGGAGAAATGACCGTGCGCACGGTAACTGGATATCGGATGCCGGTGTCGGATGGGTACGTTGTGGTCGTGCCGACTACAATGGCATTGTCTCGGGCATTGACTTGAGCTTTGGCGAGCTCGGTCTTTGCGGTCGCAAGCGCCAACAGCTTCTCCTCAGCGATGGAGGCCTGACGACTTGCCGCCCCGATGGCGTTAACCATCGCGGCTGAACAGAGCCCGATAAAGACGAGGCAGACCATAAGTTCCACCAGGGTCGTCCCGGCCCGCGAGGAGATGCGGATCGTCACATTCTTGTTGTCGGTAGGTTTTGGGTTCGCGGTGAGTCTGCCGATATGAAAATCTAGCGCTTTTGCGGGCTTCGGCCTGCAGGAACCCACCTGAAACTGCCGAAACATAACTGGCGGGTTCTGGCCCGGGTGGAAATTTAAGAATGAGTGATCAGAGCGACCTTAGACTTTACGCGCGGTTTGAATACGTGGAATGCGCCATGGTCTATGCCGATGGTGAACAAGAGCCCTACCGAGCCATGCTCGTGGACATCGGTCTCGGCGGCGTGCAGCTTCGCAGCAAGGAACTACTTCCCGTAGATCTTCCGATGACGATGCGCATCGGTCAAGACGACAAAGACCCCCTCAATATTCGAGGCCACGTGCGCTACTGCCACCCGACTTCCGACGACGGAATGTACGTGAGCGGATTCAAATTCGCGCCCGCGAGTCACGATGAACGGGTCCAAGTCGCGGAGTATGTCCATGGCGTATTCCAGCGCCAGTGGCAAGCCCTAGCCGGCTAAAGTCCAACCGGTCCAACCCGTCCTACTCCGCCAAAGCCCTCAACGCCTCGCATCCCGCCCGCACGACCGCCTCGCCTTGACCCGGCCCGTGCATCGCAAGCGTTGCCTCGTATCCTCCCCTGGCGTAGTCTTCCGCCGAAAGAACATAACCAATCCAACCGTTTACGTGGCTGCAAACGAGCACCGTATTGAAGCCGATCCGTCTTCCGTAATCCCGAATTTGCCGCCCCAAATGGGACGTCGGCTCGCCCGGAATGCCGACAACTGCCAGCTTCCCGATCCGAAACGCGGTGATGTGCGCCTCCCTCGGCGCGAACTTCTCGGCGAGAGATTGGGCTAAGGGGTCAGGGATTCGATTCGCCTTCGCAAACTCGGGATGGGCTTTGATCGGCCCGAGTGCGATCGGCGTTTGTACCCACCTCACCGGCGCCGAGCCCAACGATCGGAAGGATCCAGATGAAAAACGCTCTTGAACGACTTTGAGGAAATAGGCGATACGATCTTGGGGCGCGGCGTCATCCGGACTCCCTTCTCCCTTCCCAGGGGAGAAGGGCTGGGGATGAGGGGTGGCTTTCGCCGTGTCTTTGCTCGGATACAAAGGTAGCCAAGACTTAACCCTCACCCCGCGGCACGAACATCCGCGACCCTCTCCCTTGGGAAGAGAGAGGGTTTCCGGAGTACGGGGGGACACGTCGCCGATCGCTCCCGTTAAAACATCGGCCTTCAGCCCCTCCGCCACCGCGCCTGGCCAATCTGCGCTCTTTTGATTGCGCTCTGGGCCCCAAAAAACCGCATGAGCCGCGAAGTGAAACCACAAGTTGCGGGGCGTGCCATCCGGATTCTGATAAGTGACCAATGTTCCAGTATCATCCGGCAACGCGCCAACGCGACGACCCCGGTTCAGGGGTAAGTGGCTTTGGCGGACAAACAGGCCCGTAAGAGACGTCGGTGGCTTTTTCGCGACCAACTGAATCGCGGAGCTGATGCGCTCGGCATACCAGTCGAGCCATCGCGATTTGAAGCTCGCGATGCCGGGAATCGAGAACGTCATCCGGTCGTTGAGCATCTGGCTGTCCGGCGCAGAGTGGGTGTGCGTTGCGATCAAGAACAGCTTGTACGGAACTCGTTTTTGAACTTCTCGAACTAAACTTTCGGGAACCGTCAGCATGTCGAGGGTCACAATCGCCCAGGTTTGCCCGGCATGCGCGATGAGCGTCGTACGAGCATACAATCCTTCGCCGCCGGGTTCCTCAGGCTTTCCGCCTCGGGCGGAATAACCACCCAGAGGCAGTGGTTCCGGGGGGGACAAGAGGGTGAACCCTCGCCGGACGAGAACCTCTTGACCAAGAACCGAAACGAAGATTATGGTCAGCACTGATGGAGTCTACATCGGAAGAACCGGAGCGCGGACGTCGCTTGGCTTGTCGTTAATTTCCAACGGGTTTAGATTGGCGCTCGGAACCCGCGCCTACGCTTTTTGGAGGGAAAGGCGCTTCAAAAACTTTTCCCCAAGGGTTGACAAATCGTCATAATCTCTACTTATAATGTAGACGAAAGTCTACTATTATGAGAGGAGAAATGAACGAACCCATCAACCTTCGCGCGGA
>JBKJJL010000029.1:0-3860 GCA_046597875.1 Fimbriimonadaceae bacterium | reverse complement strand
CCAGCGAGGACTTTCCCTTCTGGCGCGAGTCGAGAAGGAAGACATATTCTCGGGCCAAAAGGGATTCGAACAGTTGATTGTCCGCCGCTCGCTCGATGTAGTTTGGAGCGGTCGGTTCCATGGTCCCTCCTGCACGAAAGAAGGTCGGTTGGCAATCCATGAGCTAATGATACAAAACTAAGTGTGATGGATGCGATCACCGAACCATCACACCTGGCCCGTTATGATGCATTCACGGACATGGCCCCAAAGGTCTTGATCTGGGAGGATACAAATCATGAAACAACAGGACAGGTTCTTGGGAGCTCTCGGGGGAGCAACTTTGCTACTGGCGATCGGGCTTACCGTGGGATTCACCAACGCACCGCCACCTCCGGTTGGCCAGATCGCGTTCGTCAGCCAGCGCGCCGGAGGCTACAACGAGATTTACGTGATGAGAGAAGATGGGAAGAACGTGGTGAGGCTCACGACCACCGCTCAGCACGAGTGGGAGCCCGCCTGGTCGCCGGACGGAACGAAGATCGCCTTTACGAGCTTGCGCGATGGCAACTATGAAATCTACGTGATGAACGCCAATGGCACGAACCAAGTGCGGCTGACAAACGACCCAGCGTCCGACTTCGGCTCTTCCTGGTCTCCAGATGGAACCAGGATCCTGTTCCACTCCCTTCGCGATTCTCTGGAATCCCCCGACATCTTCGTTATGAATGCGGACGGTTCAGGAACTCCATTCAACCTCACCAACCATCCCGCAGCTGACTATCAAGCTGTTTGGTCGCCGGACGGGACAAAGATCGCTTTCAACTCGAATCGAGACGGAGGAGAGCAGGAGATCTACGTCATGAACGCCGACGGTACCTATCCGCAGAGAATCACGAATAACGCAGTCAAGGATTTGATGGACGCTTGGTCGCCCGACGGTTCGCAAATCGGTGTCTCAAGATTCCTCAACGGCAACTATGAGATCTATGTGATGAACGCAGCAGACGGCAGCGGCGAGATCAGGCTCACAAATAACCCCGCGGACGATCTTGAGCCATCCTGGTCCACAGACGGAACGAAAATCGTGTTTTACAGCACCCGCACCGGGTTTTACGACATCTACAGCATGAATCCAAACGGCTCCAGCGTCAAAAGACTCACCACGTCCAACGCGCTAGACGCGGATCCAGTTTGGAAGCCTTAGGCGCCGTTAGGGAAAGCCCAATCCAGCCCATTTCGTCGAGTGCCGCCCTGGCTGCTCGACGAAACGGGCGGAGATCCAGCTTGTGCGAGGAGAGGCTTCACGCGAGTCTCTGCTTTTTTGCTGGTTTAGATTCGAACAACAAGGAGTTTGTGCGGATCAGAGCAGTTCGACATGCAACGGGAGCCATATGATGTTGCAAGCGGGGCTTCCTCGCCCCCCTCCTCGTCGCGTACGACCATCCGATCCCGAGGGGATCGCAGCCCAATAGCCCCGGTGTCGAAGACCCGGGGACCGCGGCCAAACCGAAATCCGCATCCTGAAGGGATGCCAGAACACGCGCGGGGAGTCTTCCACCGCTCCGCGGTGCGGGCATTCCAGTTTGCCACCCATACGCAAGCGGTCACGCTATAATGCAGACATGGTCGTCTCGCTTTTGATGGCCCTCACCCTCGGCGGACCTTTCCCAGACCGGGGCCTTTTCGTGCGCCGTCTTGGCGAGCTGCGCGAAGGCGATCCCGCGGCCAACGTCCGTAAGCTCCTCGGGCCCCCGGACGACATCCTCACCGAGAAAGACCCTGACATTAAGCCAGATGCCCCCGTCTGGTGCTACGGAACCAACGGCCATGGAACGTTTCCTACCCTCGGCGTCGTGCGCATGTCCGCTGGCAAAGTCTCCTTTCAGTTCAGTTACCGTTTTAAGGCACCGCCCCCAAAGGCCGTCATCGTCGAAGGCGAACTCAGGGCCTTGTTGCGCAAGCTACACGTCCCAGACGACCATCGTTTGCCCGCCGATGATCCTCTTTGGCTGATTCGCGCTGGAAATGCGATGATCGCTGCCGGAAAGGACAAATCCATCGCTGCCATTCAGGAATACGAGCAGGTCGCGGAGTACCAATCGGGGCTCAGGCTCCTTTGGCTCCTGCGAATCATCTTCGACGTGCCCGCCGATCCCGGCTACTTTCCCCGTGCGAAGGTGGGTGCTTATGACGTTCCCGCCGACCGCGTCCATTCGCCCCGACATCCTCTCATCCTCGTGGACGATGTGCCTCTGTCGATCTTCACGGGAGCCCTTCATTTGGGACCCCCTGCCCGCGTCTCGGATGAGTTGGAATTCTACCGGGCCAATTGCCGCATTCGCACCCTGCCGCTTATCCCGCCAAATGACCCCTTCGAGACGTACCAAAAGATCCTCAAGTCTCCCCTTTGGCCCTTCCCACCCTTCGATCCAAATGCCAAAACCCGCTTCGCCGTCCCCTATGCTGAAGAGGAGGGCTGGCTGTTGCGGTCGCTGCTCTATCTGGTTCGTACCGCGTATCGGACAAAGGAGATGGGCACTTACTCGCACGGCTACATCAATGGCCTCGATTTTCCGAGGTACCACCGCGAGTTTCTGGCCACCGGCGCCCGCTGGGACATTGATCGTGAAATGTACCTACCTGCCGATGGGAAGGCCTTGCTGGACGACACCCGCACTTTCATGCCGACCCGTTGGAAGCCCATGGTCGGCAACGTCGAACTTGAAGTTATTCTGCGAAGGAGCGACACCGCCAGCGTGGACTACAGCATAAACCTGACCGTCAAGAGCGGAACCGCAAACGGCTATTTCCTCGTGGTCCGTGATGGGGATACCGGCCGCCCGATTAACCTGGGCTCTCCCATCGACGAAGCCGGCGTGCTCCGAAAGAAAGATCTCGCCGTGAACGGTCGCAAGGGCGAGGGCAACCATTCGTTGGGAAGCGGTTTCGCCTGCCCGGAAGGACGCGCGGTAGTCCTTGAGCTGTACTACGGCCCAGAAAAGCTCTTTCGCAGGACATTCCGCCCTTGATGGGAGGAACGTTTTGGAGTCGTGGCGTCTCCTGTTTGCTGAAGCGTTCGGACCGGGAGACGCAAACCAAAACGAGGCGAGCCTAGTTTTCGAGTGGTTCAGTGGCTATCGCGCTATTGGCCGCGCTTTGCACCTGATCTCTGACCCTGCATATCAGATCGTATCCCGTTGACAGAAAAGTCGCAAATCGGAGCCGATCCCGAAACGAGTTACTAAGCGTCAGAACACGTGCAGGACTCTGGCCCCTTCAACGGTCTTCCGACTTCCGTCATCTCTGCCCAGTTCGCGCCGGTTTTCGCGTCGACCTCTACGGGCACATCGAGCGGCAGCGCGGCTTCCATATCTGACCTCAGCGGTTCGATCAGGTGCTCTTCGCCGTCAGCCAACTCGAACACGAGTTCGTCGTGAACTTGGAGCAACATCCGCGTCTTTTGCCCATCCAAGGTTGCAGCCACCCGAAGCATTGCGAGCTTGATCATATCGCTGGCGGTGCCCTGAATCGGCGCGTTCATCGCTTGGCGCTCGGCGTACATTCGCTCATTTCTGTTCGCGTTGTGGATATCCGGGAAATAGCGCCGGCGTCCGCACATCGTGGTCGTGAATCCCTTGCTTCTTGCCTCTTGAACGGTCGCGTCCATGAACGCTTTCACCGAAGGAAATCGTTCGCGATACTGCTCAATCAAGGCCCGCGCTTCGGATATTGAAAAACCGCCGCCAAGCTGGTTGGCAAGGCCGTATTCGGTGACCCCGTACAGCACGGCGTAGTTCAGGAGCTTCGCCATTCCTCGCTGCTGCTTGGTCACATCCGCCTCGGGGATCGCGAACATCAGCGACGCGGTGACGGCGTGT
>JBKJJL010000228.1:0-8569 GCA_046597875.1 Fimbriimonadaceae bacterium | reverse complement strand
TGGAAAGAGGTCGCTACGCCTAATCCAGCCATCTCCTTGAGTCGGCGAATGCTTCAGCAGTCCTACCTGGAGACGATGGACAACAAGCTCAATGGAATCTCGGTTTCCAAGGGCGATTTCGTGATCGTCTCGAAGGCTGCGCTAAAGGGCTTGATGGGCCAGATCGACGGAGCCGTAGGGCGATCTTCGGATCCGATGACCAAGGCTCACTTGGCCGAATCACGATTGACGATCAAGCGGATTCTGTCAGGCAAGCCGATCAACACTTCGGGCGGCGGACTGTCCTCGATATTCGATCTGTTTGGCATTAAGGAGCCGACGAAGGAAGAGCTTGCCCATGTCCGACATGGCGGAGCTTGCTTCTCTCGCGACGCGATGCTGATCGAACTCGTAAGCCGGTTGGATAAGTAGCCAAATTGAGCCCGGCATAAACTTGCCGGGCTCTCGGGTTATAATCGGGGCATGACTCGGCGCGAGCTGCTTAAGACCTCTGCTGTTGCGGGAACCGCTCTCACGTTCGGCGTCGCGCCGGCGTTCGAGGAGTCCAAATCCGTGCAAGTAAAACCCTTTCAACTTCGCTATGGCCCCCACTTTGGGATGTTCCAGAACCACGCGGGGCCCGATCCCGTTGACCAGCTCAAGTTTGCCGCCGGGGAAGGGTTCACCGCGTGGGAAGATAACGGCATGCGGGGCCGGAGCAAGGAAGAGCAAGAAAAGATCGCAAAGGGCATGACGCAGCACGGCATCGCCATGGGCGTCTTTGTTGTGAACGATATCGATTGGTCTAACCCAACTTTGACAACCGGAAAACAGGAGCATATTGACCGCTTCGTTCAGAACTGCAAGGACTCGGTCGAGGTCGCGAAGAGGCTGAACGCGACGTGGATGACCGTAGTACCCGGCACCATCAATCCGCGTGCGGACATGGGTTATCAGACGGCTCACGTCATCGATGCCCTGCGCAGGGGAGCCGATATTTTTGCTCCGCATAACCTCGTGATGGTTCTCGAGCCCCTGAATTTCCGGGATCACCCGAATCTGTTCCTCAACAAAATCGCGCAAGGATTCGAAATCTGCCGAGCCGTGAATAGCCCCGCTTGCAAAATCCTGTTTGACATGTATCATCAGCAGATTCACGAAGGAAATCTGATCCCGAACATCGATCTCGCCTGGAGCGAGGTCGCCTACTTCCAGATCGGCGACAACCCGGGGCGGAACGAGCCCACAACCGGCGAAATCAACTACAAGAACATCTTCAAGCACATCCACGCCAAAGGCTTTAAGGGCATCCTAGGCATGGAGCACGGCGTCGCCAAGTCCGGTAAGGAAGGCGAGCGCGCGCTGATCGAAGCGTATCGCTTGAGTGACGGATTCTGATAAAGCCAAGCTCGGGGCGGGGACACTCCTGTCCCCGTTTGGCAATCTCTGGGGAACGGGGACAGGAGTGTCCCCGCCACGGTTAATCTACGGGCCGCTGATGCAGTCCATTTGCAGGTCAAAAAGCTTCCTCGAACCGCCCGCCACTGCCTGCGTTCGCTGCGTTTGTTCTACTAACCCGATCCCGGGCGCGTAGACCGACTTGATCTCCACTTCACGATCCTTCATGCGCAAGAGAGTCGTCGTCATCGTCGCTTTGAACTTCCGACCGTCTCGCGTGTGGGTTTGGGTTTCTTGCGCGACTGTTGCTTCGGCTTCGTAGGTTTTGCCACCCGAATACATCCGCACCGCCTGTCGGAACGTGTGTTTCTCCTCGGAGGCGTTGAGCATCGGTAAGGGCGGATTGAAACGCGATCCAGACAGGACCGTCGCGTACAGGATGTCGCCCTTCCATACTAACCGCGAGATTCCCATCGGGCTCGATAGCTCAAAGCCCTGGACGCCGGCAACGGGAATGTTGCGGGAGACCGTCACCTTGCTCACAAACTCGGACAATCCAGACTTCACGTTATAGGTCCACTCGTTCCCGATGCGAAGCGGGAAGAGCTGATCGGACTTTCCGCATCCAGTGAGCGCGACGAGAACGAGTAACGGGGCAACTCTCCTCACACAATCCCCTCACTCGCGTAAAGGATCCGGTGGCACGACTCGCATGTAGTTATGCGGCCCTCGCGTGCGCCTTCTATAAGCTTCTCGGGAAGGTGGGTTCCGCACATCCCGCAAAATCCTCCTCGCACGACTTCCGACATTCCGATTCCGCCGACCTTTTGGCGAATCGCGTCGTACCGCAGGAGGAAGGGTTTTGGAACGAGAGCCGCCGCCTCGCCCCGCTTTGCAGAAACTTCTTTGAACTGCTGCTCCAGGCTCGCTCTTGTTGCCATCGCCTCTTTTTGGTGCGCGATGAGATCACGTTTCTTGTTCGCGATTTCCTTTTCAATCGCGTCCGACAAGGCCTTCGCAGGCGGTACCAGGTCCATCAGTTCCAAGAGACGCTCATCCATGTCGGATCGGCGCTTCTTAAAGCTGGCGATCTCCTTTCCCAGGTTCTCAACCTCTCGTGCATTGACGACTTTCCCCCCGTACAACTCTTTTTCAATCTGGGCGATCTTGGTGTCGAAGGTCTTTTGCTGAAGCTCTAAATCTGCCTGTTCCCCATGAAGTGCTTTGTATTGGCCCCCGGTTTCTTCGTATTGGGCTTCCAGTTTGGCGATCTCGGCGAGGATCTTTTTCCCCGGATCAAGCGCGGCCGCGCGCTTTCGGATTTCGGTAATGGCTGCATCAACCAGGTGCAAACGATGAAGCGCGCGAAAATCCGTGGTGGACATACATTCGATTATGCCGCGCTTAGGCGTTCGATGACGGCCTGGGGGGATATTCGATCCAAGCCGTCGGGATCGTACAGGCAGTTATGAGCCTGTCCGTAAGGGCAAGATCGTTCGGGGCGAGTGATGGAGTAAAGGCCGATTGCCGGGATGTTCAGGTCGGCAGCGAGGTGCGAACTGCCCGTATCGCCGCCGATGTGGGCCTTGGCCCCCGCAATCAAAGCGACAAGCTCGCGGACTCCGGTTTCACCCGTCATTTTGACCGGATCCTTTTTGGAAGCAGAGGCAACCTCGTCGTAGGCCGCGTGGTCGATCACCGCGTTTCCGCCCAGCGCGACCGGAGTTAGGCCTTGTTCCCAAAGCCAATCGACGACCACGCCGAAGTGTGAGGGTGGCCAGCGCTTGGTGATCCACCCCGCGCCAGGGTTGAGAAGGACGTACGGTCCCTGCACGTTGCGCTGGGCGAGTTTGAGACGGACAGAATCGAGATCGTCGGGGTGAGGCGAGAGTATTGGGCTATATATGATAGATGATTGATGATTGATGATTTCGGGGCTTGAAGGAAGTGCGCCGGTCAAAGCTCTTGCTACATCCACATACTGATCTACGATATGCACCGAACTAGGATCGGGAATCACCGGCGACGTCACGAACTGAGCGCCCTCGCGCTGCCAATGGTAGCCGAGCTTCACTTGAGACTTCGCTCGCCACGCGACGATTGCGCTTTTGCTAAGGCCTTGCAAGTCCAAGACCGCATCGAATTCATGCTCAAACGTTGGCCACGAGGATGGGGCGAACTTTGGTTTCACTCGAACGACATGATTCACCGCGGGGCAGCATTCTAGTATTCCGGCGAAGACGGGATCGACGGCCCAGGAGATTTCGGCTTCAGGAAAAAGTCGCCGAATCTCCCAAGCCGCCGGCAGGCAGCACACGACGTCTCCGAGCGACGACAGGCGGCAGATCAGAACACGCACGCGGCCTCCACGATGGCGGAAGGCTCAACTCCCGTCATATCCTTGCCCGCATCCAGCACCGTCACCTGCTTCCCGTAAGGTCGATAAATTGTTGGGTCGGTCCAGCCGAAAATGGAGACAACCGGGACCCCGTAAGCCGCGGCGATGTGCCCCGAGCCCGTATCGGCGGCGATGTGCACCCGGCTTGCGACAATCCACTGCATCGTTTCCTTGAGGCCTAGTTTCCCGACCAGGTTAACCGTGCCAGGGACGTCGGGGGCGACCTCGCCCGGCCCACCAATGAACGCCACTCGTGTTCCCCTGTCTACAAGCTGTTGCGCGACCTCCGCCCAACGATGATAAACCTTCTTAGGGTGACCAGTTCCGACCGCGATTGTGATTAGACCCAAGCCAGGCGCGACTTTGAATGGAGCGTGAGAGCCAGACTGAGGAGATTTCCGCCAGTTCATGCCAGCGTCCAGGGGCAGCAGTTCCGGCATGATCGGCGAAGCATCGGCGTCACTTTGAAAGGCGGCCGCCAAGGTTTCGAGATTCCTTTCCACCGTGTGAATCCCTCCCAAAGAAGGAGCGATCGGATTCAGTCTACGAGCAAATCCGTCCGTAGCCCGAGCAGAAAACCGTTTCGTGGCCCCGCTCAGGCGCAGGCAGATCGCGGTCTTCGAGTGCCCCTGCAGATCGAGTCCAACGTCGAACTTGAACTCCCTGAGCTTGAGGTAGTAGCGAAGTTGCGCGATGGGCCCGACCCGCTCCTTCTTCCAGGTCTCCCAAGGGACGTCGTATTGTAAATCCAATAACCTCGAACTGTCAAGCACCGCCGCGCACCGGGGATCGACCGCCCAGCCGATGAACGCTTCCGGCAGGGCACGGCGAACCCTGGACGCGACTGGAACTGCCATCACGCAGTCGCCGATGGAAGAGAACTTGACAATGAGCAAACGCATGGGGAGATTCGTCAATCCTCGATCAAAACGAGCGGCGCTTCGATCAAGTCCTCCTCCGCAGGAACCCAGTTCGGGGGCGACACGGGGCCGTAAATCGCCGTCGCGTGCCCGCCCCGGTACGCCCATCCTTGGTCGCCAAAACTCCAGTGCCAGTATTCGCTTGGATAGTTCGTGAGCACAGTGCCTTCAAAAAGCGACACGAGGACTTCGCGGGTACGACGAGCCTCGTCGCTCAATCCCTTCACGTCTTGCGAGAAACATTTCGGATCAAAGCGGTGAAAGGGAGATGTGTGATCGTAAGGCGAACCATCATCGTGGACCAAGAACACATCGACCGCGCCGCCCGTGGAGTGGGGGGGAGGCACCTTTTTGGCGTCGTGCGGGGCCGTGTACCGGTTGACCATCCGGCGCAACTTGACGTCTGTCCAGTCCGGATGGCGATCCTGAAAGCGCTTCCAAACTCCCAAGTACATTCTTTTCTGAATGTGCAGGGCGCGCCATCCCTCCACAATCGCTAGCCGATAGCCAGTCGGCAGTCGCGACTCGGCGATCATGAGGGCTTCCGCGACTCGCTCTCGCACGAGGGTCTCACGGCGATAGTGAAACCTGGGCTGATCGAAGATCAGGCGAGGACACGCCTCCAGGAAGTCGATCATCGGCTCCCCGCATTCGATGATCGGAATGCGGCGCAGCTCGGTGATGGGCTCTGCGGGAGAAATGCGGCCTTCAGCCATGCCTTATTGTGAAACGTTTCGGCGAATCGGGCGTCGGATACGCGGAGTTCACTAAAAATGATTACCTCGAAAGGATTGATAGCTGTTTTGGTTGCGATACCCGCGTTTGCGGCTGCCGGGAACCTTGAAGTACCCCGAAACACGGTTTTGGAAGTGGTTTCCGACCAAGATTTGAACGTGAAACGGGCCCAGGAGGGCGATCTATTTACCGTCACCGTAAATGGGGACCGCGACCTGCCCCGCGGTTCCCGCCTTCAAGGTGAGATCCGCCGCATCGAACAAAAGCGAAACAACCAACCCGCGTTCATGGACTTGGAGTTCACTACGTTGCTGCTCCCGGACGGTTCGCGCCACCGGATCGAAGCCATTCCTATGGCCTTGAACGATAGGAACATTCACCGTGGTCGCGACGGTCGCATGACTGCCAACGGCAAGAAGGCCAAGACTGATTATTACGTCGGCGGCGGAATGCTGGGTGGGCTGATCCTCGGATCGATCCTCCGGAAGCCGTTTGAAGGTGCGTTCATTGGCACCCTGGCCGGAATCATTTTAGGCGAGGCCGAGCGTAATCGGGGGAGTGATGAGGTCGTGCTGCGAAAAGGCACGAAGCTAGGCGCGGTTTTGCTGAACGATATCTCTGTGCCCTATGACGGCCGATACGATCGCGACAACCGAGATTACGATCGGGATCGAGACCGGGATCGGGATCGAGATCGGGATCGAGATCGAGACCGGGATCGGGATGATCGTCGGGGCGGAGGAGAGTTTGATCTGCGCTACGATGATCGGGCCCTAACTTTCGATTCGAATGAAGCGCCCTACGCGGTGGGCCGCACGATTATGGTGCCCCTTCGCTCTGCCGCACGCCAGCTTGGCTTGCGAGTTGATCGCAATGAGGATCGCATTTTTGTCGAGAACGACGAGCACGTGATGAAGTTAACGGTCAGAGAAAGGGCGTTTCGCTTCGACGGCGGAAGACGCGGCGATTTGCCGACGGCAGTCGTAGATCGCCACGGCGAAATCTACGTTCCGTTGGAAGCGCTCGCGCCCCTCGTCTCGAAGCCTCTGTACGCAAATGGGAACGAAGTGAGACCTCCGGCGTAGAAAGAGTTACAAAACGACTTTTATCCTTCCTCCCCCAGCCCCGTCTCCTAACCCTCAGGAGCGGGGCTTCTTCTTACTGAACTATCCCAGCGCCTCACCGTCCCTTCCAACAGAGCCGCGCTTCTGGCGCGCCTTATAGTCTAAAAACTGGCGAAGGTGTAAGCCTCGCCAAATGGGGGTTGATACAACCAATGAAAAGGAAGATCGGCGTTGCACTTGTGGCGCTCATTTCGTCAATCGCTCTTGCGGCTACTCTAGTCGTTGGAGCCAAAGGTCAGGGACACGCATTAAATGCGAGCGGCCAGCGAGCCGAGTTCTACTTTGATGCGCAAAAGAGAACGGCGGACGGCGCAGTTCGTGTAGGCGGCTTTTTCCGCTTCATCGCGTTCAGCGGCACGGCGGCTATGCCGAAAAGCAACGGGATTGTCATTCCCGAAGTTGCTCGCCTCGTGAAAACGGGTCGGGTGTCGGAGTTTGGCGGACCTTCGTCGATGATGATCCGTGTTGGCAATCACTACGAGTCCGTTCGTGGCATCTGCAGCGTTCGCGTTGAAGATCGAAAGTTGCCCGCGGCCCAAGGCGATCCGGATTTGATCCGGGTTCGGTTCGTGACTAACGTGACGAACCGCGTATTCGAGTGGGGCGGCGTAGTTACCCGTGGAGATATCCTCGTGTACGAACGCACGATTCCGTAACTCGATCTTAAGATTCTTGCTCGGGGGCCGATTTTCGGTCCCCTTTTTTTTGATTCGAGTCTCAGTGCGGCACAGTACCGCTTCCCGTGGTGTTGAAGGCGGGTCGAGGGCGAGCGGCGATTGTGGAGGGAGCAAACCGCGTTGCGCGCCACATCACATCATTTTCATTTTCACTTTCATTTTCATGTCACATCCTCTTTTTTCTGGGCCCGGGCTGTGTTCGCGTAAGTGGTTGAGGCGGTGAGGATGGGCATTTAGTTTTGAAAGCGCGTTCATGCCCTTAAGTAGAGTCGGGGCGGGTTTGTCAACCTGATTTTTGGGACTGGTTGCTTGGGTGGGGTGGATTGGATGGAGTGCGGACTGGAGCATCACGCGGCGGTCGTAAAAGATCGCGGCGATTTGGGCTCGGGTGGAAGGTTCAAAAAGCACGCGCCCAGTTGCCCTGCATGATAGGATTCGTGTCGCGCGATAAAGTGTCTTCCCTGAACTATGTATTACATCGATTAAGCAATAGTGACTGCTACTTTGTGATGCTTCCCGCTTTCAGCCTTCCTGCACCCATTCAATCATTCTGGCATCCGCCTCAAATGGGGTACATTTGATGTCAGTTTGTTCCGACAGGAACTCCAAAAAGAACCTGCCATTGGTATATCTTAGTTCGATGTATGCATATCCATCTAACTCTATCCGTTCCCCTGCTTTCAGCCCATACAGAACTGGAATGGTGCTCCAGGATTGAACCTCTCTGAAACACTTGCTAATGAACGCTGGCTCAGCCTTGCTGCTTGACTCAGCGGAGCTCACGTGGCCAGTCGGGGTTAACTTGATCACCTGGCCGGTAACCGAATCCACATGTAACGCAGGGTCTTGGCTTAGCCCTGAGACTTTCTTCACTACGAAAATTACGACTTTGGGCATAGGAGTCCTCCTCTGTATCGGCTCCAGCATACTCAAAGTGGACGCATGGTGCGTCGATGGGTTCTCTGTGGTCCATGCGCTTTTTTCCCTCAACAATGTCGTGTACGATGACCATACATCCTTTCCAGTTTCTGACAATACATCCTTTACACCTTTAGCCGCTCAAGGGTCCCGAAAAGGACTCCTGCGTAGTACACGCCGTCAGCTCTGATATCCACTCTTTGACCCGCGAGCCCATGTCCGGCTCTGTACGGTTGGTTTAAGTGGTGACTCCGTCCCCACTTCCCCCCACAGTCGCCGCTCGATTTCACAACGCTCTCGATTGTAACCCAGCCGCGGTACTGTGGTGGGCTCCCCCAGCCTACTCCAAGCACGGCAACACTCCTTCGTCATCGGCCCACTTGCAGCCCTCGAACAGCCGGGCTGAGTCGATCGCCCGCT
>JBKJJL010000227.1:0-53620 GCA_046597875.1 Fimbriimonadaceae bacterium | reverse complement strand
CGAATCAGCCGCCATAAAGCGCAGCGAGTTCACCCGCCGTCCTGAAGTTGATAAATCCATCCTTGAAGGGATCTTTGCCCACAAACTCTTCGAGTTCGACGACTAGGACCGCCAAATCGAGTGAATCCATCGCTCCGCCTGGCCCCCATAAGGGCGTGTCGGCAGCAACCCTGACGGGTTCCTTGCCGCCATCGGTGAGAACTCGCGCCGTCGCCGCCTCAATAAACTGAAAAACCTCTTCGGTGGTCATTGATCGCCCATAATCTAGCCGATGGCTCTCCGTGCCTGGTTTAATCGCGCCGCTGGGATGTACTCCCAAAGCCAAGTTGGCATTCGAACGCTCAAGCCATGGCAGCACGGCACCATAAACATCTGGATTACCCATTATTATGGTAGGCCCCGACCCTATCTGTATGACGTCGGTCAAGAGATGAGCGTCCGAGCATTCGAATCGCGGCTGGAGCGTGCCAAAGAGTTCTTCGATTTCGTACCGATCTCGCAGCATTTTTCAAACGTAAACCCACGTGCGGTGGCTCTGACTTTTGATGATGGTTTGAACCTGGAGCGGGAGGGCGTTCTCGACGTCCTTGAACGGCTGGGAATTCGAGCAACTTTCTATTTGATGACCGCTAGCCTGGATAATAAGCACCTGATGTGGCGCAACGCGCTTAGCGCGATGGGCGTTGAAGGAGACGCGGCCAAAGTCGTCGAAGCGTATTCCCACGTTTGTGACGAACCGCTGCGAACACCCGCACAAGGGGCCTCGGCCGCGATGCAATGGCCAGCGAGCGAGATTGACGAGCGGACCGCGACGATGTGGCGCGAGCTTGATATGCCGCCCGTTGAGGAGTACCTTGGCGAGCATCAACCGTACTTCACCTGGAAGCAGGTTGAACAGCTGAGGGCCGCCGGGCATGAGATTGGGTGCCACACGGCAACGCATCCCGTTTGCACGCACTTAACTGAGGCTCAAGTTGAGCGAGAGATTTACGGGCCCGCAAAGATGTTGAAAGAGCGCTTGAATCTAACGGAGATGACCTTTGCGTACCCGTTTGGACGAAGGCTTCAGGGGAATTATCTTGCTCCCGACGCCTTTAGCGCGATTCTGGGGACAAGTGGGGCATCGAAGGTTGGAGCCGATCCTGCGGATTGGGAACGGCTGGATGTCGAAGTGGACTGGGATCGAGAGGTTTACCGCCGACCCGGCACGGAGTTGCTCCTGGGGCGCTTACGAAAAAAGGTCTGAATCAACGCCTTGCAGGTTCACGGGCTCGTCCTTCAAGAGATTTGAGGGGTCTAGAATCCACGCCAGGGGTGCCTCAAGCGGGACGGGCAAGAAATCAAGCTGCTGCAAAAGAGGATCAAATCCAGGAGGGGCAAACGAGATCACGAGCGCATCATGCTCGCCAATGAAGGTGGTCGCGTTGAAGAGAAGTTGATCGAAGGGCTCGCTCCAGGCAAGCAAACGCAGGGCGGCTAGTTGGTTCCGATGGCCCGCTTTGTCTTCGCGAACCGCCCAGTAGGCACCATCGTTTTTGCAGGCTTCAGGCTTGGGGGTTGGAGCGTTGCCGATTCGCCACTCCCAAAAGTCTGCCGAGCGGGTGGGATTCCAGCCGTCCACCGTTGACGTTTCTAACCTGAACTCGCTGAGTGTACACGTGGGCAGCCCAGCACCCGGCGCGCGCCGGGTGAATGGAGAAACCACTATCGCAAATCTTGCCTTGCCCGTCTTGCGAAACCACCGTTCCTCGGTTGCCCTCGGACTGGAACCCAACCACAGCCAGTCTCGATCGGATCCCGCTACAGGTTTTGCTCGGAACGCCTTCCAGAGCTTCGCGCTTGCTGCATTCGTCGAAGTTGCGATCAGGGGGTACTTCGTGCCTAACCTCATATACTCTTTGAAAAGGAGAACGGCCGCGCCGCCGTATCCTTCTGCCACGCGAAACGAACTGGACATGGCAAGAATCTGGCGAGCAGAGCCTCGAGTAACTTCCATCGCGAAGCAAAACTTCCCCCCGATGAGCTTTCCGTCGTCTTGAGCGATCCAACCGAAGGGCATCTCGGGAGCGACCTGCTGGTGCCGCGCAAGGAGCCAACGATACTTTTCTAATTTCGAAGCGACTGCCTTCTCAGTCGGGTCTCCGGACATCCAAAAGCGCGTGAAGCGCTCAAGGTCTCCCTCCGCCATTTGAGATACCTGAACGCCCATGAGCTAATTATGGAAGGGATGGAGCTCCTCCCTGCGCAATCCATACAACGCATACTACGCATACCATCCATACCATGCACAAAGCCCCTGACCTAGGGTCAGAGGCTTTGAATTCTCAATGCCCGCGGTTAGTAGGAAATCGTGCGACCGACGGCAAGATCGCCTGTAGCGATTCTGCCTTCGAACGTGTAGATCGGAGTCGTGGATCCTTCCTTGATAAACTTAACCGAAATTACGTCCATATCGCCTGCCTCACCTGCATGGCGATTGCTGCGAACAACTGCAAATCCCCTCCCGTGGTGAACCACGGGACCTGCGGCGCTCGGCAAACGCATCGTGCCCGGCCCGCTCATCTCGGAAACGTTCTCGCTTGAACCGTAAGTGTGAACACTGAAATGAAATCGCTTGACTTCACCCTCTTCCACCAGAACCGAACCAGAAATCGTGTTGTGTCCAGCATGGATCTTGCGAGCGGCATTAACTGCAACATGAGCAGTGCGCGTCTCGTTTCGGGCACTTCCTGTGCCGACGGTGAAAAAGTTCGTCATGACCGTAGCAACGGCCAAACTGGCGCCTACCAAAAGGACGCTGATACCCAAAATTCGTGTTCTCATTATTAAACCCCGGTGTCCGCCCACGCGCAACATTTCAGGTTTGACGGCTCTCGGGAGTGGTTTGTTCACTCGAAACCGAGAAATTAGCCCATTATCGAAAAATGACTCACTTCGCCCTGTAAAAACACCCGGCCCAAATCGACGCCTCGCATGGCACAAGGTGGTGGGAAGTTCCGTGTCACCTGAAACTTGCAGGTTGACAACTCTGAAGTTGGGGCTGAGGTTTCGAACCGCAGTACCCGAAAACTTACTTGGAACCACTGTGAGGTACCGAAAAGCATGCACGAGGCCTATTGGGGATTAAACGAGCCGCCATTCAGCTTAACACCTGATCCGCGATTTTTATACATGAGCCGAGCTCACGAAGACGCGATCATGATGCTGCACTACTCCATCACGCGCAATAAAGGCGCGGCGATGTTGAGTGGTGACATTGGGTTAGGCAAAACCACGATCAGCCGCAAACTGTTGGATCTTCTCGATCCGGTCAAGTTTCGCGTAGTCCTGATCGTCAATCCGATTTTGACGCCCGTCCAGATACTGCAAGAGATTCTCTGCCAGTTGGACGTCCACGTCGTTACGCGCAATCGACAGGTGCTCGTCCAAGAGCTTCACAATGCGCTGATGAAAAACTACGAGCACGGCCAACGGGTCGTGGTCGTCGTGGACGAGGCGCACCTGATTCGATCATCGACCACGCTCGAGGAGCTTCGGCTCTTGCTCAACTGCCAGATGAACGACCAGTTCTTGATCAGTTTGTTGCTGTTGGGCCAAAACGAGTTGCGGCCGAAGATTTCGAAGGTCCCTGCTTTGGAGCAGCGCATTGCCGTCCGCTACCAGCTCTATCCGCTGGAAGCAGTCGAGACGGGCGAACTCATTTTGTTCAGAATGCGTACCGCTGGCTACACCGGCGAACATAGCCCCTTTACACCCGATGCGGTCTACGAGCTGCATAAATATTCGAAGGGTTATCCGCGCGTGATTTGCCAAATGGCCGACAACGCCCTCCTCATCGGCATGGTGAAGAAGGCGAAGGTCATCGATGGCTATCTCATGCACGACGTTATTGCTGAAACCACAGGCGAGGAGCGGAAAGCAGCATGAATCTTGCCGACGCAATCCGCCGAGCGGCCCAAAGGCATCCAGTCGTTCAACAGGACAACCCCACTTATGTGGAACCGCGCCCGGTACCAAGCGCCTTTGCGCCGATGTTCGAAGTGCCCGAACAAACTGCCCCTGAAACGATTGCGATTCCAGAACCATTTCAACATGCCACACCCGAGGAACCAACCATGAACCCAACCCCACACGAACCGACGCCTGAGCTGCCAGCAGCTGGCGCCGCTGTACGTTTGGAGCTGTTTCTGACGCCCGAGCAGCTGAGCAATCTGTTCCGAGCCGTCGCAGCCAATCAGCACACGATGCTGACCATGCGAGAAGCCGCTTCCTACCTGAGAGTTAACGCTCACGCCTTGGAAAACATGGCGCAAGAAGGCGAACTTCCAGGCTTCCTTATCGACGGAAAGTGGCGGTTTAGCAAGGCCGCCATTGACGAGTGGCTAACTGCCCAACAGCAGTACCGCAAGGAGAGTGCCTAACCATGGGAATGAATCCGTTCAAGAATAAAAGCTATGTCGGCATCGACATCGGCCATCACGCGATAAAGGCGGTCCAAGTGGATCGCGCGGGAAGCGGATGGAAGATCTCTCGCGTCGGGTGGGTGCGAACTCCCGCGGACTCGGTGAAGGAAGGAGTCGTGATCGATACGAAAGCCGTCGGCGAAGCCCTCAAGACCTGCCTTCGCGACGCTCACATCGCTGCTACCAGCGCAAACATCGCGGTAGCCGGCGGATCGGTGGTCGTCCGAACGGTTCGAATTCCGAAGATGAACGAAGCGACGCTTCGCAAGTCCATTCGGTATGAGGCTAGTCGTTACGTTCCTTCCTCGGTTGAGGACAGCTACATCGAGTTCGAAATCTTGGCGGAGGTCGACGACCTCCAAATGGACGTCATGATCGTGGCCGCTCCGAAGGATGTTGTCGAGAGTCGCATCAAGGCGTGCCAAGAGGCCGGACTTGAAGTGGACGTCGTCGACGTCGAGCCGTTCTGCGCTTTCCGTTCGTTGCTCGAATCGGATCCATCTAGTGCGTTCGCCGGTAAGACGGTGGCGCTGGTGGATATCGGCAGTTCGACGACGAGTATGAGCGTCGTTTCGGATGGCAATTTCGCGATGGCGAGATCCTTGCCCCAGGGCGGGAAAACGCTGACAGATGCGTTGAAGAGCTACTTCAAGCTCAACGAGGAAGATGCAGAGTCGGGCAAGGCCCAGCTCGACATCTCCGAGTTGGCGCAGGAAGGTGCTCCAAAAGAGAATCCTCCCATCCGCGTCGTTCAGCCGCACATCGACGACCTCATCCGTGAGGTTCGGCGATCGCTGAACTACTTCCAATCACAAGCTCAAGACGGCGGCGGCAAAACAATTGACGCAGTTGTTCTTTCGGGCGGCGGAGCGAAAATGCCGGGCTTAGCCCAGTACTTCGCCCACAAGTTAGGCATCCCCGCCGAAAGCGTAGGCGTGCTTGACAATTCTCGTTTTTCCTTTGCCGGCGGAGGTGATGCCGGACATGGGCTCGATCTTGCGGTTGCATCCGGACTTGCGATGCGACCAGTTGGACGAGCCGCTTAAGGGGTGAGTTGCGATGCCATTGATTAATCTAATCCAAGAGCAGCGTCTTGCCGCAAGGAAGAATGAACGGACTGCGAGTCTGTTCTTCATGACCTTCGCGGTCAGCGCCGCACTATCCGTGGTTGCGCTCGGATTCCTTACGTTCTTAAAGGAATCTGCTGAGAGCGATCAATCCGGTCTGCGCGTCAAAGCCCAGAAACTCCAACCCATGCTTGACGAAATCGACAAGCATGCGGGCGAGTATGGGAAGTTGGCGCCCCGGGTGACAACCTTGGAGAATGCACAAGAGACAACGAACCGGTGGAACCGTGTTCTGGCGCATCTGAGTACGCAGACGCCAACCGAAACGTGGTTGACACAGATTCGGGCATCCCAGCCAGATTTGAAGTCACCGGTGCAGATAGCCTTTATCGGGCTGAGCTCGAAACAGGAACTCATCGGCGAGCTGATCCTCCGGCTGCAGGGAAGCACAGACCTTCTCAACGTCGGCCTAAAGTTCAGTATGGAAAAGCCCGTGCAAATGGGCCGCCAACTGGAGTTCGAGATTTCCGCGGGTCTTGATGGCACCGTGGAAGAAAAGGAACGCAATGAAACCAAGAAGGAAGGCGAATCAGCATGAACACACGCGGACCTAACCCGAAGATTTACATGATCCTGGCGATCGCCACGATCCTGACTGGCAGCGGCCTGTCCTATATGCAGTACAGCTCGTATTCGGAAGTTAAAGCCGATGTCGAGAAGCTCAAAGCAACTGCAAAGGACCCGGCCGATGTTCAGACAGAACTTGACGACATGATCCTCAAGCTCAACGACACCCGAGCAAAGCTGACTCACCTGGAGCGCGGCGTGCCAGCAATGGAATATGTGCCCACGCTCCTTAAAGAGTTGGAAACGCTCGGCAAAGCATGTGGCATCGAGGTTACGGGCGTTCGGCCCGTTCCTGTGCAGCCAAAACCGGCAGTAAAGAACGAAAGCGGCGAGAGCACCAAGGCGGCGCGAAAGCCGTACAACGAGCTCGACATCGAAGTCCGAGGACGCGGCCACTATGGATCGGTGATGAAGTTCATTAACGGACTCACCATGTTTCCGAAGATCGTCGCCGCTCGAACAGTTTCTTTGCAGCCAAAGATGGACCACAAAGCGGGAGCATCCGTTATTCCGAAGCTTGACGTGACGATCGAGCTCCGTAGCTTCCTCTTCCCGATTGATGGTGAGAAGGTCAAGGAAGATCCGGTCGAAGAGGCAGGCGATGGCTCGATCAACCTCAGCAGCCGCAAGAAGACGGTGGTGAACTAACCATGGGAGACAAGAAGAAAATTCTGATACTGGTCACGCTGTTCGTCTTTATGATCAGCATTGGCGCATTTCAGTTCTCAAAGTCGGGTAGCCCGACTGCGGCAGCGGCTCCTACGGAAGTCACGGTCGCAAAGAACGACAACGCAACAGCGATTGATGCGGACGCGTCTCAGGGTTCCGATCCTGAGAAGTCCGTGACGACGAAGAACGCCGAGGGCGCACCCGAGAAGACTGATCCTAACGAGGAGAAGGTTGACCCGGCGCTCGTCGTGGCAGCACAGTTGTCGCCGCGCGATCCGTTTGATGGACACAAGTGGGACAAGTCGAAAGCACCTGTGCCGACGCCGGCTCCTGCCGCTCCGCAGCAGCGAACGCAGCCCTATCGTCAACCTCGTGGTGGAGTGGGTGGTGGCTACACCCCTTTCAACGTTCCAACGATCAGTGGAGTTCTGCCCGAAGCGGGTGGACCTGCGGCACCGGCTGGCAAGATGCCCAGCATAGACGATTTCCCTTACTCGGTCTCCGGAACGATGATGGGGGACAAACCGCTTGTGGTTCTGACAGACCAGGCGGGCAAACAGAAGATTGTTTCCGTTGGCGGTGCCATAGACGGTGACAGTCAAGTCGTATCGATTTCCAACGGCAAGGTTACGGTTCGCCATCGGGGCAAGAACAAGACCGTGTCGGTGGGTGGGATGACTCCCAGCAATAACAAGCAAGAGGGTAACTAATGAAAAGACTCCTTATCGGCGCTTCGATGATGGCTCTCGCCAGCATCTCGGCTGCCCAAGGCAAGCTGACTGACGTCCAATGGTCAAAAGTCGGCGAAGGACTGAAGGTTGAGGTAACGGGCGAGAACCTCACCCAGCCCAAGATCATCCGCGTTATGGGCGGAAGATCTTACATGCTGGAGTTCGATGCCCATCTCATCGGCAAATCCAAGCGGCAAACCGTGAACTCAGGCGGCGTACAGTACGTACAGTCCGGCTGGTTCTCGGCCAAACCTGCTCGGGTTCGCGTTCATCTTCGTTTAGACGATCCGGACGCTACGATCAAACTAGACCAAACCAACAGCGGTTGGCAGGTTAACATCAACAATAACGGCGAAACCGCCAGCACGACCGCTTTTAACAGGGTGCCCATGGATAGTGAGCCCGTGTCAAAGCTGGCCCTGCTGCCACTACCCGAGAAGCTCGAAGCAAAGGCCCTCATAGGCCTTGAGCCAGATGGCTTCCCCGACGAAAAGAAGAAAGTCAAGGTCGCAGTTAAGAAGAACACGGTGGCTCCGGTTCCTCATAAAACGACAGACTACACAGCAACTTATACAGCGCCCACTCCCGCAACTCCCCAAAACAACTGGGGCGGTGGCAGAAGTGTGACGCTCGACATGGTCAACGCAGACATCGTGCAGATTCTAAAAGCGCTTGCGATGCAGGGACGCGTGAATATCGTCACGTCCCCCGAAGTCACAGGCACTTTGACGGTTTCTCTTACGAACGTATCCGTTGAAGAGGCTCTGAACCTCGTAACGACTCTTGCGGGATTGAAGTACGCCAAGACTGGCTCGACCTACGTGGTTGCGGCTAGTTATGAGCGACTGAAGTCTTTCCCCAGGTTCGATGACGGCGCCGAGACGCGAGTTGTGCCCATCTATAGTGGCGAAGGCTCGCAGATCAAGGCGGCTGTTTTGAAGGTCGTTCCGGTGGATGGCCATGGATCTTTCGAGATCGGCTTGCCGAGCGATGAAATCACCGTCGAACAGACGAACGTCAGCACGCAAAACTCGGGCGAGAAGGCGAGCGGCGGACAAGGCGAAGCGATGAAGGTTGAAACCAAGTCGGCTAAGGCAAAGACGAAGGACGCGTACGTCGTTCTCATCGGACCGAAGTCTAAACTGGACGCCTTGGAGCGCACGGTGCGAGCGATCGACGCGCAAATCTGCAACGCGATCGGGGTCGAAATGCCGACAAGCAACGCACTGATTCGAACCACGTATACTCCCAGAGGTACGACGGCGATGAACCTCCTCAAGACGGTTGCCGGTAACTCCTACGACCCGAAAGCCCCCTACTACGCCAAGATCGGAAGCGTAGAACTCATCGCGACTTCGGAGCAGACGATCGGCGAACAAGCTCTGACTTTGAAGGGTCGTGGCAACGAGGTTGAAGACATCCTTGGCATGCTGAAGGCGCTAGACAGCGTCTCTGGCGGCGAAGGTGAGTACATTCTGTACGAGATCAAGCATCTCGATCCGCGTGCGCTCCGCAAAGACCTGACCGGTCAGTTCCCGGGCCTGCAAGTTACGATTCTGCCCAATGCGGCGAGCAACCCTGCTCTCGCAACGGATGAGAGCCAATACAAGCAGACCGCTGAATACAAGGGTCAAAGTGGCGAGCAGAAGTCGAATCAAGGCGGCAATGGTGGCGGCGACCAAGGCGCACTGGGAGGTGGCAACGGTGCCAGTAGCCTCACGCTTGAACCCGACACGGGTTCTCCGACTGGCCTGGGACTTCCGTTTGCGAAGTTCGAATCCGTCGCGTTCCCGATGAAGATCATTCTGCGGGGTAGCAAGGAAAAGATCGATCAGGCACTCAGCTACCTGAATATGATCGACACTGCGCCGAAGCAGATTGCGATCGAACTGCGAGTCATGGACCTGCGAAAAGAAGATGCCGAAAAGATCGGTCTCGACTGGAGCATCCTGACCGGTGGTTCGGTGCGAGCCCTTCGCGTGAACCAGAACGTTGGCGGTAGCTCCGCCAGTGCGGGAACCGTGGGCGGGCTCTTCGGATTCGCTGGCGGTGGCGCGCTCGACATTCTTGCATCTCTTGATTCGATCGCGACAGACAACAACCTGATCGCTCGACCGAACCTCCTCGGAGTGGACGGACGGCAGACGGAACTGTTCGTAGGCGACATCATCCGCTACATCGAGTCTATTCAGTCAACTCAGACCGGTGTCACGATCACGACCAAAGAACTTCCCGTTGGCGTGCGACTTGCGATCCTGCCTAGAGTAGGCGGCGATGGCCAGATCACCATGGACATGCGTCCGATGGTGAGCACGCTCACGAGTTTCACTTCGGTCCCTGGCGGCGGTCAGTTGCCTCAAACGAGCCTGCGGATTGCGCAGAGCACGATGAACATCAAGAGCGGCGAAACGATCGCGCTCGGTGGCCTGATTCAGGACTCCGACACGGTTAGCCACGGCGGCATCCCGATTCTGAAGGATCTGCCCTTGATTGGCCGGCTCTTCTCGCGAACCGAGAAGAACAAGAAGCGCAGCGAGATCGTGTTCTTCGTCACCGCCCGAGTGGTGGATGAGAGGGATCGATCGAACGCCGCGGCGCCGGTTCGAGAGAAGGCCGCTGATACGAAGAAATCCGGAGGATAAACTTTTCCTCTCGGAGACCCCAAGACCCTGCCCGATCGCCCCGGGCGGGGTCTCCTTCATTTTTGATTTCGCTTGCGGCGAAGGAATCCAAGTCCCAAGACCAACACCGCCAAGCTCGCGGGTTCTGGCACCGGGTTCACACTCAGATTTCTCAAGCGGTACGCGGCCGAAGCGGACGACGTGTTGTCGCCGAAGAAGAGGAAGTTCGGCGTTTCGTAGGGGTCGGGAAATCCGGCAAATGCCGAATAGTCTTTCCGCGAGCCGGTGAGAATCGTGCTTCCGTTGGCTTGAAGCGTGTACGTTCCTCCGGAGAAAAAGAGGTCATAGACCGTCATTGCCGATGTGGAGTACGCGGCCCGTTCCAACGTTGGGCTGTGAATAAAAAGCGGAGAATCCTGCTGCGCCCAGATTTCGTTGCCCCAAAAGCCGAGCTCGACTCCGATCTGGTCGCTTCCAATCGCAATGAGACTGAAGCCGGCCCGATCGGCGAGGCCGTCGCCGTTTTTGTCGGCCGAGGCGGGGCTGTGGTCTTCGGCGTCGAGAGCCATTTCGAACCGGATTTGGACACCACCTGGACTGAGCGAAACCGGCGAAGTGATTCCGTACCCCATCTGGATCGCGGGGGTTGCCAGCGTGCTGACGTTTAACGCTCCGCCCGACACCGATTTCACTTCGCCGCCGGTCGAGCCATAGGCCCATCCCCACGAGTCGGGCAGCATGCCCGAAGTCGCGTCGTAGAGCAAAGCCGCCTGAGAAAACGCGGCGGAGGCGAGAAGGGAGAGCCCAAGAAACGATCGCATCGCGTTCATTATGAGCCCTTGGACGAGGATTCTAGGTACCAGGTTTCACGGCGGAAAGCGGGACATCGCTTGCATATCCGAAAGAGCCATTTGATCGTAGGTGAGCATTTGACTGAGCGGAGTTCCCAGTGGGGAGGAGGCTCTGGAAGACGGACTGAGTTCACCGAGGATCAGGCGCATCCTTCCGCAAGCAGTACGCCCTAGGGTGCTCTGACTTCGTCCACGATTCGTGCCTGAAGCGAAAGTTGTCGTAAAGAGGCTAACAAAAACCCCCTTCCTTTTGGTAAGGAAGGGGGATTGATCCTTCGCGGCTCTACTGGTTAGCCTGGAAGTTCTGCAGGGTTCTGCTCGGACCTACCGTGATCGGACGGTAAGGTGGAGTCCACGTCTTGCCCGTGAAGCTCGGCGTCACTAAGTACTTGCCCGCCGAGAGTCCCGTGAAGCTGTAGTTACCGCTTCCGTCGCTCGTCGTGTTCGCCTTCGTGACGTACGTGTAGATTCTTGGAATGATGTTCCATTGGATGATCTGACCAACGTCACCCTGAACGAGGTCTCTCACGCGCAGCTGCCACGTACCTGAGGCCTGCAAACCGGTAGCGAACTTATCAAGCTCGTAGTACCCCTTAATGTTGTCGCCAGGATCGTTGCTCGGATTCTGAACACGATACTCCTGACCGTCGGGAGCGATGACTGTGACTTCCAGGTCGCCTCGATACGGGTGAGTAATGTTCAGGTAGAGCTTACAACCCGACATCGGGTAGTTCAACGTGATTGGCAAGCTCGAAGTAACACCAGTGCTGTTGTTATCGGGGATTGCCAACGGGGTTGTGTTGCTGTACGACTTCTGGTACTCCTCGTACCGGCGAAGACTCAGCGACACGCCAGAGAACAAAGCATTGCTGACAGTGCGAACCGTACCGGTAATGCTGAACGCAAACGGGTTCGACGTCGTCGCCAATCGCCAGATGCCTCTACCGAACGTCGCCGCATAGATGTACGCTTTGTTCTTGCTGACCCGAAGCGCATTTACATGCACGTTAGGCAGACCAAGGTATCCCACGTTCGTGTAGCTGTTACCGCCGTCGCCCGTCATGAAGACGCCGATGTCGGTACCCACATACCAACGGTTCGCGTTGTACGGATCGAAGCACACGGCATTAACTGGGGTCGTTGGCAGGTTGCCGCTAACGTTCTTCCAGACGGGGATGGTGGCACTGGTATCGAAGCAACGCCACACGTGGTTTGGGCCCGTGCCCTGCATGCCGACGACGACGTCGGTATCGCTGGTGTAAGAAACGCCGATGTCACCGATGGGGCGGTCCAAGTTGACGTTGCTAAGATCCTTGAAGCTTCCTCCATTATCAAGCGTCCGCCAAATGGCTCCACTTGACGTCCCCGTATAGAGCACATTCGTATTGTTTGGCGATTTTGCAATCGTCGTCGCAACGCCGCCGAGCCCGGCCATGACCGTTGTCCACGTCGTGCCTGAGACCCATCGAAGGAGGTTTACACCCGCCAGATAGATTTCACTGCCACCCGTGCCGGCAAACACCGCCGGGGCGATGAATCCACCGCTGAATCCCGCTGGGCTAATGAAGTCTGGCGAAGTATCTCCGGCTGTGGTGTAGCGCCAAACGCTCCCCAGCTGGGAGCCCGAAAAATGGATCCCGGGGGTTGTTTGATCGAAGTCGCCCCAAGCGCCGTCGCCAGCGTAAAGGTTCGTCCAGTTGGCGAGGTTGCCCCGCGCGCTGGGTGAGGCGTTGTCTTGGGTACCCGTGATCAGGTAGCTCAGGTCGGTGGGGTGCATCGCCAACTGGTAATGCTGCAAGTCACCGATGGTCGCGTTGAGCGACGCGAAGTTCCCAGGGCCAGGAGAAGCTGAGTACGTGTATCGGAAGATACCACCGTCACATCCAATGTAGACAGTGCTCGGGTTGTTGGGGTCCACCGCATAACAATGAGAGTCGTTATGGAGGTTGTTTGGCCCGGCCGGTTCGTATGCTCGGGCGATATCGGTCCAGACGCCATTGCCGCCTACCGATTGAGCCACCGTGATAAGGCCGCAAAGGAGCACGTCTTGGCCGCCGTTGCTCGTGCAACCAAGCCACTGGTCATAGGTCTTCTGGCTCCAGTTGTAGTTGGAGGTTCCAGTCGGGAAGTTCCCGGTCACATCAGTCCACGTGCCGGCTCCGTTCGTCGACTTGTAGATCTTGTTGTCTCCTGTTGAGAGGAGGTAAACAGTGTTCCCGTCCAGCTTTGAAGTCGCGATATCCAGGGCTGCTTGGTTGACGGCGACTGGAACTGTCGCAGGGATCCAAGTGTCTCCGAAATCAAGGGACTTCCAGACAAAGCCACCGTTGTTGTGTGCAGCTGCAACAGCGGCAAACCAGAGGGTCCCAGTCGGACCTAACTCCATGTCATCGAAGTCGACACCCGTCAGCCTTTGAGCCCATGTTGCTCCAGCATCGGAAGACGTGTAAATGAAACCCGGGTATCCGGGAATCGATGTTTTACCGGTTGCACAGACGACCTGGTTAGGGTTCGCGGGATTAAAGATGATCTTCGTAACGACCGCAGTCTTCATCGCCGCATCGCCGACCTGAGTCCACGTAATGCCGCCGTTAGTCGACCGCATGATGCCTTGAGTCTGTTTCCCGAAGAACCCGTTGTAATCGCCCGTGCCCGCTAACACGATGTCTGAGTTGGACGGATGGACCGCAACTGCGCTCGTGTGCAGGTAAGCCCATTTGTCGCTGAGCGGCGTCCAGGTGACACCGCCATCCAAAGTCTTCCAGATTCCGCCACCTGCAGACGCCGTGTAGATGATGTTCGAGTTACCTGGGAAAACTGCAATGTCGTTCTTTCGACCGGAAAGGGGGCCAATGCCATAGTATTGCGAATAAGGCACCGGAACATTGTTTGGACCCTGGTACGACCACACCGTGTATGGTGCGTTCGGGCCGCCTCCGCCCGTGCTGCCCGGAGTCATCGCCTCCCGCTGCTTGATCGCCGAATCCATCTCGTCTTTGTCGAGTTTGCCATCCGGCCCAACCCGAACTCGAAGGTAGTGTTCGAGCGCTTCGTAGAAGTCAACACCTGACTCTTCTTCCTTTGCACTCGTTTGAACCGTCATCTTGGCTCTCAGGTTGTGCCGAGCCTTCAGGTAACTGATATGCCGTTCGACGGATAGAAGCGACGAGTTGTCGACTTTCGTGGCCTCGGCCTCGAAGACATAGTCCATTCCGCGTGCTTTGAGCTTCTTTATGGCCGCTTTCAGCGTCACCGACTTGCTCAAGGTCATGTGGTAGAACCCTTCTGCGTCTTTCTTCCCAACTTTGCCCAAGCCAGCCGCCGCTCTCGCGATGACTCTCTCCGGGGCCCCTCGCTCGCCGATCAGAATCGTTTGCTGATTCGACCGAGCCTCCCCCTTGCCCACGATATGAACCTGGGCAAAGCTAACAGTCGATCCTAAGATCGCCGCCGCCATGACTAACAATGTACTGTGTCGCATATCAAGATACCTCCTCGATAGATGTCGATCGGCAACCCATTAGCCCCTACAGGCTTCGTGGATTGGGTTAACGGCTAGGATGCTCTGCCGTGCCGCATAGTGCATTGTATCACTCTTGACTCTGGAGGAAGCGCTCCGGGCGGCACGCCCCGAAATGAGGGGCATTTGCGGAGTGACTTTTTCTGACGGTGACGTACGGCTAGGAGGGCCACCGGTTCGAAAAAGTGTTCTTCCACGGATCCAGGAACGGACGCTAAGCGCAGAATATCGAACCTTAGTCGACCCAATCGGCCTTGACCGTGCCCGACGCGTTGTCTCCGGCGACCGGGATCGGTAGGTTCGCGAACTCGCCGTCGATTTTGATGACCTTGCCTTCCAACGTTGCCCAATAAGTCATAGAAACCGTGAAATCGCCCTCAGTCATCTTAGTTTTGAACTTGTGCGCTTTTTTACCCAAAACCTCTTCTTCGCCCAAGTAAGTTCCTTCTACTTTGCGCTCGCCGATTTCCATTTTGTCCGTCTTCGCGTAGGTGGCGGTCCATTTGCCGTCCTTTTCGATCTCGTCCTTCGGCAGGTAGGCGTAGGTCACCATAAAGTTGCGTGCAACGTCTGTCCCCGTGATCCCGCCAGAGACTTCTTGCAGTTCTCCCGCGGCGTTCAGGACATAGGAAGTCGGGCCGAAGGGGATCTGCATCTCTTCGCCGCCTACGACCGCTTTTGGATTCTCCCAACCGTCCTCCGCCTTCACAACCCCTGCGTCCGCAGATTTTATCGTGGATACGATCGTGCCCGAAAGAACCGCTTCGGTTCCGCCCACGTTCATTTTCAGTTCCGTTTTCCACTTCGCCTTTTGCCCCGCTTCAAATTTCGGCGTGACTTTGATTTTATCGGCGGCGAGAGCAACCGCTGCGAAAGCGGCGATGACGATGAGTGGAAGTGTGCGCATGGTGGTCCTATTGTGACACTCCAACTCGGAATAGAGGTCCCACACGTCCCATAAGTCCTACTGAGACCCAAACGCGCGCGGGTTCAGGGAAATGCCGTCCAAGCCAGGTACTTCGGAAAAAATAGGGAGCTTCGAGACGACGTGATCATAAAGCCGGCCACGACGCCTCGCGCCCCGCAATCGACGAATTTCCGGCCCTCCTTCCGGTGCCATGCCGGATTATGGGCCGATCGTGGTAGTTTGGACAAACCAATGGAGTTTTGCGATTGAAAGACATGAAGGGCGCACCGGATTTGGCAAGTTGGAATGGAGCCATACTCGTGGTATCAGATCGTGTCGCGAATGGAGTCTATGAAGACCAGTCGGGGGAAATCCTTCTGGAAGGGATGAGGGCGCACGGAGCCCTACAGGTCGAAAAGCATATTGTTCCCGACGAAATCGAGGCGATCCGAACCGCGCTCAAGGCCTTCTTGAACAACGTCGATATCGTCCTCGTGACCGGCGGAACCGGCATTGGCCCTCGAGACGTCACTCCCGAAGCCGTGAAGCCTTTGCTCGACCGTGAACTGCCCGGAGTCGCCGAAGCGCTGCGGCGATATAGCCAGGATCGGATGCCCCTTGCGATGTTCAGCCGCTCGGTCGCGGGAGTGTCGGGATCGACGGTGATCGTGGCGTTACCGGGCTCGCCAGGCGCGTGCACCGATGCGATCCACGCGCTCTTTCCCGCGCTTTTGCACGGCAAGGAAATGCTTCGCGGAGGAGGCCACACATGATCTCGTATGACGAAGCCCTCCACCTGATCAGCCAGCATTTGCCTCGTGTCAAGCCCGAGCAGATTGCGTTGGGAAGGGCCCTGAACCGCGTGACAAGCGGTGATGTCGTTGCCCGACACCCTTCGCCCAGATTTGACAATAGCGCGGTCGACGGCTTTGCGGTCGGGTCTTTGGGCGTTGGTCCCTGGCATCTCGTCGGAACCGTTCCCGCCGGAAAGGAGTGGCCCAATCCCCTCAAGCCAGGAGAAGCCGTGCGAATCATGACGGGGGCTCCGGTTCCCGCTGGAACGGTTGCGGTTTTCATGCAGGAAGATGCAGAAGTGACGGGCAGCCACGTCCGCGTTGAACAAGGATCAGGCAAGCACATCCGCCGGAAAGGAGAAGAATACGCGGCGGGCGCGATCCTTGTTCCGGACGGCACCGTCGTCACGCCAACCGTTATGAGTGCCCTCGCGGCGATCGGGCATGCCAGCGTGTCGGTTCAATCCGTACCCAAGGTCGGCATCCTCGTGACGGGCTCCGAACTCGTATGCCCCGGTGCCGAGCTTCTACCCGGCCAAATCTACGAATCGAACTCCGTCTCGCTCGCCGCGTGGTTGGGCATGATGGGATGTGAAGTTGAAGTCATGCATGTGGCGGACGACCCCGACGCGACCGGGGATGCCGTCTGCTACTTATCCGAAGTCTGCGATCTCCTGATTACAACCGGGGGCGTCTGCCACGGAGACATGGACTTCGTGAGGGATGCCCTGGAAGGTGAATCCTTCGAAACCGTTTTCGAGGGCGTCGCAATTAAACCCGGAAGGCCAATCGCTTTTGGCGTCCGAGGGGACAACAAAGCCTGGTTCGGGCTGCCTGGTAACCCGTTTTCGTCGTTCGTTACGTTCGCTCTGTTTGTCATGCCGTGGCTGGGGCGAGGCTTGAGCTTCCAGCCCATGCGCCTCGGCCACGAGTTCTCCAGACGGCCCGGACGAGAGGAGTTCGTCCCCGCCCAGATCCGATGGAACCTGACGCCAGAAGTGTGGCTCGCCCCCGCCGTAGGCTCCCACGCGACCGCCTCGATGGTTTCGGCGCAAGGATTGGTCCGATTGCCCGCCGAAGCTGCCACGTTCGAACCCCAAGCCAAAGTCCTCTTCGCGCCGTTGCCTTGGGGACTTTTGACCGCACCCAAAGCGTTCCCCGTACCTCGCCGCAAGGACGATCAGGACGATTTGCACCATACTTAAGGGTGGGGATGGGGACAGACGCAGTTTGGCCACCTAGCGAGGCGAGGTGGACGGTTCGGATGCTTGGCAGGATGGATGTCGCCAACCGATCGGGTGATCGGCCGAAGTTCCGTTCGAAATCGGTCCAGGCCCTCCTCGCCTACTTGGCCTTGCATCCAGGCAAAGAGGTCTCCCGTTTCTTATTGGAAGAAACCCTGTGGCCGGACAGCGACTGCGACAAGCAAGCGCAGAACCTCCGGCGAGCGATTGCCGATCTCCGAGACGCCCTGGAGGCAGATTGCGATCGAGGGACGATCATCGAAACCCGACGGGACGTTGTTTCGGTGAGCTCCGATCACGTTGCCACGGATGCCACGAGATTTCTTGAACTCACCGAGGCAGGATTGCATGCGCCAGACGAGGAAACCCTCCAAGAGGCCCTGGGCATGTACAGTGGTCCTCTGCTTGCCCCCCTGGCCGACGAATGGACTTATGCGTACAGGCTCGAATATGAAGAGCGCTACGCTCAATGCGTGGAGGAGCTTTGCAAGAGGCGGATCGCGGCGGGAGCCTCGAAGGATGCGATTCGGATCGGCCGAACCGCGCTGTTGGCAGCTCCCAATCGCGAAGATATCCACATCGCGCTCATAAGCAGCTATCGAAGTTCGGGCTTGGAGAGCGAAGCCCTTCGCCAGTTCGAGGATCTGGAACGGATGCTGGACGAAACTTGGGGCGAGCCCCCTTCCCAGCAAGCAAAGGACGCCCTTGAAGGACGGATCGGGCAATCCGTCAGTCGAGGGCTAACAACCTCCGTTTCGGTTGACACCGAATCTTCAGGCGGAGCGATGGCACTAACGTCTCGCCTCTACGTGAGGAGGCCCACCGATGAACAAGTGGAGATGTGCCTGGACCGGGGGGAAAGCGTAATCCTGCTTCAAGGACCTCGGCAGGTGGGCAAGAGTTCGTTGCTCGCTCGGTCATTGGCCTATGCAAGAGGTAGAGGAACCGCGGCCGTCCTTAGTGACTTCCAAACCATTGGTGAATCTCAGCTTGTTGATGAGGAAAGGCTTTATCGAACACTCGCCCACAGCCTTGCGGCCCAACTTAAGGTGAGTCTTGATCTTGGGACTGAATGGAACAGTTGGCTGGGGCCGAATATGAACCTTGATGCGGTGCTGGGCAACCTCCTTGCTCAGGTCGAGGGACCTGTGTGCTGGGCGATCGATGAGGCAGATCGTCTGTTCGGGCGTTCGTACGCAAATGATTTCTTCGGTCTGTTGCGGAGTTGGCACAACCGTCGCGCCCTTGACCCCGGCGGGCCCTGGAGCAAACTGAGCCTGGTGCTTGCCTATTCCGCTGAAGCCCACCTGTTCATCACTGACATTAACCAATCGCCGTTCAACGTGGGTGTTCGCTTGCCGATCCGAGATTTCACGAAAGAAGAGGTGTCAGAACTGGCCAACCGCTACGGCATCGCCGAAGCAGAAGCAATCGATGTTGCCTACCGGACGACAAACGGTCACCCTTTCCTTGCGAGGCGAGCGCTTGCCTTTTTGTGCCAAGGCAAGACAGCGTCCGAACTGGAGAAGACATGCGCATTGGCGGACGGTCCTTTCGGGGATCATCTGCAAGGAGTGCTGGGCTCAGTTCTGCAAGATGCCAACTTGGTTGAAGAGATCAAGCGAATGCAAAAGGGGGAACTTTTTGAGAGCCCCGCCAACCGATACCGCCTCATGGCGGCGGGCATTCTCGCCCTGAGAGCCGATTCGGCAGCGGACTTTAGGGTCCCGGCTTACGGTCCATTTTTGAACTCGGCCCTTCGGTGATCACTTCCAGGGCACGCTATTCCATATGCGAACCGCCCCGTCTGTACAAGCCATGATAACCTTCCTACCATCTTCTGAGAACGTGCTCCTGTCGCTGATGGTATCACCATTAAGGTCCCCCTTTCGCAGCGATTCATAACGAAGTGTGAAGAGTTCATCGCCATTGTGGGCGTCCCAAATCGTCGTTGTTCGGTTACTGGCCCCCGTGATGAGGCGTCTACCGTCCGGGGAGAACTCCATGGTTTGAATTCCTCCTCCAGGGTTGAGAGTTGGAAAAAGGTTTCGCTTTTCAGCGTCCCAAAGGAACCCCAGCCCGTTCGCCTTGTAACCCGCTAAATAGCGGCCAGAAGGGTCGAATAAAAAGGTGTCGACCTTCGCCACTTCGGGCAGTTTAGCCACTTCCTTCAAGGTTGAGACCGCGAAGATCGTTGCTCGAGTTCTGAACTTGCCTGTCTCGAACATACCGAGTACGATCTGTGTTCCAGCAGGATTGAGCACAGCTCCCGAAAACGGCTGTTTAGTCCGCAACTGCTTAAGAATCTTGCCATCCTTGCCTGATACAATGTAAACCAGACCTTGGAGGTCAACGGACATCGTCTGCGGGTCCCGTTCATGCGCAGCAATCAAGATGTGATCGCCGCTCGCATCGAAGCTGACGAGGTCCTGCAAAAGCGTGCCAGGCACCCAAGGCAACTGAAAGCGGGCCAACTCTACGAGCGTGCTTGAGTCAAGAATTGCATAGTTGCTTGGACGTCCATTCTCGCCTCGGAAGCGTTGAACGAGCAGGCGAGATCCACGAGCAAAGAGTCGCAGTTCACCAATATTCTCGTCAAACACTTTTGACGAACGCTCTGGTTGGAGGGAGTTGACGTTTAAGCGAGAAACGTTACCTTTGGCATCGGTAGTGTAGACGGCATTTTCCGCCACAACCGCGGATCTCCACTTTGAACGAACAGAGACCTTGCCAGTTCGAAGGTTTCGGCTCTTCATTAACTGTTCTCCCATCCACGCCGCGCTCGTTGAGACAAGTGACTCGCCTTGGTTCACAAGAAATGCAGAATCCGCCTGCCCTTCATGCTCCTTAAACACCTCCACGACCGGCGGAGCATCGACCCGCCAAATCTTCAACTTTGCGCCGTTATCCACCGACGCAAGGTGGCGGTCACCGTTAAAGAACTCGAGCTCAGAGAGTGGTAGCAGGTGCCCAACGAACGTATTTAGGATGGCCCCACTTGCCGTGCTGAAAATATTCAGAGTCCCGTCCCAGTCGCCGATGGCGATCTTTGTCCCATCGTGGGAAAAGGAGCATACTTTGGCTCTGATCATGGGTCCGGCCAGGACCGCAAGGGTTCCGAGGTCAGAAGATCTGCGAATTTCCAGGTTTCGGTACCGAGAATCGTAAAAAGTAAATTGGGACCCGTCCCGGCTAAGGGCAATGTCCCCCCATCCTCTCATTTCAACATCGATTGTCTTGGCACTGGCGAGGATGTTGCCGCTTCGATCTCGGCGGCGAAGATTCCCTCCTTGATGAACGCTCAAAATGGTGCCGTCAGGGAGAAAGCGTGCAGCTATCGCGAAGGTCGGCCCACGAAATGAACCAACGGATTTCGCGTCTTGAAGGGAGAGAAGTTCAAACGGAGCGTCGTTTCCACCAGGCAGCGCGCCAAGCATCGTGCCAGACTCCGGGTCGACGTCGAAGAGTCGATGTCTGGCCTTGTTCGAAGCGATCGTCTTTCCAGTCGAAGCATCTTGAACCACAAGTTCCCCGGTCAAGGATTGCCTACCCACCCGACTATTCGCACGTCTGAACAGGGGAGTCAGCCCAGAGTCTGTGAGTTCGGCCCTTTTTTGAACCCCTTTTGGTGAGACATCGTAAATGCCATTGGTGGTGACGAGGTCCAAGGTGCCATCAGGCTGAGGCTCGAGGGCCATTGGTGAGGCCGGAATCGCTGGATTAGCCACCTGACGATTCACAAACATCGCAGCATGGCCCCACTCCCAACCCCGAAGTGAATCAGACTCGGACTTCTTGATGAGGGCGGCTGCACGTGTCCACCGGCCCTCGGCCATGGACAGCCTCACGTCGGCCATAAGCCCAATGTAGCTCTGACGGCTAAGTTCTGCGGACTTAGTCTTTAACTCATCGATCGCAAGCTGGCGCTCTTCTGAGAGCCGCCACACTCCGATTGCTCCGGCAGCAAGCGCCAAAATCACGACGCTTGCGACGGCAGTAGCTTTCACGACCGCCCGTCGAGCTGCTCCACGCTGCCTTCGCACTTCAGCATGAGGGAGGTTCTGTTGTCGCCACTTTTCATCGAAAACGGTTCGGTACACGCGATTGCGGACACCCAAAGTGCCGTGGTCTTCCAGCCCAACACCTGACAAGCGCAAAGTCGCCACCACGGGATTTTGCTCTGTCGCGTCCACGCGCTTCGACTTCAACATCCGCCCATACAAATCAAGAACCTGAGTTCTTCTTTCTTCTCGTGTCATTCCGGCTACGTCTGGTTCCAGCATTCGTCGTTCGACGTCCGCGAGATTGGGCTCGCGTTGGCGGGCTTCTGGAGAAAGGAAAACTTCTCGAACCAGTTCATCCACCTGGCTTGGAGATACGGTTTGAGGGCTCGCGGCCAGGCGACTGCATAGAAGTTGGGTTAGGTAGGGGTGACCGCCTACCCAGTAATGGACACGCTCGATGAGTCTCGCGCCGTCGCGACTACTGCCGTTGAGCGACTTTGCATACCCAGCGGTCTCCTCAAGAGTGAAATCAGTAAGTTCAATCTGCTCGCCAATATTGAATGGGGAGATGTCTGGGTTACGGATCAACTGGCCTGGTGTTGCGACTCCAACGAGACAAAAGGTTAGCCTCTTAAAAGAGTCATCGCTCGAACGGCGGTTGTAGCATTCACGGATCCCGGCGAAAAACTCATCCGTAGTGAAATCAAGGGCACGAACAAAGTCGACCTCATCAATGAAAATTACGATTGGCTCAGTGCGGCGGGACAGAACAACTTCTTGGATCGCCCCAACAAATCGAGCCAGGGGCCCAATGGATTGCCTCTCGTGCCAATAACTGAGCACCTCGGATTGAAGTCCAAGCTCCTGCCCTATACCGACGACCAAACCGGCATACCATTGTTCGGGGCTGACATTCGCGCCAATCCTCTGAAGGTCAAGCTTGACGGGCTGCACTCCGGCCTCTTTGAGCTTTACGATGCACCGCGCGACAAGCGAGGACTTCCCCTTTTGACGCGAGTCCAATAGGAACACGTAGTTTCGATCTAAAAGGGCGTCGAGCAGTTGCTCATCGGCCTTGCGGACAATGTAGCACGCGGCGCCTGGTTCCAATGTACCGCCGGGGCGAAAGAACGCGGACTTGCGATCCATACTGTTCATCGTACACGAAGGTACGTGACGAAACTCGTCACAGTTTGGTCACAATGAAACTCTTATCATGGTAGTTAATGGCTCATAACCATTTGTGGAGAACTTTTTATATGAACAACCAATACAATCCTGGGCTCGGACGACCCATCCGACTCGCTCTCGGCGTGTTTGCGCTCGCCGGCCTGATGGTCACGGCATCCGCCCAGACCACCGTGCGTGCCTCCGTGGCCAACTCGAGCGCGCAGGTCACGGGGGATAGCCCTCAGGGCACTATCAGCGGAGACGGGCGATACGTCGTGTTCACCTCCTTTGCAACAGACGTAACCATGTTGTTCCTTGAGGTCCCAATCGATGTTGCCGTTACGCAGGTTTACAAACGAGACCTCTTCTTGAACACAACCGAACTCGTCTCGGTTAATGCTTTCGGGTTTGCGGCAAATGCTAATAACGCCAACCCCCGAGTAAGCCCCGACGGGCGATACATCTCGTTCTCATCCGACGCCACGAATTTGGATGGCGCTGATAACAACGGCTCGCGAGATGTCTACCGGCGGGACACCGTTTCGGGCTCAACAATCCGTGTCTCTGTTGCAGACGATGAAGCAGAAGGAAATAGCACAAGCGACTCCTCCGCGATAAGCGCCGATGGCAACCTTGTCGTGTTCAGATCGCTCGCGACGAACATGGTGCCTGGCGGCACGGCTTTCTCCCAAGTATTCATTCGCAACGTGTCGGCCGGTACGACGACCCTCGTTTCAAAATCTGCCACAGGGGTCGCCGGCGACAACGATAGCGGCTACTTTCAGCCGGCGATTACTCCAGACGGACGCTTTGTTGGCTTTTCGTCGAAAGCGGGGAACCTGGTAACTGGAGATACGAACGGGAACTGGGATGTGTACCTCCGGGACATGCAGCTCAACACCGTGAAACGGGTATCGCTGCCGACCAACGGGGTGCAGTATTCCGGGACAAGCCATACAAGTGCCATCAGCGACAACGGTCGTTACGTCGCATTTGCTTCCGTCAATGCCTTCAATATCACGGACGGTAACGGCACCTACGACGTCTTTTTGCGAGACACCGTCTCGAACACGCTAACCCGCATGTCCGACAACAACAAAGGTAGGTCCAGCAATGGAGCCAGCGGCAATTCTGAAGGTTGGGGCGTTCGCATCAGCGGCGATGGCTTGAAGGTCGTTTTCGAGTCCAACGCCTCCGACCTTGTCAGTGGCGATGGGAACGCGGTCGAAGACGTGTTCCTCCGAAATCGAAGCACAAACAAGACAACGAGGGTCTCCGTGAACACAGCCGGAGGATCGGCAAACGGGGCCAGCGACAGTCCAACGATCAGTTCAAACGGATACGTGGCATTCGTCTCAGCCGCAACCAATCTGGTTGCCAACGATACGAATGGCTTCCTTGATGTTTTCCGCCGTGGCGCTTACTAACGGCGCCTCGCAAAACTAACCTCCTACAGCCCCGTCTTCTTGGCGGGGCTGTTCAAATTCTGCAGGACGCCACGAAGACTGGACTCTTACGAAGGGGAGCACGCCCTCTGCCTTTAACACCTTTGCCCGGCAACCCAGGGTGGCTTTCGGTCAAGATGTCCTAAATGGCCATCCAAGCAATCCGGGCATACCAAATCGACCTTCCTCTCTACGAAGGAAGTTACAACTGGTCAGGCGGGAAGTCGGTCTCGGTGTTCGACAGTACCGTCATTGAGATCGAAACGAGCGCGGGCGTCACGGGCTGGGGCGAAGTTTGTCCGCTGGGTCCGTTCTATCTGCCTGCCTATGCCGAAGGAGTGCGCGCGGGTCTGAAGGAACTCGGGCCGCATCTGATCGGTTTCGATCCCTGCGAGATCGGCGTTCTGAACAGCCGCATGGATTCCGCACTCCAGGGGCATCCCTACGTGAAATCTGGCATCGATATGGCGTGTTGGGACATTCTAGGCAAGGTCGCGGGGCTTCCGGTCTGTACTTTGTTGGGTGGTCGTTTCGGGCAGGATGTCACTCTTTACCGGGCAATTTCGCAGGAGTCACCCGAGGCGATGGCGGAGAAGGTCGGGCGATATCGAGCGGAGGGCTATCGGCGATTCCAACTCAAGGTCGGGGGCGATCCAGACGTTGATATTCAGCGCATCCGTGCCGTTTCCGAAAAGCTTGAGCCCGGTGACCGACTGGTTGCTGACGCCAATACGGGCTGGGCACTCCACGAGGCGATGCGCGTGGTTCGTGCCGTACAGGACATTGACGTCTATATCGAGCAGCCCTGCCGCACGTATGAAGAATGCCTCTCCGTCCGCCGGCATACCGACCACCCGTTCATCCTGGATGAGAACATTGATTCTCTGGAGATGCTCTTGCGGGCTCAGAACGACCTCGCGATGGACGTCGTGAACATCAAGATCAGCAAGCTGGGTGGCATCAGCAAGGCTCGCCAAGTGCGTGACTTGTGCGTGTCGCTTGGGATCGCGATGACGATTGAGGACAGCTGGGGCGGAGACATCGTAACCGCTGCGATTGCCCATTTGGCTCACAGCACTCCCGAGCCGAGCCGATTTACATCGACAGATTTCAACAGTTACGTATCGGTGAGCCTTGCCACCGGGGCCCCGCAACGCGTGAACGGGAAGATGGAAGCGTCGCGCGCCTCGGGTCTTGGGGTTGATCCCCGAGTGGACGTCCTCGGAACGCCAGTTCTCGAGGTGCGCTGACTTTGCTGTCGGGTCACCTATCGGTCACAGCTCCAAAGCGACCCCCCATGTTAAGTTGAGCAGAGTGGATTCGCGGCTAAGGGCATTTGGGGACCACTTCGTCGAGTTCACCTATTTGGGTTGCCGGTATAGTGCCGCTAGTGTTCTACTCGATTCTCATCGCGATGTTGGGGGTCGCAGGAGCAAAGTCGATCCCCTGCTGCCCCGTGGTCACAATAGCCCGCGCATTACGGTAAACTTAGATCATGATGACCATAATACGTGTTTCTCTGGCGCTGCTCTTTGTTTCGGCATCCTCGGCCGCCGCACCGCAAGCCCTCTCCGGTGCTCAAGCGGTGGACCAGGCATGGCGTAAGGCGATCATCGCCAACGACCTCAAAGCTTTAATGTTGTGCTACTCGAAGGACGCAGTGATGTGGCTTCCCGGCTCCCCTGAGGCAAAAGGCACGAAGGCCATCCGCAAGTCCTACGTCGACCTTCTGGCTGCGAATACCGTGACTGGCGCTACCTTCTCCAAAACCCACTACCAAACCTCTGGGAATCTTTCCGTCGGTTGGGGTGACTTCACTCTTGACCTATCTCCTAAGGCCGGAGGCAGCCCTGTTTCCCTGTCGGGCCGCTTCTCCGTTATCGCGAGGAAAGAGGGTGGCAAGTGGACCTACGTGGTTGATCACGCCTCAGCCTCTCCTGCTCCTCCGCTGTCGCACTGATCCAGATTTCCCTGGGTGCCTAACAAGTAACTCAAGTCGAAGCCACTCCGTGGTGCGTCACAGATGAGAAGTAGAGCGGCCAGGCCGACTATAAGTGATGGAAGGCGAGCCTCCTAAAAGCTTTCTTGAGTTCCTCCAATGATCTGCCGGCGTTGAAATCAGCCTGGAGCCGTAAGCAGAGATAGCTTGCCTAGCGTGATCATCCGAAAAGATCATGATGATGTTAGGCTGAGCGGGACGCCAAACTGCTGCGGCCAGGAGAAACTGAATCATGTCCTAACGTTACCATCGGAGGCTTGGGGCGGCCGAAAAAGGGAGACCAGACTCGAAATCTTGGCTCGGCATCCCATACTAACTTCCGAAACCGCCATCGGCGACCCTCACCCCAACATGAAAAGCTGGGTTGATTTGGGGAGCCAGCCCCGCACGCCGAGCACTGAGGTTCGATCACTCGGAGGCCCACCTTCATGAGTCCCTGGATCCTATGATGAGGCAGTCGAGATTCTAGAACTCGCCAAAACAGCCCATTTTAGGTTCAAATCGGCAGATTCAGGCGAAAAACGCCAAATCCTGTCCGCGATGCTCTCGAACAGCAAATTCGACGGCAAAAAGGTGGTCTCAGCCCTCCATATGCCCTTCGATTTGATGCTAAACGTGGCTCAGCAAGGGGCCGGAGACAGCCCGGAATTTGCCAAAAATGTAGATTGGTGGAGATTAGTGGACGCAATTCGAACTTCCTAAGGACTAGGAATGAACCCGATTCGCAAGTTCATGTATTGCTTCGCAAAACGCTCAAGTCTATGCCTAAGGAGTTGGCACTGGCTGAACGCTCAAGTTTTCGATCTAAACGTTCAGGGCTAGGCGTATCGACAATGGGATCGAGATCGCGTTGCTTGTCCCCTTCTCGAACGGCGGCTTACTGGTCGGTGGTCGGTAACAGATACGGCCTTTGCAGTTCAAATGCATGGAATGTCACTTAACTGGTTAGGAGTAGCTTGAGGGCAGCAATGAGCAACACCGCTCCCAGAAGGCGACGAAGCCATGGAACTGGCATGCGTCGTGCGCCGATCCACGAGCCAAGGATTGCCCCGGCAGCGCCGCCGCCGATGAGCCCCACGAAGTTTGGCGGGAGTGCCAACCCCTCGCTGGACCGAGCAGCCAATCCGATTGCTGAGTTGGAAACGATAAAAATTGCCGAAGCGGCGGCTGCTCGCTTGGCGTCTGCCCATTTTGAAAGCACGACAATGGGGCTAAGGAAAATGCCGCCGCCGACGCCCACCATTCCCGAGAGCATTCCGATACCCGAGCCCACGGCGAGTCCCATTCCACGGGAAGGAGGCTGGTCAACGTCGGCGATCGCCGCATCCGTGTTGGCCAACAAGAGCCGCAGGCCAGCCCAGAGAACCACTGCTCCGACGAGGATGAAATACACCCGGTCTGAGAGATGCAGCTTGGAACCGATAAAGGCAAATGGCGCAGCGCCGAGCAGAAAGGGCCATGTCAGGTTCCACGAAAAGTAACGCGCCTGCCGAAATGCGATGAACGCGATGGTGGCTACCACCAAGTTCAAGATGAGCGCTGTGGCGGCGACCGATTTTGTCTGCAAGGTAGTGAGCGAAAGGATCGCCAGGTACCCCGATGCTCCACCATGACCGACTGAAGCAAAAACGCATGCGACAATAGCGATCAACAACGGGAGGAGGGGGTGAGCGGAATCGAGAGTCATTTCTGGGCTCGACGAACGCTATCGGCTCCGCCCAGAAGTGAAAACGCCTCGATGCCGCTTTCACGAAGCCAACGGGCTGCTTGGGCTGATCGGATGCCGTGCTCGCATATCAGGAGCACCGCCCGCTCTTTTGACGCCTGCTCGTGAAGGTTGGCAGGACTGCTTAGAGGCACTCGGTGATAAGGTTCGAAGCCGGGGATGACATCCCATTCCTCGGGCTCGCGAATATCGAATGCGGGCAGGTTCAGAGCAAGCGCCGTCGCGATGTCAACATCAACGGGTACCTCCCTCTTCCCGGTGCCGCAAGACGAGCATTCGGGCCTCTTCTTTCGGAGAATCTGGCGGGATTCATAGGTCCGCAAATCGAGGGTTAGCATCGCTCCGTTGAGTACAGCGTCCATGCCAAGGATGATTTTCAAGACCTCGTTTGCCTGAAGGGTGCCGAAAACTCCCGCGACAGCTCCAAGAATTCCGCTCTCGGCACACGTGCCGACGCAACCGTCATAGGGGGCTTCGGGCCAGATACAACGCATGCATCCGCCGTCGGAACCGGGGTCCACGACGAGCAGTTGACCCTCGAATTGGTGAAGACTCGCCTGCACGAGAGGCTTTCCAAGTTCTACGCAAATGTCGTTGAGCAAGAACTTTGCCTCGAAGTTGTCAGTGCCGTCAACGACGATGTCGTACTTCTCGATCACGGCCACGGCATTGACGGCCGAAAGCCGTTCGTGAATTTGCACCTTGATGAACGGGTTGAGGCGTTTCAAGTATGCGGCGGCGAGAGGCCCTTTTTCTAAACCTCGGTCAGCAGCGGTGAACAAGACCTGTCGGTGGAGGTTGGACAGCTCAACAACGTCTCCCTCAGCGATTCCAATCGCTCCTATGCCCGCTCCGGCAAGGTAAGGAAGCGCGGCACAGCCAAGACCGCCAGCGCCCACGACCAACACGCTCGCTGTCGCCAGTTTTTCCTGGCCCCTATCGCCAACCTCCGAGAGAATCGTCTGTCGCCTGAAATACTCTTTTTCGGGGGGAGCGTCGTGGCATCCTATCCACTCGGTGGTACCGCTGGCGTAATGTTCTTTCTTCCAAATAGGAACTCTGCGCTTGAGTTCGTCTACGATAAAGGAACAGGCTCGAAAGGCCTGCTCGCGATGGGCGGCGGCCACCCCCACCCACAACGCCGTCTCGCCGATCTCGAGGATTCCGACGCGATGAATGGCTTGTGCCTCTTTGAGGCCGAACGCCAATACGCCCTCATCGAGGATGAGTTGGCCTTCGGTTTCGGCCAGTTGGGCATAGGCCTCATATTCAAGCCGCAGTACGGGCTCGCCCTGGTTTTGGTTACGGACTTTGCCCTCGAAAGAGACGAATCCCCCCGCTCCAGAATCTTCCATATCGGGGGGGCGGATGGGATCAGCGGAGATTGCAAACACCTATCCCCCCGCCACGGGAGGGATGAAAACAATTTCGTCGCCCTCCTGAATAAACTCTGCGCCATCGCGGAAGGCACCGTTGACCGCTACTCTGACGAGTGATCGTGAGAGCGTAAACCCGTACCGAGTCCTCAGCTCCTCATACAGTTCGTCGTAGTTCATAGAATCGGTTTCGAGGTCCTCTGACGAACATCCGCGCTGGTCTCGAAGAATCGCGAAATAGTTCACATGGACGCGCTTCATTCTTCGCACCCCCACTTGAGTTCGATAACGTCTACGGTAGCTCCAGATTCAAGACGACTGCAGTTCTTTTCGAAGACCACAAAACCGTCAGCCGCAGCGAGGCATCCCGCCTTGTGTGATGCGCGGTCTACCATGGGTTGCGCTCCTTTCGCTGAGACACTGCAAGGGACAAACTCAATCCGGCCCGCTTTCTTTGCCAGCTCTTCGATCAACGTCAGTTTCTGCCGCCGTGGTTGCCCGTTTAGGCCAGCCGTGACCCTCAAGTAGGGCCGAACAAAGAGGGCGAAGGTCGTCAACGCCGAAACCGGATTCCCAGGCAGACCAAAAATGGTGCAACCGGTATGGCGACCAAAGTAAAGCGGCTTGCCCGGCTTCATCGCCACCCCCCAAAAGATTTCCTTGACGCCCAGTTCTTTAAGCGCTGGCCGGACCACGTCATAGTCTCCGACGGAGACGCCCCCGGTCGTAAGAACGACGTCGCATTCATCCATCAGTTTCGATAGAGCCGCCTTGACGTCTGTCAAGTTGTCTGGCGCTCTCACGATAGTCGGCGCCCCTAGCCCCATGGCGCTGATTGCTGACGCAAGCGCTGCGCCGTTAGATTCGTAAATTTGGCCGGCAGCAAGGGAGGTGCCAGGCTGAATCAACTCGTCTCCCGTGATAAGCAGTCCAACGAGGGGCAATTGATAGACTTCGGCCTCGAAAACACCTGCGGCAGCCAGGGCGCCGATCACCGCCGGCGAAACCAAGCCTTCGCTAACTATTACTTCCCCCGTTTGGACCTCGCTGCCTCTGGGCCGGATGTGATCGCCGATACGTACCGCTTCGCGAAAACAAACGTGGCCGTCCTTGCGATCAGCGACTTCCTGCATGGCGATCCCGCCTGTCCCTTCCGGCACAGGGGCACCCGTAAAGACCCGAACTGCCTCGCCTGCTTCCACCGCTACCGGGCTTCGGGTGCCTGCTTTCATCTCGCCGGAAAGTCTGAACTGGCGATCCTGAATGCCTTGCATGACATCCGCCAACGATAGCGCGTAGCCGTCAACTGCGGAGTTGTCGAATGGCGGCAAATCGCAGGTGGATAGAACAGGCTTCGCCAAAACTCGACCGAGCAAATGGTCAATCGAAACAACCTCAGTAGGCATTGTTTTCGCATGCGTAACCACTATCTCGAAGGCTTCTTCGAACTCCAAGAGCTTTGCTTGCTCAGCCACCATGGTCTCCTCCGCGAATGATGTGGAAAGCATGCTTGAGATAAGGAAACAGTGCGCTCATTGCATCCTCAACCGCGCCCGGAGAGCCGGGCAAGCCTAACACAATGGTTTTCTCAATAAGACCGGCAAACGGTCTGCCGATCATCGCGGTTGGCATGCGCTCCTGCCCGAAGCTATGCAAGCGATGCTCAATCCCCTCCAGTCGAGTGGTAAGCATCGGCAATACGGTTTCCGGTGTGGTGTCGCGCGGACCCAGTCCCGTTCCGCCAGTAAGAACGATGAGGTTGAGAGATTCTGAAAGTAAGCTCAAAAGAGCGTCTTTGATTGCCTCTGGCTCGTCAGGTGCCACTTTAATCCCGCGCATTATTGCGCCCTGTTCACTCAAGAGTTGCTCCAGGATAGCTCCGGAGCGATCCTCCTTGGTTCCTGCGGCGACCGAATCAGATACCACTATGACTGCTGCCGAAAGTGACCCGGGATTGGCATACTGCGTCTTCCCGCCCGTTTTCTCGAGGAGGCGCACAGAAACTATCTCCATCGCTTTGTCGACTGGCTTAAGCAAGTCGAACAGGTTGAGGACTGCCGCGGTAGCCCCGGTTAACGCCTCCATTTCGATACCGGTCTTATAGATCGCTTTGACCTCGACCTGCACCTCTATGGCCCTTTCAAAGAGCGTAAACTCGACCCCCACATAATCTAGCGGCACCGGATGGCAGTACGGGATGATCTGAGGAGTGTTCTTAGCCGCTTGAATCGCAGCAACTCTCGCAATCGGCAAAGGGTCGCCTTTCGGCGCTCGACCAGATTGAATCATTTCGACCGTACCGGGCGATACGTTTAGCGTGGCGGTGGCGCGCGCTTCTCTTAGGCTGGAAACCTTGGCCGAGATGTCCCGCATGCCGTCCTTACCCACCGATCGCCACCATGCTCCGATTCTTGATTTGTGGAAGCTGATTCATCGGCGGATGCTGACGCCACTTTCTTGAGAGTTCGTCTCGAATCAACATGGACAGAGTTTCATCGTCTGCCCCATTTCGCATCGGGTCTCTCAGGCTAATCTCCGGTGCCGCAAAGAGACAAGCTTTGAATGCGCCCTCTGCGGTAAGCCGAATACGATTGCAGTCGCCGCAAAAGCTCTCGGTCATCGAAGTGACAAAGCCGATCGTGCCCTTGTGTCCCGCCACCGAGAAATCCTTGCCTACCGCCGATTTCTCCGTACTGATTCGAGTTAAGTCGTACCGGTCTTCTATGACCCGTTTCATCGAGGCGTACGAGAAGACTGCGCCCGACTTCCAACCATTCCCTTCGAAGGGCATGAACTCGATAAAGCGCACGTTGATGGGTCGGTCGCGGGTGAACTCCACAAAGTCGAGCAACTCGTCGTCGTTGACCCCTGCCATAACGACAACGTTGAGCTTTACCGATTCAAAACCTGCTACGAGAGCAACATCAATCCCGGTGAGCACGCGAGGCAGTTCATCGCGAAGGGTGATCGCTTGAAAGCGGTCCCGGCGCAGAGAATCAAGAGAGATATTCAACCCGGTCAGTCCAGCTTTTCGATATTCAAGGGCCTTCGGGGCCAATGTTGTGCCGTTCGTGGTCATCAGTAGCGCCGTCAGGCCGTCAATGGCGGTGAGTCTGCCGATCAACTCTTCGAGTCCGCGCCGAACCGTGGGCTCGCCGCCGGTCAATCGCACCTTGTTCACACCCATGTCCACCAGCAGCCTAGCAAGCCGCTCGATCTCCTCAAAGGTCAGAATCTCGTCCCGGTGCCGCCAATCCAACCCTTCCGGCGGCATGCAATACCCACATCGGAAATTGCATCGGTCTGTAACCGAAATCCGAAGGTAGTTATGAACCCGGCCGAAGCGGTCGAGAAGTCGCTCTCTCTTCAATACCCTCATGTTATCCGATGCGAGACCTCGACTCACATGAGATCGGTCATACGGGCCAGTTTTGCCCATTCTTCAGGGGTATTGGCCCCCCGAAAGCAATCTGGGTTGAGCCCGGCTTCTGCGAACGAGTGTTCCTTTACGGAAACGAAGCTCCGTGCCTTGATCCAATCGCGCGCTTTCAGGTTGCATCGGAGCGAGCGCTCGCAAGCGTATCTGCCCGGTAGATCGCGCATAGCGGCTGCAGTCGTCCCTCTATCAAGGGAAGTCCTGCATCATGTGAACCAGCTTGCTCTCGAAGGATCTCCACAACTCGACCATCTAAAAGAGGAATGTCGCACGATGCGACAAACACCCATTCTCGCTTTGCCTTGAAGGATGCAAGCGCGGCCAGCGGACCCGCCCCTGGGTCGGGGTCAGCTTTTCCACCTGGGCCCAGCATGTTACCGGATAGCCCTCTTCGAGCAGCAGTCGCGCGATTCGATCCGCCGAGCGCTCCCCTAAAACGTGCATTGATGCCTTGTCGGCACCCATTCTCCGGCTTGATCCGCCAGTGAGAACAACCGCTTCAACATCAGCGGAGCGCGGTTTCAGTCGGCTCCTTTGAGGGCGTCATCGGCCCACGAGAGGGCCGCCATCACGTTGAGAAACCCTATAGTTGTTGTGGCTTGCAGCACGGCATGGCGAATTTCGTCTGGCGTCGCGCCCGCCTCCTAGCACTTTCGCACATGGCTGTGTACGGCCCCCTCCATTCGGGCGCCAATAGCGACTCCGAGCTTTACCAGCGCCTGCGTCTTGCGATCGAGTGGGCCGGCCTCGCTGACTGCTGCGCCTATATCTCGGTAGGCATTGCCGATTTCTGGATACCGATCAAAAAAGGCGAGGTATCGGCTGGGCAGTTTGTCCATTGGTTGTCCTTTCTAAGTGATGAGCGAAGCATTGAGCAAATCCAAGTTGCGTAGAGTAATGACCTGACGGTCGGTGGTCACGATCTGAGCCTTCTGCCACTTGCTCATTACACGGATACACGTCTCCACCGTCGTGCCGGCCATTTCAGCGATGTCAAGGCGGGTAAGGGGAACGTTCAATCGAATGCCTCCGAGCTTGCCCTTTCGCCCGTACGATTCCCCAAGAATCAGCAGAACGGCCGCGATGCGCTGCTCTACCTTGCCGCTGCTCATGCGAGACATCATTTCATGGGCTCGTCTGAGCCGCGGTGCAAGAGCGCGCAGAATCTGGTCTCGAAGCTTGTCATTTTTCTCATAGACTTCCAACAGCACCCTGGTCGGCACTTTGAGATACCAGCATGGGGTGACTGCAATGGCTGAGAGAGGATACGGGCGACCTTCAAGAGCGGCTAAAAGCCCAAAGCACTGTCCCGGCCCTAACAACTCGACGGCAACCTCCGCTCCTTGGGGCGAGGTTCGCGTCATCTTGACAAATCCCGACCCGGCCATGGCGAAGAACTCTGAGGGAGAACCGACCAACCAAATAGATTCGCCACGCTCTGCGTATGCCATGAAGGATTGCTCAGCAATTCGCGAGCGCTCTTGGTCGTTGAGCGCGTTCATCACCGAACACGCCTGGATTACAGCAAAGGCCGATGGCTTCTCGGGAGCAATGGACAAGGTTGGGGGGATTATGAACGATCTAGCCATTTCGAAGGGCTCTGGCTGGGGCGAGGCGTGGAAGCAGGATCTTGGCCATTCCTCCCGCCCAGAGAAGCAGCGCGGTGAGTTCAATGAAACCTGAGAATCCCATAAAGGGAAACGCTGCCGGCGTATAATCGGTCCCAACTTCGCACCCAACCCTAAGCGCGTTTCCGATGTTGAGTAACCAGAAGGTTGGCCCCAGGCGCGGCAGGGACGCGTCCTGGATGTCTCTCATGCGAGCAGCGACGTGCGAACTGACCCCTATGATCATCTGGGAGATAAAGCCAACCGTTACCGCATGGCGAATCGCTCCGGTGTACGCGTGTGAGAACGGATGACCGATCGCTTTGAGGTGAATTGGCTCAAGTATCATGAGAACCCCAGAGATAAGTAGCCAGACATAGGCTCCTCTTAGGAACTTGTGTGATCTCAGCGCACCTCCAAGGCTGGAGAATACGCCGCAAGCACTGGCTACATAAACCGCGCCTATCGCCAAACACGCACCACCTGCAAAATACATCAGTTGTGAGCCAGGGTGCATACCATGGCGGAAGGCCCAGGTCCAGCCAAACATGCGCAAGCCGAGCCCGGCGCACCACCAAACCAATCCAAGGAGTCCGGTCGATTTGTGCGGGGTCCGCGCTCCAAAGCAGGAATGGAATTTTGTCAAGGAGACTCCGAAGATCATCATTGCGACAAATCCAAGAAACTGAGCCTCTCGAAGCACCGGAAACCACTCGGCTACAAACTGAATCGAAACCACCGCATTAGCTTGATGGGACCCGAGGAAAACAAATGGCTCTGCAAAAACTATCACCACGAGCCATAACAAACTACAGAACACGAACAGCGTCGGCCACGTAGTGGGTTGGCCCGAGCGATGCCGCGTGTAGGCCGTGTTGAACAGAAACATGACAACCGCGACTGCTTGCAGCGAACACGCCAACACCCCAAGCGGCAATCCGAGCTCTCGATTCTGCGATACCAGGGGTTCGGCTACGAAGCGAAGCGCGATGCCCGCACCCATGAGGCAAAGGGATCCCCAAGCCAGAGAATGAAACAGAGTTTTCCGCATGACCGTAGGCGGATGCTGTTGGAGCGCGAAGCCGATTACAAAGAACCCGACCCATCCGAAGAGCTGAGAGTTGGCGTGCGCCAGGATGTAAGGCGTCCAGGCAGAGACAGTGTAAGACCCTGATCGTGAAATTCCGAAAAGAGCTATTGCGCCAAGTAGACAGCCCGCCGTCAACACCGTCAGCAGGCCCGCAACGAAGAAGGGGCGGTATATCTCGACAGAAGCCCGATCGCCTTCTGCTTCTCGGCTAGCCGTTGTGGGAAGGACGCGAAGCGAAACTAGATTTGAACGCACGATACACTGCAGTTTGGATGGCTTTTGAAGCGGGTGCCATGATTGCGATCATAAGCCCAGCAAGGCGTCAATGACATCGTCCGCTGAATAGGTCGAGTGTCCTGGTTTGAGGTAGCGCGCAATATGAACTACGTCGTCTCCAGCCGTCACAAGGGTGGGCTCGGCAGTCCCCTTACGAACTTGGCCGAATCCGACCGTCGCCATTAATCCGTTACATACGCACATCCTTCCCTTTGTTGCTGCCTCGTCGCCGCCTTTGCGTACGTAATCTTCAACCGGTTCGCCAGGGCACCGATAACCAATCCGTCCTTCAGGAGTGTAATAGGCTTCGCGCAAATAGCCGAGATCACAAACTCGCTTACGAGCTTCGAGCACTACCGGATTTGAAAGTGAATCAGGAAACTGTAGGACTTTGAAGGGAAAACCGGTGGGAGAAGCGTTTGGATCGGTAAACACCTGCACCTCGCTAGATTGGCTGCGTTGGATAACCTCGCTTTTGATATCAGCCGAGATTCCAGATTCCTCGCAAAACGCAAATCCAGTGCCAACTTGGATTCCCAACGCGCCGACGGCGAGCGCCTCTCTCAGACGATCGTGCGTCCCATAGGAGCCAGCCAACCAGAACGGCAGCCCTAACTCACGGAACTTCTCAAAATCGGGCAGATCTCGCTCGCCATAGATTGGCTCTCCCTCCTCGTTCAGCTGCAGAGCTCCCCTCGGTGGCGCATTGTGCCCGCCAGCAGTAGGTCCCTCGACAACGAAGCCGTCCACTGGAGGGGTGGTCTTCCTGGCCAAAATCTGGGCGAGCGACGCCGAGGAGACGATCGCGAAAAACATGGGGCGCGGAAGGGTGCGGGTTGAGAAAGCGGTGGGGTCGAAGCGAACTCTGCTCTGGTTCCCACCAGCTACATCAATCTTCATCTCCGCGACTTGGCCCGCGGCGAGTTGGTCGAGGATCCCAGGGATGGCGCGAGGGATTCCTGCGCCCATCAGCACCACGTCTACACCAGCAAGCATCGCTCCATAAAGTGACGGCAACGTTGGGAGTTGAATCTTCTCCAATAGGTTCAGGCCAACCAAGCCATCGTGCCCACGTTTTGCTAGCCAAACTTCAACGAAGTTCGCGACCACAATCAACTCCGTCAAAGCCTTGGGCAGAGTAACGGAAGGAAGTGGCTTTGACTTGAACGGAGCGTCTTTCGCTTTACCACCGGGGATGAAATAACGATCCCATACCCGTTGCACAACTTCCTCGTCAGGAAAGTGAGCCAAGGCCTTTGCCATATGCTCGCCGGGGTCGCCGAGCTGAAGCCTACGGGCGAAAACCGTGTCAAGGCCTGTGCCGCTTACCACGCCTAGCTGTCCGCGCAAGGAAACGGCCCGGGCCAGCGGCCACGCCGAGACCGCGACTCCCATTCCACCTTGGATGATTGGAGGATAGTTCATCTTTCGGTTAGTCTATCCACAACCGTTCCGGTGGACTATGACAGCGATCATGGCACTCGACTTTGCTCCTGTTCAGCAAGTCCGAAGGGCACATTAATCCGTAAGGCGATCTTAAATCGCATCCAAGCTTCGACTTGGGGGAGAAGGGCCGAATATGACGTATCATGTACGCAAGCATGGCCTTTCCCCCGGTTTCCGTCGAGCAGCTCATTGAGCAGTTTGGCCCGAGTCTGAACCACGTTCCCCCTGGTGGATGGCAGGGCCGTGGCGAGCCTGAGAAGCTGGTAAAGACCCATTGCTGTTTCTGCGGCCAGCAGTGCGGCATCCAACTCAAGGTTCGAGATAACAAGGTCATCGGCTTCGAGCCCTGGGAGGAGTTCCCTTTCAATAAAGGCAAGTTATGCCCAAAAGGCGTCAAGCGGTACATGCAGGGCAATCACCCGGACCGGCTCATCGCGCCCATGAAGCGGGTCGAAGGCAAAGGGTTTGAGAAGATTGGCTGGGAGGAAGCGTTTTCGACGACTGTGAGCGAGATTGAGCGAGTGCAGGAGAAGTACGGCAAGGACGCGGTCGCCGTGCTGAGCGGGGTGTCTCTCACAAACGAGAAGTCCTATTTGATGGGCAAATTCGCTCGAGTGGCTCTACAAACCAAGGAGCTCGACTACAACGGACGCCTCTGCATGGTTTCGGCGGGGACCGGGAACAAGAAGGCATTTGGTATTGACCGCGCCGCGAACTCGTGGGACGATATCGTGCTTGCCGATGTGATTCTATGCGCAGGTACGAACGTGGCCGAGTGCTCACCCATCACGACCGATTACATCTGGCGAGCGCGGGATCGGGGAGCAAAGCTGATCATGGTTGACCCGCGGGTGACGCCCCTGGCGCGGACCTGCGACTTGCATTTGCCCGTTCGCCCAGGTACCGACAGTGCATTGTTCACGGGCATTCTGCGAGTTCTAATCGAAGAAGGTTTCGTGAACGAAGCATTCATCATCGAGCATACAAGCGGTTGGGAGGAAACGAAGGCATCCGCCCTTGCCCAGAGTCTTGAAGAAGCATCACGTATCAGCGGCGTCCGCGTTGAAGACATCCAAACAGCTGGCCGAATGTGGGGCGAAGCTAAGACCTCGTTCCTTCTTCATGCACGAGGTATCGAGCACCACACGAAAGGTGTTGACAACGTGCTTGGCTGCATCAACCTGGTGTTGGCTACCGGACGACTAGGACGACCCGGCTGCGGCTACGGCACCATTACCGGCCAGGGCAACGGCCAAGGCGGCCGCGAACACGGCCACAAGTGCGACCAACTCCCCGGCAACCGCGACATCGAGAATCCGGCGCATCGCGCCTACATTGCTGGTGTCTGGGGGATCGAGGAGAGCGAAATGCCCGGTAAGGGCCACACCGCCCAAGAAATCATGAACATGATCCACGAGGGCACAATCAAGGCGCTCGTTTCCATTTGCTTCAATCCATTGGTCTCCCTTCCAGACTCGAACTTCACGCGCGAAGCCCTAGGAAAGCTGGAACATTACACCGCGATTGATTTCTTCCTCAGCGAAACCGCCCACCACGCCGACATCGTCCTCGCGGGCTCCCTGCACGAGGAAGAGGAGGGCACCAGCACCAGTGCCGAAGGAAGGGTCATCAGGATTAGGAAAGCAGTTGATTCTCCCGGCGACGCCAGGGCCGACACGAACATCATCCTGGAGTTGGCGAGCCGGTTAGGCAGAGGCAAATACTTTGACCACTTTACGGATAGCGAAGCCATATTCAACGAGTTGCGCGTCGCTAGCAAGGGCGGCACCGCCGACTACTACGGCATCACTTACGAGCGGATCGAGAGCGAAATGGGCGTGTTCTGGCCGTGCCCCGAGATCGGACATCCCGGCACACCTAGGCTGTTCGAGACCATGAAGTTTCATACCCCCGACGGCAAGGCCCACTTCCACCCCACCCCCTACCGACCCAGCGCTGAGGAGCCGGACGAGGAGTATCCAGTGATCCTCACCACCGGCCGGGTCGTCTCTCACTACCTCAGCGGCACTCAAACCAGACGGATCGGTGGTCTAGTGGATATGTGCCCGGAGCCGTATGTGGAAATCCACCCCACCCTCGCCGCCCAGCACGAGATTGAGGATGGACAGTGGATGAAGGTTGAAAGTCGTCGCGGATCTGTGGTTCTCAAGGCAAAGGTTGTCACCACCATCCGCCCCGACACTATTTTTATCCCCTACCATTGGGCTGGCAAGCGCTCGGCGAACAACTTGACCAACCGGGCATTAGACCCGCTGAGCAAGATTCCCGAGTACAAGAAGTCGGTCGTGAGGATCGGACCCTCGGAGGCAGCGTGACCAGTTTTCTCTTGGGCGAAGCCTCCGGGTCTGGCGCCCTTTGGGGCACCGAAAGCGAGGACCTCAACGCCACCGTAGTTTCGTGGCCAGGCGGTGGCGGAGTGGACGCGCACGTCAACGATCTGGTCGACGTGGTGATGGTCGTACTGATGGGTTCGGGGCGGGTTCTCGTAGACTGGGCGGAAGTGGGACTTGAAGTTGGGCAGGTTGTCGTAGTCCCAAAGTCCGCCCGTCGTGAAATCCGGGCAGGGAATGACGGAGTCACCTACGTTAATATTCACAAGAGGAAGCCTAAGCTGATGCCCAACATGGTGCGACCGCGATGAGCGAGCGCCAGTTCTACATTGATCCCAGTCGTTGCATCGGCTGCAACGCATGCGTTGCTGCTTGTGCGGAGTGCGATACTCACGCGGGGGTTTCGATGATCCACCTTGAAACCATCCAACGTGGCGACAGCGTTCAGACAACGCCCATCATTTGTATGCACTGCGATGAGCCCGCTTGCGCGGCCGTTTGTCCTGCGGATGCGATCAAGCGCACGCCCGATGGCGTCGTTCAAAGTTCATTGAAGCCTCGGTGCATCGGATGCACAAACTGCGTATTTGCCTGCCCGTTCGGCGTTCCAAAGTATGATGCGCAGATTGATCAGATGATGAAGTGCGATATGTGCTACGACCGCACGTCGGTTGGCAAGAAGCCGATGTGCGCAACTGTCTGTCCCTCGCAAGCGCTGATGTACGGCACACCCGAGGAAATCGCTCAACAAAGGAGCGGGACGCCGATCAACGAGTTCTTATTCGGTGGTCGCACAGTTCGCACAAAAGTGAATCTGATGATGCCAACCGGATCCAAACGACTTGATGTTAGACCAGGAGCGACGATTCGAAAATCTGATCTGCTGATCAATTCGAGGTTAGGGTGATGGAAGAACGACTGCGCGAGGATTTCCCGATTGACTGGGAGGAAGACGGCTACGTTTCGCGGCGAGAGTTTTTTAAGTTCATGACAGTGGCGAGCGGCGGTCTCGCGGTCGGCTCAGTTGGCTTGGCAGCGTGGTCCGCAGTGAAGCGCAAGGAGCGCACGTTTGAGCCCAAAATGGTCTCTAGGTTGGATGCAATCGAACCGGGGACGTCCCTGGCGTTTACTTATCCCAGGCCAACCGACATCTGCATCCTCGTGCGGCACCCGGACGGCACGATCGCGGCGTTCTCCCGAAGGTGTACCCACCTCTCTTGCCCGGTTGACTATCAGCCGGATAAGGATCGGCTCTACTGCCCTTGTCACAACGGCGCCTTTTCAGCCAGGGACGGCAAGGTGTTGCAGGGCCCGCCGCCGCATCCGTTGCCGCAGATCGAGATCGAGGAGCGGAACGGCGAGCTCTGGGCAGTAGGGGTAAAGGCATGAAGCTCAATCAGTCGCAGAAACGGCAGCGCTCGCCAGTATTTGTCGCCTTGCTCATGTTCAACTTGGTTCTGTTTCTCCTCCAGCTCTGGCTATTTGTGAGCGTTTTGGAAGGTCTCATCCACGGCGAGTTCGGCATGGCGATTCCGGCAGCGATGTCGAGCGTGGGATTATTCACAGTAAACCTGTGGATGCTCCGTGGGATTTTCCGCACAGGCTAGACTCGGCCTGCTCTTGTTTCGTTCTCGTCGCACGGGGCCAGCTAACCCACGAACGGTTGCCCCTGAGTTGCAGCTGCCTGGTTCAAAGCGATAAGTTTGCGTTTCTCCAACGGCGAGAGGTCCTGGTGCTCGCCAAAATGAATGCCCACTTCCTTCATCACGTCCACCAAATCGTCGTGGTGCATCTGGCTCATGTAAGGTTCACCGCTGCGAACGCACACCGCCTGCGAGCCTCGGGTGCCCTCTTCCTTGTAAAAGGCAACGCCGAGTTGCGCAGGGCGCTGGATCACGTGAAACAACTTCCCAAACGGCAGCCACAAAAGCAGAACTACAACCGTGAAAGCGTGTAACAAGGATAGGAACGCGAAGTTCTGACCACCCATCAACTTGTAGCTCGCCGTGATCATCAGGCCGGTCACTGAGACCGCGAACAGCAGAAACAGAGGGATGAGGTCATTCGCAAGGGTCTGCACCGCTTGCGCCCCGGGATCGAAAAGGCGCCGGTGCATGGCCAGCGCAACACCCGTAAGCACGAGCACCGCGCTGATGTTCAGACCGTTGAACATGAAGAATGCAATCACGCTGTCTGGTGGGAAAGCGAACTGCCGCATCCCCATAAACTCCACCACGTAATCGTGCCCATTCTCAGCGATTCCAAACTGCACCCAGCCCCAACTCAACGGAAACGTTATCGCGAAAGCCAGCAAGCACCCCCAGGCCAAACACATGTGAGCCGCCCAGCGCCGGTGGCTTCGCTTCTCAATGAAGCGCTGCGCGACAATCTGGCTCCATAGCAACCCGAGCAGTTTAAGCACATTGGGCAAGAGCCGTTTTGGAGTAAGAAAAAGCCGCCAACCTGCTTTGAAGTAGTGCCACGTTGGCGGTCTCTGAATCCACATTGTGTAACGATAGGCGATCGCAAATCCCGCAAAAACGGTGGCGGCGGCGTATGCGGCAAGAGGCGTATCGAACCGAGAAAGGGCGCCCGATCCGAAATATATTCCGGCTAGGATCAATAGCGCTGCACAGAACCCGGCGACAAGCGCATTAGATTGTGCTCTCATGTCAAAACAGGCTACCCGGTTAGCACGGCTTTTCTGCGCTGCGCCTCGCATAGAACCACCAGTTCAGCATCAGATTCAATGCGTAGAACACGGCCGCGCCGTAGAAGAACGCCGTGCCGTTGCCCGTCCGAGCGATGATCGCCCCGAAAGCCACCGAGAAAACAAACGGACCGTATGCCGCAATCGCCGACGTCCAACCGATCACGCCGCCTGCTTGCCGAGGCGGGAAGATCATCGGTATTTGTTTGAAAGTCGAGGCGTTCCCGATGCCGCTGAAGAAGAACAGCCCGAGCATGCACCCAAGGAACCCGCCCCAGGTTGACATGTCGGTGGGATTGGTGAACTGAGTTACGGCCAAAGCGCAAGTCAGAAGCCCGACGCCGCTCACCATCGTCACTTTCGCACCGCCGAACTTATCGGCAATCGGACCGCAAGCGGCGCGAATTCCCGCACCGATCAAGGGCCCGAGGAAGGCGTAGGCGAGAGGATCGGGGCCGCCAGGAAACTTGCCGTACGTCTCCTTGATGAGCAAGGGAAACACCGCCGCGAACCCGCTGAACGAGCCGAAGGTCATGATGTAAAGGCTCGTCATAAACCACGTGTGCTTCTCTTTGAAGATGTCGAGCTGCTCTCGGAAGTTCGCCTGAACCGGCACGCGTCGCAAGCCAAACCACGCCGCCACCGCACCAATCAGAATAAACGGCACCCAAAGAAAAGCGGCGTTCTGAAGGTAAATCGTCGAAGTGCCCTTCTTATCGGAGAAGGTTTGTGAACCGCCGACCAGCGAAAGCCCAATCACCACGGGAATGAGAAACTGTGCCACCGAGACGCCAAAGTTGCCGATGCCCGCCTGAATCCCCAGCGCCGTGCCCTGAAGCTTTTTGGGGAAGAAGAGCGAAGTGCTCGGCATGAACGAGCTGAAATTCCCGCCGCCCAGGCCGGCGAGGAAAGCCAATAGCATGAACGTCCCATACGGCGTCTCCGGATTCGAAACAGCCAAGCCCCAGCCCACCGCCGGAATCGCGAGCAAAAGTGTCGAAATCGCGACCACCTTGCGCGTGCCGAAGACCGGAACGAGGAACGTGTGGATGATGCGTAGCGTCCCCGCCGCCAGACCGGGCATCGCGTTCAGCCAAAAGAGCTGCCCCTTGTCGAACTTGAACCCGATGCCGGTGAGCTTCACCACAATCGCGCTCACCATAAACCACGTGCTGAAGCTCAGCAGCAGGCAAAAAGTAGTAATCCAGAGCGTCTTCCAGGCGATCGGCTTCGCTGTGCCCTCCCAAAACTCCGGATCGTTGGGTTGCCAAGCTTCGATTGCGGGTCGTTCAGTTCCTATTGCCATTAGAGTTTTTCACTGTCCTAGAGTATCTGCCAAGTCTCAACCCATCGCCATGACGTCGGACATACCGCGATAGGAGATTATTGAGGCAGAGTTGAGTGAAAAATGCTTGCCGCTGGGTCAGGGACGGCATTAAACCTCAGCCCTCAACCCTTCCCCGCGTCATGCGCAGGATCACAAGGTGCATCCAGACTAGGCAGCCCACGGCGAGCAGGCCCAGGAAGAGCCAGCACGAGGTCCAAAGTCCGGTGAGCTTGAGCAGATAGCCGAAAAGGATCGGGCAGAAGAAGCCGCCCAGGCCGCCAATGACGCCGACGATCCCGCCGACTACGCCGACATCGTTGGGGAAGTATTCGGGGATGTGCTTGTAGACCGCCGCCTTGCCGATGCCCATCATGATGCCGGCGAGGAAGACGAGCGCCGTGAACACCCAGACGTTGGCTTGGAAATACACGTGGGTCACGCCTTTGGCGAGGAGCTCTTTCTTCTTGACAACTTGGCCTTTCTGGACGGCCGGCTCTTGCCACGAGCGGAAGGTGGGCCACACGAGCACGCCTTCTTCGAGCTTCTTGGGGTCAATGGGGATTTCTGGTTTGAGGGTGTAGGCCTTTGGCTCCCCCTCTCCGCGAATGGCTTGCGTCGCGGGGAAGGGGTTTTTCGAGCTTGCGACGACAACCTTGTTCGCCCCTACCGTGACGACCGTTCCAGCGCGATCGGCCATGATGCCCTCGCCGGGCGAGCGGATATCCATTCGGGGCGCGATCAGAAGAAAGAAGAACAGCGCGCACGCGCTCAGCACCCAATACATCGTCGTGCGAGCGCCGAACTTGTCGCTCGCCCAGCCGCCCAGCGCTCGGACTATTCCGGATGGGAGCGAGAAAACGGAAGCCAAGAGCCCCGCCATCGCCAGGCTCATGCCGTAGACGTTCAGGTAGTACGGCACGAGCCACTGGGCGAGGGCGACGAACGCGCCGAAGACCAGGAAATAGTACATTCCGAACCGCCAGACTCTCACGTCTTTGAGGGGAGCGAGCATCTGGGCGAGCGTTCTTTGGCCGGCGTTTTCGACTTTCTTATTCACCGTAAAAATGGCGAAAAGGCCCGCCATGACGAGCAGTGCAATACCGTAAACCACCGGCAAAGTGCGCCAACCCTCGATGTTCTGCCCGCCGCTTGTGAAGTTCTTGAGCATCGTAGGCGCGGCAAGAGTGGTGACCGCCGACCCCGCGTTTCCCATGCCGAAGATGCCGAGCGCGGTGCCCTGCCTTTCTTTGGGAAAGAACACCGACGAGTAGGCAATGCCGACCGCAAAGGCCGCACCGCTTACCCCGAACAAGAGCCCCGCCGCCATGAAACCGGCAAAGGTCGAAACCTGGCTGGTCACGAACAGCGACAAGGCGGCAAAGACCATAACGGCAAGATAAACAGGCTTGCCACCATACCGATCGGTGAGCAACCCGACCGGCAGCCGCATGATCGAGCCGGTGAGAATGGGAATGCCAATCAGCCAGCCGATCTGCGCTTTGTCTATCACCAAGTAGCGGCTATCCACCAGAAAGGTGATGAGGACGCCATACATTGTCCAGACCGCAAAGCAAACGGTGAAAGCCAAGGTGTTTATGAAGAGCACTCGATTGGCAAGGTTCCGATCACTCATGGCTTTATCATGGTTGAATGCCTAGGAGTTACGCAATGACCAGGGTCATACGCTCAGCCGAATGTTGCCCTGAATAAGGCTGGCGCGTCCTTGAGGCCAAGATGTTTGGATTCGCGGAACTCAGGAGAGGGGGCCAAGACCGTCGCATGTTCCGCATTCCTGTCAAGTAAGTTCGGGCGTCTGATCGGTTAAGATACTCAGCAGATGAAGTGCTGGAGTTGCAAAGGCGAAGTCAACCAGGGCTGGTGGCGTTGCTACTGGTGTGGTACCGTACTCGGGCGTCTCAAAGTTACGTCCGAACTTGCCGTCGTGGGCGAGGGCTAGACCGTGAATGTTGCAAGGAAACAGCCCAGTAGACTCTCGCAAAGATTCGCGAGGCCGGGTGGGCAGTAGAGCCCGGAGGCATAGATATGGAACAATCGCAGTCACACCCGGACCTTTCCCAACGTGAGCAGCAGCTCATCACGCTGGCTGCCCAAGGCCTAACGGACACTGCGATTGCGAACCGGTTGGGTATAAGTGAACCCACGGTTAAGAGCTACTGGATTCGAGTGCGAAGCAAGCTCGGGCCCTTCAACCGTACGGAGCTGGTTGCCCATGCGGTTCGGGAGGAAAGCGAGCTTACCATCTCGGAGTTGAATGGTGAAATCAAGCGACTTCGAGAAGTCATTAATAATGAGGGCCAACCTCCTTTGCAGATTCATCGGGAAATGCTTGAGCGTGCCCCTGATGCGGTGTTCGTGGTTGATGATCAAGGGTTCTTCCTGTGGCTCAATATAAAAGCTGAAAGGCTGTTTGGCTACCGATTCGACGAGCTGATCGGCAAGCCGGTGAGCACCCTGGTTCCAAGCGTCTTGCATGACCGCCACCGAGTCCACATGAAGCATTACTTCGCCGATCCCGAGCGCCGAACGATGGGGGAACATCTGGCAACCATGGCCGTACGAAAGGATGGCGTGGAGTTTCCAATCGTTGCATCTCTCGGCTCAATCGACACTCCTGCCGGCCAGATTGTCACCTGCTTCGTTCGCGACATTTCAGAGGAGAAAGCCCTCGAATCCTACGTGGAGCGAATCGGAGCCGCAATATAGGGAGAGCAGCGCATCAGCCCTGCTTCTCATCATGGGCCTCTACTCGCTCTGCTCCGTCGGGCACTAGATAGGTTTGCCTCAACTGGCCGCCTTTGCTCTTTGGAGCCTTGCGTGTCTCTCTCGGCGCTGCTCGTAGTCTCGGTGGGGCTGAACTTACTGCGACTTGAAGCGGTTTGACGGAAGGGCAAACGTCACCACCTTCATTCAGCGGCTACCTGAGTCTATGCCGTCCGAAGGGACGGCATGATTCGGCGGACACTTAAGAGACGACTTGTAACTCGGCCAGGGCATACCCCAAACTTCATTGGGGCTGGATCTACATAGCCCAATCAAGGAATAAATATGAAAACACTAACTCTGGCTCTTGCTCTCGCTGCGACCCTAATGCTCGGAGGCGGCGCATTAACGCTGGCCCAGCAGAGCACACACGACCAACATAAGGCAGCAGCGGCCCAGAAAGCCCCTTCGATGGCGATGTGCAAACAGATGATGGCGGACAAGGAAAAGTCTATGGCACACATGAAAGCCATGGATACCAAGTTGGACGGTTTGGTCGCCCAAATGGACAACGCGACAGGCGAGAGCAAGGTTGACGCCATCGCCGCCGTCGTCAAAGAGCTCGCATCACAAAGAAAGAGCATGCGCTCTATGATGGAAGGAATGCACATGAAGATGATGGGCCATATGACGCAGCACATGCAATCAGGCAAAATGGGTGCCTGTCCCATGATGAAGGACATGATGATGCCGATGAAGAAAGGTATGTAAAGGTTGCCCGGCACCGTTCTTCGAGCGAACTTGCAACTTTATCTGCCCGGTTCCTTCGCAGGCGCGACGACCCTGGAATCTATGGACAACAAAGAGATGACCTGCGTAGCGGGAGTGAGGGGCGCCACAATCATAGTTGTGGCGCTCAATGCTCGGTGGCGGGTTGCTCGTAGTGCAACCAAAGGCTCTTAATGATGAACAACAACGATGGTTGGATGGGTGGATGGTCGGGCGGATGGATGTGGCTTTGGCCGGTGATTGGCGTACTCGTCGTGGTCCTGCTGGTCGTCTTGATCGCCAAGGTGTCCAAGAAATAGTCAATCGAGGTGAGTTATGTATTACATAGTTGAGACAGACAAATTATTCGAGCAGGCGTCGGCAGACCTTGAATCAGCGGTCAAGCATCATGGATTCGGGGTGCTACATGTCCACGACTTGGGGACCACCCTTCGCAGTAAAGGCATTGCCTTTGATGAGGAGTGCAAGGTTTTTGAAGTCTGCAATCCTGAGCAGGCTGCAAAGGTCCTGGCCGCCGACATGCGCCTCAACATGGCGTTGCCTTGTCGGATCTCGGTGTTCACGGAGAAAGGGAAAACGAAGATTGGGCTTATCAAGCCTGTGGAAGCCCTCTCGGCATTGTCTCAGGATTTGGAAATAGTTCAAGTTGCCAAAGAGGTTGAGGAAAAGACCATCCAGATGGTCGACGAGGCGAAATGAAGGCTCGCCCCCAACCAATATCCTTATGTCATGACGGGAAAACATCCATGAAGCACCTCATCTATCGTTCAAAAGGAATTGGGCTCGCGGCCCTCTTAGGATCCGCACTCTTCGCCTCGGGCTGCAACGCCGCCCCCGAAACCGCGAACAGTCCGGCCACACCAAACTCATCAGAGCGGATTCAAGGCTCCGTTTGGGTTGCCGATGAGACCGGAAACAGCATCACCGTGTTCGACGCCGGCACGAACAAGGTGATTACTACCCTGACCGGGATCGAGGGGTCGCACAATGTCCAGGTCTCGCCGGACGGCAAGAGCGTGTGGGCCATCAGCGGACACCAGGCAATGGCGTTGATGATCGACGCGACCACGTACAAACTACACGGCACGGTGCCGACGGGCAAGGAACCGGCGCACATCGTCGTCAGCCCCGACGGCAAAACGGCCTACGCGACGAACGGAGCCGACAACACGGTCACCGTGATGGATGTTGCCACCATGAAAGTGACCACGACCATTCCGGTTGGTGCATCTCCGCATGGCATGCGCCCCAGCCCCGACGGCAAGTGGCTCTACGTCGCGAACTCAAAGGGCACGACTCTAAGCGTGCTCGATACGGCTACCAATGCGCGCGTGGCCGACATCGAGGTCGGCCAGAGTCCGGTGCAGGTCGGCTTCTCGCCGGATGGCAAGCTCGTCTACTTCTCCCTCAACGGGGAAAACGCCGTCGGCAAAGTGGATGTAGAGACTCGCAAGTTCGTCGGCAAGGTAAGCGTCGGCGTCGGCCCTATTCAGGTTTTTGTGACACCGGATAACAAGTATGTGCTGGCGGCAAATCAAGGCACGAAAGAAAAGCCCAGCACGACAGTTTCCATCATCGACACCGCCACTTTCACCGTCGTTGGCACTGTTGAAACAGGTCAAGGCGCTCATGGCGTGGTCATCGAGCCCTCCAGCCGATTCGCCTACATCACGAACATCTATGGGGATACCGTGTCGGTTTTGGATATCGCCGCGCAGAAGGTGATCGCCACCGTTCCCACCGCCGCCGGGCCGAACGGAATCAGCTTCTCGTCCCTAGCCCCGGCCGCCGCTCCCAGTTCAGAAATCAAGATCGAAATGCCCGCGATGGGCAAGATGCCGGGCATGTAGGCCGACTGGAGTGGTTGCTCGAAGGCAAACGGACGTACAGTGGGAGTAGAAGTCAGCATGTCATTTATCATGCATTTCACGACTGAGGAGGCGCAAGCTGAACGGCGACAAGTGGGAAAAGGGGATGGACTTCGTCCAGACGAAGAAGTAGGGCCCGCTCAGGCTTCATCCCGAGTTCGTGCTCGTGTGAGCGGTTGGTCCAGTCCGTGGCTCAGTTAAGACTATCTAGCCAGATTCGGAGGGCGGAAGTAAGGTCCCTGGGAGAAGTCGATCTTCTTCCCATCGGGCGACCATGCGGGGCACAGTCTGCAAGAACATTGATAGACGCTGTATAACAAGAGCATGCGTGTTTGTGACCTTTGCGCCCAAATCGGCACACTCCAGAGGAGCCGCATAATGCCAAAGTTCTTTCGACGCCTTGCGTTCGACTTCTCTAGTGCCACCAAGCTCGCTAATCCCTCAGACTGAGGCCGCCCACGAGGCTGTATGGGGTCAGCCGCCAAGTGTCCGTTCTTGAGCCTGAAACCAACGGAGCGCTTCCATAACTTGGCAGACCTGATAGTCCGGCCAGTAGTCGTCCACAACGTAAAAGTCTGAATACACTGACTGCACCGGCAAGAAGCCGCTCAACCTCCGACACCCGCCCCAGCGGATGATCAAGTCTATCCGAGAGACTTGATGAGAGGCAAGTCCGTCCAACAGGCGCATCTTTCCAGCTAAGAAAGCTGCATTAAGGTCCCACTCCCAACCGTAATTGACCAGCATGTTGACCTTAAGCCCATGGCCCTGCCTTTCCTTGGCAAAGGGCTTGAGTTCGGTGGGAAACATTGCCGAGTTCGAGTCGCCGACGACAAGCAGCGCTATGTCGGACTTGACCGCTGCTTCGACAAATGTCACGCAGGCCCGGGCAAAGGCGATCCTCTGGTCCTTTGGCCGTTTGGTGTTGTCCTGCGTAAAGCCGTACAACGAGACTTCTTCGATGCCGAGCTCCAAGCAGTGCTCGATCATTTGAAGGCCTTTTTGAGCGCCATGCATGTAACCTGCGGCAACCGGAAGCCCACGCTCACGAGCCCAACGGCGGTTTCCGTCGGGGATCAGTCCAACGTGCCTGGGCATCCTTGCGAACAAGCTTCTTTTGTGTGCGACCAACTTGCTTTCGTACATGGCGACCGCCGTGAGAGAACCGCCGCAATGCGGACAGGCACTTGCCAAGTCGCTTACCTTCCCTTGGCAATCGGAACACGTCTGGAGCTCCATGCTTTATTATCTCAGATTTTACACCTCGTAAACCATGCCTTTTTGTACCATCCGGGATGAAGGGGCTCCTAAACGAGCCGATTGACATCCCGATTTCAAAGAGGTGAAGTCCTTTCGACCGTGGACTACCAGGCTTGGCTCGTCAACTTCGCCACCATCGCCAACGCGAACCTGGCCGCGCTCGGACTTGTCGCCGGTGACATGACGCTTGTGACCACCGCGAAGACACCCTTCGACTCCGCCATTCCAGACGTGGTCGCCAAGCGGATAGATTGCGCATCAAGTCGGAACTCCCTCTGCTCCCCGTAGCGTACGATGAGGAAGACAACATGCCGCTCAAATCTACGATTCTCGAAAACGACCCGACCCCCAACCCGATTTCTCGCCGCGCTTTCTGCACCTTGTCCGCCGGGCTTGCGTTCGGCTCTGCGGCCGGCCTCGTGTCCGCCCAAGGCTTGACTCAGGACAAACCCGCCGGCCCGACGGAGGCCCCCTTCGAGCGAGACTACGCCGCGCCGGATTTTAAGCCACGCTGGAAGAAGCAGCAGATCAACCGGCTGCGGGTGCAGGACTTCATCATCTACGCGCACTTCGACCTTAACATGACGAAGTCGCTCCTGGAAAAGGAGCCGGGCCTTATTAACGCGATGATGGACTGGGGCGGCGGGGATTGGGAGACCGCTCTCGGTGGCGCGTCGCACATGGGCCAGCGGGCCATTGTCGAGTTCCTTCTGGAAAAGGGAGCCCGAATTGATATCTTCTGCGCCGCGATGATGGGCCAGTTCGAAGCGGTCAAGGCGTTCCTCACGCTCCAGCCGAAGCTGATTGACGCGATTGGCCCGCACAAGTTCACCCTGCACCATCATGCGAAAGTCGGCGGGAAGGAGGCCGAGAAGGTGCTCGAGTATCTACAATCGCTTAAGAAGATCGGTTGAAGCGAAATCGAAGCTCCCAGCGGCCAGCGCCGACAAGCCCCGGCGCCGCGAGAACATTTGTCCAAGCCGCGCGCATACAGGGGTGAGCCGCAAAAACATAAGCGCACGTCGCTCGCGCAAGAGGCTGAGAGGCGCGTCCTCCAGCTTAGCCGACGAGCTGTTTATGCAGATGGTTAACGACCTTGCAGTGCTCCACTTGTGGGCTGAAAAGGATGATTTCTGCATCCGCTCCGGCTCTCACTGTGTGACCGGGAGGCCAGTAAAACAAATCCCCAGCCGATATTATCTCCTCCGCCCCGTCGGAATAAGTGACCGTCACCTCTCCTTCAATCAGGTAACCCCAATGAGGAGACTGGCAGAGGTCGCCCTCGAGGCCTTTCAGGAGCGGGGCAATATCTGTTCCCGCTTTTAGTGAGAAGTATTCTCCGGCAATTTTCCCGTATCCTGTGGCATCGCCGAAATTCAATTCCTGCCGGGCAATTGCGCCTGGAACGTTGATCTTTTCGGGCACGGCTGTTTTCGCAATTTTCATAATGCAAACCTTCTTACAGTCAGTTGTTTTTATGCCTGCGGCACAATAAGTCAAGGACATGCTACTTTACCCCGCCCACCGCGACTGCCCGGCCCCCCTTGAGGAAAAGACCATCAAGATGGTCGACGAGGCGAAGTGAAGGCTCGCCCCAACCAATATCCTTATGCCATGATGGGAAAACATCCATGAAACACCTCATCTATCGCTCAAAAGGAATTGGGCTCGCGGTCCTCTTAGGAGCCGCGCACGGCTAGGATTTGAAATGAATTTATTCTGGCAAGACCCGAAGGATCCTTACCAACCCCGGCAGTTGGTGCCATTCTCTCATGAGGCAGCAACTGAAGCCCTAGTGTTCGGCGAGGGGAGAGACGACATCTCATACTCTCCGGTAACACACCGACTATCACGGGCAACGTCTAACAGGCCGCCAAAGTGGAGGCAAGTCGAATTTTAACCGACATGGAACACCCACCCGCTAGACCGATGCTCCCAGCCAGTCAGCCTGAGCGGCTCTTTCACGGCTTCCTCGAAGCCTCCCCCGACGCGGTCGCAATCGTCGACGGGGGCGGGATGATCGTCCAAGTCAATAGCCAAACCGAGAATCTGTTCGGCTACCGCCGAGAGGAGCTAGTCGGCCGGCCCCTCGAAGTGCTCATGCCAGAGCGATTCCGCGAAATGCACTTTGCGCTGCAGGGAAAGTACATTGCCGACGACCCACGCCCGCGGTCCATGGGCCGTGGCCTCGAACTGTTCGGCTTAACGAAGGACGGCCGCGAGTTCCCGATCGACGTTTCGATCAGTCCCCTTCAGCTCGAGCCGGGGGTTCTCATCGCCAGCGCCATCCGCGACATGACCGACCACCGGCGGCTAGAGGACGACCTGCGCGCGCGGTCGCGGGAGCTCCAAGAGGCCGACCGGCAGAAAGATCACTTCCTGTCAGCGGTCGCACACGAGCTGCGCAGTCCCTTGAGTGCTCTCATTTGTGTGCTCCCAATCCTGCGATCCCCTCAGGTTGATGCCACTGCCCGTCAAATGGTCTCGGGCGTAATCGAGCGACAAACCGCGCACATGGCCCGTTTGGTCGAAGACCTTCTCGACTTGGCGCGCGTCCGCAGCGGCGAGCTCACGCTCCGCCCAGAGTCGATTGACCTGACGACGATCGCTCCAAAAGCCGTCGAACTGAGCCACTCGCTCATTGATGCCCGCAAGCACAATCTAGTAGTCGACCAGTCCCCAGAACCGTTGTGGGTGAGTGGCGATTCCGCTCGGTTGGTTCAAGTGGTATCCAACCTGCTCACCAATGCTGCCAAGTTCACGCCCGAGGGGGGACACATCCGCCTTACGACGGCGAGAGAGGACGGGATGGCCGTGATCCGCGTCCGTGACGACGGGACCGGCATCCCCCTGGAGATGCTGTCTCGGGTCTTCGACTTGTTAACCCAGATTGGGGCCACAGGGGGTGACAGCGCGGGCGGGCTAGGGATCGGGCTGTCCCTCGTGCGGCGACTGGTCGACTTACATGGGGGAACCGTGGCGGTATTCAGCGAAGGGCCTGGCCAGGGGAGTGAGTTTGTCGTGCGCCTCCCTCTGCTGCCAGAGGGGTCGGATGCCGCTGGACCGAACGGATCAGCTTTTCGCCCCTAGAGCCCTGGCCGCCGCTCCGAGCACGGAAATCCGAGATGCGCAAGATGGATAAAATGCCGGGCATGTAGGGCGACTGTGGTTCCTCGCAGGCAAACGGAGTAGAAGATAATATGTCATGGTCAAGAATGGCTGTTGACCTAGTGGCAGCGCAGCTATGTTCCTCTATGGTTGCGGTTGCCCTTGCGAAAAGGGATCGTGCAACGAGGAGGCAGAGCTGGGGTCAATCAAACGACGTTTTGGGGCCTGCCCGCCGAGAAGGCATGGATGTTCTCTGCCGTAGTATCGAGAATACGGCGGATCGCTTCTGCGGAATAGAACGCCATGTGCGGCGTCACGATGACGTTGGGATGACGCATCAACACGAGGTTTTCCGCAAGTAGCGCGGTATCCGTCTTGCCTTCGCCGGAAACAAGCGAAGCCACAAGGGCATCCTCG
>JBKJJL010000144.1:0-21238 GCA_046597875.1 Fimbriimonadaceae bacterium | reverse complement strand
AATCGGCACGACCCTCAGCCTTGCACCGAAAGACAGGCCATCGCCACCCCTCCCGTCCTGAAGGGTTCCGTCCATGGTGAGCTCACGGATGCCACGATTTGCGATCGTCGCCTTCTCCTTCCGATAGAGTTCGAAGTCTGCATTCAGTTCACGGGGCTTGCTCGCGGTCAGACGGAGAACGATTGCCTCATCCGGCTTCGATGCAATGAGTTCGCGCGTGTACGTTACTCCTTCTCGCTCGAAAGTCACCCTGGCTGTGGCGGTGCGAAGGTCAAGTTCGCGGCGATAGTTGGTTGCCTTGTCTGGCCCTGGAAAGCTGATCTTCAAGTCGCCGAGCGTTTGATAGCATCCATACGGCCCGTCCTTGCCATTTCCGCCGCCACTTCCTGGCCCATCGCAGGTGAAGCTCTTGTTGAGGAGCTCTTCCGCTTCGGGATTCTTGCCCTGCTTGAGTAGTTCGTTGATGATATCTCTTGCTTTCCAAGCTTCACTTCGATTTTGATCCAACGGACGCCCCGACCAAAGGGTGTTCTCGTTCAGGACGATGCGTTCTTGGTCGATCCCACCAAAAAGCATCGCGCCGAGACGACCGTTTCCGACTGGGCACGACGAGGTGAACGCCGCCGCGGGCTTATCAAACCAGATGGAAAGCGGAGAGGAAGGGATCGTCATCGGGCAGGAAAGCAGGGCGAAGACCATGCGTGTATTTTGCGCGAATCCCTGGGGATTGGATGGGTATGGGTTGAATCATTTGTCAACCACGATTTGTTCTTCCACACCGTCCCTTACCTTGATGATCGCGCTTGTCTTTGCCCAGACGCTTGCCCAGGCTCTTGATGCCGAACTCACTGCGCCACAGATTAGGGGGGCGTTATGCGGCGTTTATGTGAAGGGGACGACCACCTTGTACGAGCGTAATGGCGACGTGCGGGTCGTTCCGGCGAGCAATCAGAAGCTGTTATCAGTCGTTTATGCCCTTAAGCGCCTTGGGCCCGAGCATCGCTTCACGCTTGAGATTTGGAAAGACACGAAGGGGGCCTGGGTCAGTACCGACGGCCATCCCACCGTCACGTTTGCGGACCTCGCGAATGCAAAGGAGAAGTTGAACCTCAAGCCCGGCCCGATCCGCGTGCGCGCAAGCTATGCGTCGGTGATGCCGCCTTCTTGGGAGTGGGACGATCTGGCAAACAAGTACGCGGCCAAGCCGAGTGCGTTCACGGTGGATCGAGGGAGCTTCGAGCTTTGGGCGCGTGGAGGGCGCGCAGTGCTCGTGCCGACACCGTACGGGGTCCGCATTGTGCCGATGGGTGGATCTGAATCAAGAATCGACTACGATCCAGGGACGGGCGTCTTGAAGGTCTTTGGCCCGATTCCGAAGCAGGATGCCCGGATGGATACCTTGGCCATTCCCGATCCGGCGAAGGCAGCGGCTAGTATTCTTGGGGGTCCGCTAAGCTACACCCAAACGATCCCGAATCGTCCGGCGGATCTCACCTTAACCAGCAAGCCACTTATTGAAATTGCGGGTGAGTGCTTGCAAAAGAGCGACAATAATTTTGCCGAAAATCTCATGCTCAGCGCGGCCGCTGTGGATGGACCGCTTGGACCGAAGATTTACGCAACAGCCGCGAAGCGATTTACTGATTTTTTGGAATCCGAAGTTGGTATTGAAAAAGGCGACGCGAGGCCGCTTGATGGCAGCGGGTTGAGCCGCCACGACCTCATCACGCCTCGTGCGCTCGCGAAAGTACTGGATTTTGCACGTGTCAACTGGGGTGATGCATGGCTCAATGCGCTCGCTGCGTCCGGAAAAGGCACCCTTCAGAATCGTCTGGCTGGAAGCTCATTCAAAGGAAAGACTGGCAGCCTCAATTCAGTCCAATCTTTAAGCGGCTACGTGACGGACAATTCTGGAAATCCCCACGTAATCGTGCTGGTTTTTAACAATACAATTGCCCCAGCATCTGAAATTCGCGCATTGCAGGACTCAATTGTGCGTAAGATTGAATCTAGCCGCGATGGCACGGTTGTTGATGTCTTATGATCACTGTGAAGAACGTTGTACCCACCCGAGCAATACTTCTCCTCGTTGGGATCGGAACCATTGACTTGGTGACCACGGCGGTGCTTCACGCTCAAGGGCACATTGTCGAACTTAATCCGCTCATGAAGGTGTTTATCGAGCAAAGCGAGTGGCTCTTTGCGTTTGTGAAAGGTTTAACCCTGGTCAGCGGCTGGTTCGTCCTCGCATGGTATGCGAAGTTTAACTTGCAGTTTGTCCGGAAGGCCTCCATTTACGGTTCGCTGGCGTACGTCCTCGTGTGGAGTGGATGGTTCTTTGGGTCTATGAGCCCGGGGTAAGGTATTGGGTATTGGGTATTAAGGTATTGAAGCGTTTGAGTGTATAATTCCCTAATACCTAATACCTAATACCCAATACCCAATACCCAATACCCAATACCCAATACCCACCCTACGGCGTGATCGTCAACGTCGTCACCCTCGTGGAGTTGTAGAAGTAAGCCGTCACCGGCACCGGAGTGGATGTACTTACCGCCGAAGTAGTTACGTTAAACGTCGACAACGTTGCGCCATTCGCAAAGCTGGTTGACGACGGTGCGAACGCGACGGCGGAGTCTTCCACCAGGTTCGCGTACATGTCAATCGCGCCGGTTAAGGCAGGCTTGCTGATCGTGAGTCGCCCTTGCGAAGATGTTCCACCGCGGACCGATGCTGGATTCATCACTAAACCCGTGATGACGGGCTTTGGCTTGATCGTGATTGAGGCGGTCTTTGTCAGTTCGTAGTACGTCCACGTCACCGTACCGACGAGGTCACTTGTCACATTGCCGCCGCCGAGAATGAACGTTGCCGAGCCGATACCCGTATTGATCACGAGGCTGGCCGGCGCGTACAGGTATGGCGAGCTCTTCTTGACGAACACTTGCATATTAAAGGGCGCGGGGCCGCTCAAGTTGATGGTCGCGAAGGTGTTCGTCAAGCCATAGATGACGTTCGGTGAAATGACCCCAGACGTGAACGTTACGGCAGGACCGCAGACGAAGTTCTGAGAGGTGTTATTTGGCGGAACCGACACCAGCCGCCATTTTGGACCGAACATCTTGCCCGTGAGCGTTGGATAGATCCGATAGTTGCCCGGGTCTACGTTTGTGAATAGAAAGTGGCCAGTTGAGTCCGTGACCATGCTCGCCGTGTTCAAATAGCCGTCGTACGTTGGGCTTACGTCGAACTCATTTAACGTGCCGCTGTCGTTGGCCACGAGGTCTTTGACGATCAGTTTATAGATGCCGGTCGAGTTCTTGCCGTTAAAGGCGGTCACCGTGTAAATCTGGTCAATGTTGTCGGCTCCACCGCCGGTGCGGTTGTGAAGAGTGACCTCTGTGCCATCAGGATGCCGCAAGGCGACCGTGAGGTCACCAATGAAGGTGTGCGTGATCTTCACATGGCAGGACACGCTCTTGATGGTCTGAGCTACCGGAACGTATAGGTTCGCAGTGACGCCGGTTGCGTTATTGTCTGGAATCGGAAGGTTCGGCGCGGACCGTACCCAAGGGCTGACATCTTGCAACTTTGCAAGGTAAACGGTGGCGCCGGGTCTGGCATTGCCGTTCTCGGTGATCCGTCCTGCCACATTGGAAAGCTGCACGGAAAGTCCAATCCGCCAAACGCCCCGCCCGTAAGTTGCAACATACAGATGCGTTTTGGCACCATTCACTTTGACGCTTGAAATTTCGACATTTGGCAGGCCAAGCGAACGAAGGCTGGTCCACGTAGCACCGCTGTTGGTTGTCATAAACAGACCGACGTCGGTTCCCGCGTACCAGGTCGTCGCGGAAATGGGGTCCCGCGCGATGGATTGAACTCCGGCGTTCGGCAGGTTGCCGGTCACGTCCGTCCAGACGGGGGTTCCGGCGGTGGTATTCGTGCACCGGTAAATGTGATCTGCGCCAGAATAACCGCTAAACCCGACCAGAATGTCGTTGGGATCGGTCCAGCTAACATTAATCGCGCCAATCGATCGATCAGGCAAGCCGGTGTCAATTCGAGCGAACGTGACTCCCTTGTCAGGAGTTCGCCAAAGTTGCCCGCTGCCGTCACCAGTGTAGATGACGTCGCCGTTGGTGGGCGCATAAGAGAGTTCGTTTACGTTTCCTCCCGAGATAACCGTGGGCCGGGTGACCCAGCCTGACGTTCCGGTCGGTGGGCCCGGGTGATAGCAAAGACGGTTTCCAGCACAGAAAACTTCTTTGCCGTTACCGGCAACAATGAGCGGAGCAATGAAAGCCCCGTTAATAGGCGGGTCTAGTTGGGTTGGGCTGAAGTCGTTGAAAGCATCGTAGCGATAGACCGCCATTCCCTGGGACTGCGAGTAGTGGACGCCGTTATTAACGCGGTCAAAGGCGGGCCAGGCGCCGTCGCCAGCGTATAGGTTGTCCCAGTTGGCAAGATCGCCGCGGGCGGCGGGACTGGCGTTATCTTGAGTTCCGGTGAGGACGTGGTTCATCGACGTCGGATGGACGTCCATCTCATAAATCATCGTGTCGTGAATCTGGGAGTTGAGGCCAGTCCATGTACCTGCACCGGTCGCGAAGTTCGTAATCGAGAACTTGTGGACGCCCCCGTCATTGCCGATGATGTACTCAGCTGGATTCTGAGGGTTCGCCGCAAAGCAGTGCTGATCGTTGTGGGTGTTGATCGGGCCCCCGCTTCCACCATAGGTGTTGCCAACGTTGATCCAGCTACCGCCCCCGTTTGGCGAGTAAGCAACCGTGATGAGACCCACGAAAACCGCATCTTGGAGCCCATTCTTTCCGGTGCTGATGTGATAGTCGTAGGTGCCTTGCGACCAGTTATAGTTGCTGTTTCCGTTAGGAAATCCGGCCGCAATCGAAACCCAGTTGGTTCCTCCATTGGAAGATTTGTAGATCCCTCCCGGCGAGACCGACGTATCCAAGACGTAGACGATGTTGGAGTCAATCTTCGAACACGCTATATTTATCGCGGAGGGTTGAGAGGTCGTTTGCGCCGGTGTAATGACTGTCCAGTTTGCGCCGCTGTCCACACTTTTCCGAATCACGCCACCGTTTGCGCCACTCTTGGTACCGACGACGTACAGGTCATACCCGCCCCCGGGTTTCAGCGCGCTTATGTCGATATCGTCCCAGTTCGCGGTTACGCCGCCCACGGGGTTCCAGGTTGCGCCTGAATCTGTTGATCGCCATATCTCAGAACTAGAACCGGTTGATCCCCTTCCGGTGGTCACAACGACCGTGGCAGGATTGTCGGGCATGATGACGATCCCAGTTACCACCGATCCGCCAAACTGAGCAGCCCCGGTGTTGGTCCAGGTCGAACCACCGTTCGTCGACTTCATGATGCCGTAGGTTTGGATCGGGAAGCCTTCGTAGTCGCCAGTGCCGACGTAGACGATGTTCGGATCACTCGGATGAACTGCCACAGATTCAGCGTTGGTGCCGATCCAGGTGTCGCTCCGGCAGGTCCAGTTTGTACCGCCGTCCGTGGTCTTCCACAGCCCTCCGCCGGCGCTGGCGACGTAGATTACTGATGGGTTGCTGGGCGCGTACGCGATGCCGGACTTTCTGCCGCTTAGAGGGCGCTTGCCGTAGTACTGGGCATAGGGGATGTCCAAGTTCTTAGGGCCAATGTATTCAAACGAGCCGCTGGGTCCCTTTGGGCCGCCCCGATAAGCTGGCAGAGATTCCCGCTGTTTCGATGCTTGCCGCATCCACATTGGATCGAAGTTGCCGTAGCTGTCCACTCGCAACGAAAGCCAATGCGCGAGAGCCTCGTAGAAATCGGTACCGGTTTCCTCTCCAGCGGCTTCGGCTACCTCCGCCTCGCGACCGGTCCGCGCTTCGAAGGATGCTTTCTTATAGGCAATATGTCGCTTGACCGACGTGAGGCTTCGGTTGTCTACGTGCATGGATTCGTACGGAAAAACATGCTCGATGCCTCTTTTTTGCAAGGTTCTTTTGGCTTGCGATTCCGTGACGGTTGCCGACAACCGGATTCTAAAGAGGCCCCCGTCCCGGCGGCCGAGAAGCGTGCCGACACCTTTGATCGCTTGGGTTACCTCAGCATGGGTCTCGGTGCGGCCCCCTACCCAGATATCCGTGCAACTCCCGATTGCGGACAGTGAAGCGAAAATGGCAAGGCCCAATGGGCGAAATCCGGCTAATTTCATGACTGAAAACGTACATCGGCGCGCCGATGCTCCCTCGCGAGTATGGACGGATTCAGGTGGTATTCGCGTTCGCGCTCGTTTTCACTTTGTTCCTGCGCACTCTCGAGCCGTGTCGCGGTATACCTTTCAAAATGGATCGCCCCGCCGTTAACGACCTCGTCCAACAGAACATTGACACCATCGCCCGCATCGAGCAGGCCGCGAATGACAGCATGTCGAATGCCGATCGCGTGGCCAACACAGTTTCTGGATTTGTCGGGCGAATGGCGTTTGTATGGGTTCAATGCGCGGTTTTGGTCCTCTGGTTCGTCATCAATGGATCGTCGGTTTTCCCCAAGTCCATGCAGTTCGATCCCTTTCCACACCACATCTTAATCCTAACGCTGGCGATTGAAGCGATCTTGCTCTCGACGTTCATCCTCATCAGCCAAAACCGTGAGCAACTCATTGCCAACAAGCGCAACCACCTCGACCTCCAGATCAACCTCCTCGCCGAGCAGGAGGCGAGCCAGATGCTCACGATGCTTCAGCAAATCATGCAGCATCTAAAAATCGATGCGGACCACGACGAGATCGACGCCCTGCGAAAGGCGGCTGATCCCGAGCAGATGGCCGATCAGATCGAGGAGTCCATGAATTTGTCGGTGAAGGAAGACCTCTAATGCCGTCGGCTACTTATGCAGAACGGTGAGTTCGAGCTTGAAGGGATTCCACGCCTTGCTAGTTGGCGGCGTCATGATTTTTTCACCGGAACGCGACTTGGGACCCTTGATGAACGCGGCTTGGCCATTCAGAATTTGGAGTTTGACCGTTCCAAATGAGTCCAGGCGGATCATACAGTGGCTCTTCTCTAACTCGGGCAGGGTGGTCATCATAATCTGAATGGTTACCGTGCCGTCGTTATTCATCCGGGGGCGGATTTCGAAAGACGCACCCAGTTGCTTCGAGCCAAAGATCGCCGCTTGATTGTTTGGAGTATTGATCGTGCCGGTGAGGCCAAGGCCCCATTCGGGACGCTCCAGTCCAACGGTCATTTGCAACTCCATGGGCTTAACGTCGAAGTCAGCCATTAGCGTAGGGAGGTGAGCCGCCGAATCATCGCGTGAGTAGAACACAAGACGGTTCCGCTTTTCATCCAAATAGACCCATGAACCCGTCAGTGGCGGAGAATCGAGGCTCTTTGAGATTTGAATCCCGGGAGAAAGTGCTTCAAGCGTTCCCGATCTCAAGAAATGGGTCGCGCGAACATGCTTGAACGTGTATTCGCTCGTTGTTCCTTGAAAGGGTGCCAGGAGGGCGACGCAGAGGGCGATTCCGTGCATACAAATGGGACGTTTTCGGTCGGTTGCTAGGTTCTTTCTTGCTTCCTATTTGTATTCTAAAGCAATCGCGGCAATGTCGATCTTGAACGGCTTCCATGCATCGCCGGTTGGTGCTGTCAGTATCTTTTCTCCACTGCGCGATTTGGGCCCTTTGATGAATGCCGCCTTGCCACCAAGAATTTGGAGAGTAATTGTTCCAAATGAGTCAACCTGTGCGTAACAACTCGACTTCACGCCCTCGGGCACCGTGGTCATCATGATCTGAATCAGTACGGTGCCGTCGTTACTCATCCGGGGTCGGAACTCAAACATCGCGCCTAACTCCGATGTTCCAAAGGTCACCGTTTGGTTGCTGGCCGTTTGTATCGTGCCGGAGAGCTTTAGACCCAAGTCTTGTCGCGAGAGGCCAATGACCAGCCGAATTTCCCATGGCTTCACGTCGAACTCGGCCATGTAGCGCGGCATGTGCTCCGCAGAGTCGTCTCGCGAGCCGAACACTAGCCGATTTCGCTTTTCATCCAAGAAAACCCATGGTCCCGTTGGGGGCGGATTCTCGAGGCTAGTCGCAAGCTGGATTCCCGGAACCAATGGCTCAAAAACGGTTTTCCAACGGTTCTTGATCAAGAGTGCCGCTTTTGAGTGCTTGAACGTGTACTCGCTCGTGGTTCCTTGTAGGGGAGCTAAAAGAGCGACGCAGAGGGCGATTCCGTACATAACTAGGGGACGTTACCACAAGCTAGTGGTTCTCCTAAGCGCGGGCACGATCATTCCGCACCTACGGTTATCTTGATACATGATCTCGGCAATCCTCTTCCTTGCCATCGGTAGCACGGCGACAAAAATCGTTGAAGGCGCGCGGGAGCAGCTCAGTTGGGGGACGGTTTACGATAATCGGTACGTGAAGCTAAAATACCCAAATGGCGATCTCCCGAGGAACCGCGGGGTTTGCACCGACGTCATCGTCCGCGCGCTGCGGCACGCGGGTTATGACCTGCAAAAGCTTATGCATGAAGACATGAAGCTTGCGTGGAAGCAATACCCGCGCTATCCCGGAAACGGGAAGCCCGATAAGAACATTGACCACCGCCGCGTCCCGAATCATCGGGTTTTCTGGAAGAGGTTTGGCTCCGTGTTGAGCGTTGACACGAAGCTAAAGGCTCAATGGAAACCCGGAGATTTCGTCACCTGGAGGCTAAACAGCGGGCTCGATCACACCGGCATCTTGAGCGACAAACGCAATGGAAAGGGCTTGCCGTACGCGATTCACAACTTGAGCACCACGCTTGAAGAAGACGTTTTGGAATCGTGGGTGATAACGGGGCACTATCGTTATCCACGTTGATAGGTGTTTCGATTTTCGAGTAGGGACTGACCGGGCCGGTCAACCATCACAAAAAAAAAGAGATCGTTCAGTCTTCTTCTACCTGCCAACCAAGGAACTTGGGGCCGTGACAGTGCATCATTTTGGTAAGTTTTCGACGGAACGCTCGATCCGGGCCCATCGCGCACATCCAGTCGTCATGCGAACAGAAAGCACCATTACCGCCCTCCAGGTCAATGAGCAGAACATCCCATGACGCGTAAAGTGCAACTGCGACTAAGCAACAGAGGTACTCGGAGTCTTCAGGGCCGACAATTTCTCCACGCTTCTCCCATATCGGCTCGGTGTAGCCGCGGGACGCACGGACGGCTGTGAACAGGCCCGGTACCTCAGCAGTGGGCCAAACTCCCCAATCCGTTGATCCGAAAAGGGTCCACCGCTTGTGAACGTTTGCAACAAGCTGGTTCGCGATAAGGGCCTTTTGACCTGCATTGTCCGGTATGAGGTACTTCCGATTACTCTTGTAGGCCGCAGTTCCCACTTGGTCTGCGGACAATCCTAGGGCACCAGTAGCATATTCGTCAAGCTCCACCTTCGACAAAAGCTTGCGTTGAAATCGATCCTTAGACATTGCCTGCCGCTAAGGCAATGCCTCGCCGCCAGCGTCTACGTTTTCCTTCGTAAATGACCGCGAGCCTAGGACGATCGTCTTCTCCACCTTTTCGCCTCTCAGGACTTTAAGAACGTTGTCAATCGCTTCGGAGCCGCCGGTTGGATACTGGAAAGTCGCCGCGAGGATTCCTTTCTTCACGTACTGGATCCCTTCTTGCGGAAGGGCATCAATGCCAATGAACAGCATTTCTTTGTCTCGACCCGCGGCTTGGGCTGCGAGATAGGCCCCGTGGGCCCCGGGATCGTTATGCGCATACACGGCGTCAATTTTCTGAAGGCGGGCCAGGGCAGACTCCATTTCCTTCCTCGCTTCCGGCTCCAGCCATTTCATGTCGGCCTCAAAGCCGATCTTGATGTCCGAGCCTTTAATGCCATCGCGGAATCCGTTGCTGCGATCGCCGCCAGGTATCGAGGTCATCAAGCCCTTCAGTTCGACAATCGTGCCCTTACCACCGAGCTTGGCTTTCAGCCATTCGCCCGCGGCTTTGCCGATTTTCACGTTGTCGGCACCGATGAAGCAGGTGTATTTGTCTCCCAGAACTGCCCGGTCCAACACAATCACTGGAATCCCGGATTCAAATGCCTTTGCGATGGGCTCCGTCAAGGGCTGCGCTTCTTTGGGGCTGACAATGATCGCATCCACCTTTTGGCTAATGAACTCTTCGATCTGGCTGCGTTGCTTGAGCGTATCGTTTTGGGCATCGCGGAACACCATCATGATTTCCGGGTGGGCGGCGGCGGCGGCTTGGATGTCGGCGTTCATCTGCACGCGCCAGGGCTCGCCCAGATTGCACTGACTCATGCCGATCGTGTACTTCTTTGCGCCGCTGGAAGGGACCGGCGCGCCAGCCACCGTTTTGTCACCGGAACAACCCACCACAAAAAACGCGATCCCTACCGTTGCTAGACTCTTGCCAATAATCACATTTGCCTCCGACGCTGCAACAGCACCGCCGTTACGATAATAGCACCCGTGAGCATCAGCCGTGCCGCTTCGGGAACGGCATTCACGCTCAGGATCTTCTCCAGGTAGCCGATGGTCAGCATTCCGATCACCGTGAGCCCAACGCTTCCTTGCCCACCGGTCAAACTCGTCCCGCCAACGACAACGATGGCGATTGCGGCCAGTTCGTACCCCGCGCCCGATTCCGGGTCCCCTTGCTGCTCTTGAGCGGCCTGGCAGATGCCTGCAATCGCGGCGAGGACTCCGCAGTAGACATAGGCAAGCATCTTTGATCGTGCAACCGGCAAACCGGAAAGTCGAGCTGCTTCCTCGTTTCCGCCGATGGCGTAGAGCTCGCGACCCCAGCGATGTTTCGTCAAAAGAAATGCTGACATTAAGGCGACGAAGATAAAAATGAATGTGACAACGGACAAGTTATCGCCGAGGATTCGGGAGTCGATCGAGCGAAAAATGCCCGGAACATCCACGTATTCGAACGATCCATCAGGTTGTTGCAGGGCAGTCCCTACCTTCACGCCACCGCTGGCTGTCTTCGCCAAGCCACGGGCGAAGACCATCATCGCCAGGGTAGCGATGAAAGGCTGAAGCCGAGGATAGGCGACGAGGAACCCTGAAACAAGCCCGGTAAGCGCTCCGAGGGCCAGGGAAGCGGGGATCGCCACCAAAGGTGAAACCTCCATCCAGATCACCATTCGCGAGAAGCAAACGGCGGTGAGACCGACCACGCTTCCAACCGCCAGATCGATCCCTCCGCTGATGATGACGAGCGTCATTCCGCACGCGAGAATGCCGTAGATGGACGCTTGCCGAAGGGCGTCGCGATGGGTACCGAGCTTCAGAAACGCTCCATCCGCATGGAAGATGAAGCCCAGCGCGACGACCACGAGCAGGGCCAAAGTTGCTCGAAGCAAGGCGCTATTCTTCGCTTCTGCCCTCACGCGTCGCAGATTACATGATATGGGTGGTTCAGGGCTTTCGCCAGACCATGATGTGCGCCCAAGGCACCCGGCGATACCATTCCGCGTTCTCACCAGCGCCTTCGATAGACGCGGGTTCGAGGTACTGCTCAAGAATCAAACCGCATCCGATCAGCGCTTCCATGTAGGCGGAGAGGGGCCGGTGATAGTTTTCAATATGGATTCCTCGCCAGGAATACCATTGCGAAGATTCTTTGAGATAGTGATCGACCGGAAAGTGCTGGCGTTTTCCCTGATCGTCTTCAACCCAGCCGTCCCCCGTGGTCGCGAATGGCGACAGATTCGCGATGAGCAGTCTGCCGTCAGGTTGGAGGACCCGCGTCATTTCCTGAATCGCTCGGCGAAAGTCAGGAATGTCGATGAGCGTGAGGTAGGTGACGACGAGGTCGAACGAGCTGGTTTGAAACGGGATGGCTTCGGCGGAACCCCGGAGATAGTGACCGGACTCATCGCGGGCTCGGGCGAACTCAAGGAAGTGGACGATTGGGTCGAATGCAAAGACCGAGATTTCGCGTTCGGCCATGATTCGGGCGAAACGACCCTCGCCGCAACCGACATCCAGAGCCTTGCGAGACCCCCGGATGAGTTCGGACATGACAGGATCCAGGACCCAACGCCGCAACCAGTCGCCTTGGTCGCCGACGCTCGCGATCCAAGCTTGCGCCGATTGCTCCCATCCCCCTCGCTCCATCTGCAACACAGTACCGCAAAGGCTCACAGCCTGCGGCAGTTCGCCGCACTTTAGGGAATGCCATAATTCCTTCATGACCGCAAGCGAACTCTCCGCTCTTTATCTCGACGATTCCGCCTACCAGGTCGCGAAGGTCTTCGAAGGACTCGATGAAGCCCACGCCGATGTAAAGGTCAGCGACGGGGCGATGAGCCCTCGTGAAACGCTGATCCATTTGACCGATTGCGTCTACGCGGCTCAAAGCTCACTTGCTGGCGAATCCGAGTACGCGTGGGGCTCGTATAAGCCTGCCGACACGGCGATGGCCACCCTGATGAACACGTTTAATGACGAGCGAGGGAAAGCGGTCGAAGCTGTGAAGGCCGCGGGAGACGACGAAAAAGCACTCAAGGCAGCCGCCGCATTCATCGCCGGACATGAGTTCTATCACGTCGGTCAAATGGCGAGTCTTAGGTTGAAAGTCACTCCCGACTGGGACGCCTACTCGATCTACCGGTAGAATCCGCCCCGATGCTCCCGATCGGCGATAACCAGGTGAACCGTTACCGCCCGATTATCACGTACACGCTGATCGGCCTCAACGTGTTGATCTACTTGTGGGATCGGCAGTTCAATCTGTTGGCGAACGGATTTGTGTTTGGCGATCTGGCGATGAGGCCGTCGTATGTCGTCTCCGCGCTCTTTGAGGGTGGTGACCGTTTTGCTCTCGTCACCGTGTTCACGTCCCTGTTTTTGCACGGAAACCTGTTGCACCTCATTGGAAATCTGCTGTTCCTCTTAACCTTCGGGGAATCCGTCGAAGACGCGTTGGGAGCGTGGCGATTTGCGGTGTACTATTTCTTCTGGGGCATCGTCGCGTCGGCGACTCACGTCCTTGTTGATCCTGGCTCGGCGACGCCAACGATCGGGGCATCGGGGGCAATTGGAGGCGTTTTGGGATGCTATTTCCTCCTCTTTCCCGCCAATAAGATCGAGATCTTGCTGTATGTGACGACGGTGACCCTCGAAGCTTGGAAGCTGCTCGGTATCTGGTTCCTCTGGCAGATTTTTGTCCCGCAGGACGGCGTCGCGACATGGGCCCATGCGGGTGGGTTCCTTGCAGGAATGCTGACGGTCCTCATCATGGGAGGTCGGGCGAAAATCGTTCAGGGTCGCGAGATCGAGTTGGGAATGGACGTCTGACGATGATTGACCCCGAGTTGTTTAAGGAGAATCAGCGCACGAGTTCGACCGCGGATGAGCGGCAATACCTCGAGGTCGGTCCGCTGACCTGCGAGAGGGGCGGCACACTAGAGAACGTAACCGTCGCCTACGAGACCTGGGGAACCCTGACTTCCGCGAAGGATAATGTTGCGGTCATTTGCCATGCGCTTTCGGGGGACGCCCACGCGGTCGGTTGGTGGGAGCGCATGGTCGGTCCTGGCAGGCCGATCGACACGGATCGATTCTTCGTGATCGGAACAAACGCCCTCGGTGGCTGCCAGGGAACTACGGGGCCGGCTTCGCTGGCTCCTGATGGCCTGCCGTATAAGAGTCGCTTCCCGAGGATCACCGTGCGTGATATGGTCGAAGTCCAGCGGCGACTCATCTTCGGGCTTGGCCTTCCAAGCGTCCACTTGGTGGCGGGAGGGAGTATGGGTGGAATGATGGCCCTGGAGTGGACAAGACCCGGTCCCGGACCCCTAACTCCAGTCCGGAACGCTTTCATCACAGCGAGCGCGCATGCCCACAACGCGATGCAAATAGGTTTTAACGAAGCCGCCCGACAGGCGGTTATGAGGGACCCAGCCTGGCAGGAGGGCGAGTATACGCAAGGCAAAGGTCCGGATGGCGGCCTGGCGGTCGCGCGGATGATCGGCCATTTGTCGTTCTTGAGCCAAGCAGCCTTTGAAGCGAAGTTTGGGAGAAACTTGCAGGATGATGGGACAGGTCGATTTCAGATTGAGTCGTACCTAAATTATCAAGGCGACAAGTTCACCCAGCGATTCGATGCGAACACCCTCCTCGTCCTTACACGGGCAATCGACGACTACTCTGCGGATTCGTTGACGGGGTCGTCCTCTCGCTACCTTTTCACGAGCTTCACGAGCGACTGGATTTACCCGAGCTACCAAAGCGAGGCGCTTTTACAAATGGCGCTTGAGGCAGGCTGCGAGGCCGAGTGGCACGATATCGAGCTCGCCTACGGGCACGACGCGTTTTTGCTCGACGGGGATCTCCAGGGCGAACTTGTGAGAAAGTTCTTGGGTTAGCGGCGCAGGATCATGTCGAGGATCACTCCTATCCCGATGCCGCCACCCAGCCACCAGAGCTTGGATGCCCACAAGTTGGCGGTGGCTTTAATGCCCATCCGGGTGTTCTGAGCGAGCATCCGCACTTTGTCGAGGGGAACCGATTCCGCAGTGCCCCAGCTCTCCATTGTGACCACACGGGAATCGGCATTGAATGTGGTTACCGTCCCGTTCGCCCAAAAGCCCCCGGATGGCGATAAGTAGTTGAGTTTTTGCCCGGGCAGCAACGCAAACTCGCGGAGGTCACTTAAGGGCAGGTCGGCGACCGCACCGTTCATAAACTTAACGCGAGCCGACTTTTCTTCCGTGTGTTCGACCTTGGCCGCATAGTAATGGCCGTCGGCAGAACGGGCAAATACGAACTCGCCCAATCTCGCGGCGGCGATGGGATAGCCGAGTCGCTCACGGATGGCCTGCATGGTCGCTTCGCGCGAAATGCCCGCCTCCTCGGCAGCGGTGATGTAGGCCTCCATTTCGCCCGAACTGCCACCCCCGGCGTCAATTTCCTGAGCACGTCGCAACACTCCAGAAAGCTCTTCAGTTGAGAGGTGCTGCTGCTCCATGAGATTCTTCCTTGCTACGCATCAAACCGATTGCAGGTTGCACCGATTCAAGATCTAATGAACTCCGCTGTAGGTGCGCCCGGAACTCTCGACGCAGGTTACCCTTCCCGCTGCGACGTTGTGCAGGCGGGCTGTGAGGGGAGGGGAGGGAGTCTTATCGCGCAGAGGCGCAGAGGACGCAGAGGGGAGGGAGTTATCACCTGCGTGAAAAAACTCCCTCCGAATCAAAGTTGTCTCCACCCGGAGAAAGCACGGGTGGAGACAACCGGATTCTAGAAGCCGATCAGGGACTTTAGAATTGCGAAGACAACGCCCGCCGACGTTACATTGCGCGAGATCGCGTCAATTTCGGCTTGCTTGTCGGTCAATCGCTCAGCCATGACCTTGGTCGGAGCGAAGATGATGTCCCCAAGTTCGACCCTCGTTCGTGCATTGGCCTTCACGACTTCGCCACCAGCCCGGATCAAGAGAACCCGGTCCTTGGCAACGTCTACGGTAAACCCACCGCTGAGGTTCACGTAGTAGGCAACGTTCTTGCCCGGCACGAAGAGGATTGCTGACGGCAGCATGACCGCGCCGGTGATCGCCACGGTAGCTGGCGTCTCGGGAACGACGATGACGTCGCCGGCTTCGAGAACCAGGTTATTGGGCCCCTTCGGGTTGGCGAGCGCCTGATCAAACTTAACGTTGATGTTGCCGGCGGGAATCATATCCCGATCGACGAGGCGACGCGCGTCGGATACTGTTTGCATCTGGAATTGGATTGGCTTCGTATCGACCGCACCTGCTGATTTAGGAGCCGCACCCGTGTAGATGCTGGCGATCGACGACGTTGGATCCGTGTTCTGACTGCCCGCCTGAACGCTCTTGGAAATTCTGAGTTTCTCGACCTCGGCGCGTGCCAGGGCACGGCGGTACTCGGCGTCGGAGATCAACTCGAGAACCTCTTGAATTCGGGGCGTTAAGCGTTCCTGAGATAGGGTTTGGAGTTTTGCAGGATCGCGAACAAACTGCGCTCCTCGAAGGAACGCGGTCTCGGTCGGGCCGCCTGCCCGGGCGATGACATCGCTGATCCGATCCGTCGTGGAGTTGATCGCATACACGCCCGGCCGGGCAACGGCACCCAAGACGAAGACGGTTCTCGGCGTGGTTTGGAAGTCCGATCGGGCCGGAACTGTTACCAGGTCTCCCGCATCGAGCACGACATTCACTTCACCCGCCAGCACTGATTTAACGCTGTATTGTCTGGCCTTCGTTCCATCTGGCACCCGGCTGCTTGCGATCTCGATGACATCGCCATGCTCGGGCATGACACCCCCAGCGAGCTGAATCAAGTCTTTCAGAGTCATGTTCACGGAGCGCAGGAAGGTGCCTGGAGCCTGGACTGCACCCAAAATCCTAACTTGCTGCTCGGGCACGAACTGGGCCTCCGTTACGCTCTGGACCGTCAACACATCCCGATCTTGGAGAGGCACATTCATCGCCGGATCGCCGACAGCTGCCCGCCGGAAGTCAATTCGAAGGAGTTCTCCGGCGGATCCGTCGGCATTGAAGCGCTGAAGGAATCCTTGTTCCATGAAGACGTTGCCATTCAGGCCGCCGGCTTGGATCAGCAAGTCGAGCAGTCGCATATTGTCGGAGCGCTCGTACTCGCCCGGTTTCCGAACGGCTCCTCGAACGGTGACGCGTCGGTCGCCCATCCAGGTGACATCGCCCACCCTATAAATCGTGAGTTTGTCGAAGGGCTTGAGGCCTAAGTTTGATGCAGGCTCGCCGAGCATTGCCTTTTCAAGGTCAACAACGAGGAGGGAAGTCGACTTGTCCTCGTTCTGGCGGAAGAGGTCCGCCCGAACTCGATAGGCATCGCTGAGCAGTCCGCGCGCGCGCTCGACAAGCGATTTGACCGTCATGCCCTCGTACCATGCATATTGCCCCGGCTGATCGACGGCTCCCTCCAAGGATATCTGATTCCTTATCTCCGGACGGACCGAGAACACCTCGATCTTATCTCCACCGTAAACGAGGGGGTTATTTGCGGGGCCCCCTGCGGTTAAGTCAATGTCTGCCAGCTTGAGGGCTTGGCCGGGCTCAACGGTCGAGTGGCTGACGCGTTGATTAACTCCGGTCGGCTTCGCTTTCCCGGCAAACTCGATAAGATCTCTGAGCTTTTCTCCAGGCAAGGTTTCGAAGATTCCGGGCCGATTGACCTCGCCGTCGACCGTTACCCTTGCCTCGACCGGAGGGATAAAGATGGTGTCGCCAGGCTGGAGCGGAACATCCTGTTTTGCGTCTCCGTAAACGAGGAACTTGTAGAGATCAAAGGTGCGTCGGGTCCCGTCATTTCGTCGGAGTTCAACCGAGCGCAATGAACCCGAATCGGTGGGGCCGCCGAACATATAGATCGCGTTGAAGAGGGTCATGACGGAGGGAACCTGGTAGCTCCCCGGCATGAAGGCCTCGCCGAGAACGGTCAGCGACATGGTCCTGAGTTCCTTCAGGGTCATTGTGAGATCTCCTTCGCGGACGTATTTGCGAATCTCTTTTTGCAAAGCCGCCTCCGCTTGGGCAAGCGTTTGGCCACGAACCACGAACTGTTTGTTGCTACCTGGCAAGTTGATCGTCCCGCTGGCACTCACCTTGACCGTGTAATCCTGGGTGTCCATCGTAGGACTCCCGATTCGAATCATGAGGACATCGCCGGCGCCGAGTTGGTAGCGCTCCGGAGCGGGAATGAAAACATTCGCTCCCATCATATCGAAAGGTCCGATCATGTACCGTGAGGCATCTAGCTGCTGCAGGGAACTAGGATCTTGTTGGTTAAAGCGCGTTCCGTAAGGATTGATCGGAGGCACTCCGAATCCGGTCGTGGGCTGGCGGTTTGGATCGGGCGGTGAAGTGGGAGGAGCGCCTTGATTGCCTTGGTTTCCTTGAGTCCCCGTTCCCTGACCACCCGTGCCTTGGCCCGTCCCTTGGCCGCCTTGGTTCCCCTGGGTTCCCTGACCCCCTTGCTTCGAAGGATCAGTTGTTTGAGTGCCCTGACCGGTCCCCTGACCTTGGGTGTTGCCTCCCTGAGTGTTCTGATTGTTGGGAGGGAAGTTGAGGTCGGGCTTTGATAGGACAGAGTTGAGCGATGATCCGTCAGGCACGAGACCATTGCCCATCGGTGAGTTTCCGTTTGCCCGAATAGGGAGTCCGGGTCCGGCAAGGCCCTGCTGGATGGCATACATTCTCGACAAAATCGCCGCCCGGGGTGCCACGAAGAACGAGTAACCGAAAAGCTCAAGTGGCCTGGTGACCTGAATCGAAACCTCGGAAGCAATCACCCGATTGAGATCAAGAGGATCCGCCGCGAGGACGGAGAAGCGAACGATGCCCGGCGTTGTCGGAATCCATGCGAACGTTCCCGTCTGGGGATCTATTTGGGCATCGGCCGGCGCGTTCTTCAAGCTGAAAATGAAGGAAAGCATCTCGCCCTTCGCGTTCCGGACGACGGCCTTGAACGACACATAGTCTTTAACACGGGCGTTAAAAACACCGAGCGGATCGATGCTCGCGTCCAGTTTTCCCTTTCCTTCGGCAGATTTAGCGTTGTCCCGAATCTTTTGAATCGGGTCATCCTTTTTCTGTTGCGTTTGACCTGTCCCCTGACCCTGACCTTGGCCAGTACCGGTTCCTGAGGTTTGAGCAGGCGCAAACGCGATAGCGATAAGGGCCGACAAAGCGGCGACGAAACGGAGCATGGAAGGGCGCATGGTAGCTAGTCCGAACCCAGAGAGGGAACCCCGTGATGTTACCCGTCTGCGTTACAACCTGTTCGGAACCAAAAGGTAAAATCCGCGTAATAACCGATCATGATCCGTCGCCATCGTCCGAACTTCACCTGGGAAGGGGTCGACGTCCATCCTTACAAGGAGGACGGCACTCATTTCAAGAGCGTCTCCCGCCAAACCGTCTTCAAGGGTGAGGGTGATTTCCCGGTCGAATGCCGCTATTTCGAAGTCCTATCCGGGGGGCATTCGACGCTGGAGCGACATCAACACCAACACCTCGTCATGGTCCTTCGGGGAAGTGGGCAGGTGCTTATCGGCGACACGGTTCATGAACTGCATACGAACGACGTGGTTCACATTCCTCCCTTTACGTGGCATCAGTTTCGCGCCACGGGCGAGGAGCCGCTCGGATTCTGGTGCGTCGTCCGGAGCGAGCGCGATCGGCCTGAACGACCTGAAACTACGGATGGCTTGAGCGAGAAAGCGGCGGAGTTCGCGCGCCTTTGAGTCGCACGTTCGGATTCGAAACCAGGATGCTGCACGCGGGCCAGATACCCGACCCTTACGTGGGCGCCCGCGCGACACCCATTTACCAAACGACCTCTTATGTCTTCAAGGACACGGACGAAGCCGCGCACTTGTTCGAGCTGAAGCAGTACGGCAACATCTACTCCCGCATCAGCAATCCAACTACGGCGGTATTTGAGGAGCGGATGGCGTCGCTCGAAGGCGCGACTGGGGCGGTCGCGGTTGCCAGTGGGATGGCGGCAGAGTTTGCGACAATCATGACGCTCCTGTCTCCCGGAGATCATCTAGTCGCTTCGGCCCACCTGTATGGGGGAACTCTCACACTCTTCGCGCATACGTTCAAGAAGCTGGGGATCGACGTGACCTTCGTTGATCCGAGTGATTTGCGAGCCTGGGAGGAAGCCGTTACCCCCCAAACTAAAGCCTTCTTTGTCGAGACCATCGGCAATCCGGTTGGGAGCATTCCCGATCTGGAAGCCCTTGGCAAACTCGCGGATGCGAACAAGATTCCGCTGATCGTGGACAGCACCTTCGCGACTCCTTACCTTTGCCGCCCTATGGAGTGGGGCGCAACCATCGTTTTGCATTCCGCCACGAAGTTTATTGGCGGTCACGGAACCAGTATCGGCGGCGTCGTGACGGACTCGGGCACATTTGATTTCTCGACTTTTCCCACGATTGCGGAGCCCTCGCCGGCCTACCACGGCATGAGGTTCTACGACACCTTCGGCCACTACGGATTCCTGGTAAAGCTTCGGGTTGAGACGGTACGAGACACAGGTGCATGCATCTCGCCTACGAATGCCTTTCAGCTGTTGCAGGGGCTTGAAACCCTTTCCGTGAGGATGGATCGACACGTAGCTAATGCGCTCGCGGTCGCAAAGTTTCTCGAAATGCACCCCAAAGTTGCGCGCGTTTTTTACGCGGGATTGCCCAGCCATCCCCACTTTGATTTGGCCAAGAAATACATGCCAAAGGGTCCGGGAGCGGTGCTTTCGTTCGAAGTAAAGGGCGCAAACGGCAGAGAAGCGGGGAAGCGCTTCATCGAGTCCCTTCAGTTGTTCTCGCACCTGGCCAACGTGGGCGACGCCAAAAGTCTTGTAATTCACCCGGGCTCGACGACCCATCAACAGCTCTCTGATGCTGAACTGGCGTCGTCCGGCATTTCTCCGGGCATGGTTCGTCTGTCGGTTGGTTTAGAAACCACTGACGACTTGCTCTGGGATCTCGACCAAGCTCTGGAGGCCGTGTAGGATGGATATTGCTCTCAATACGGCCTTGAATCCTGAACAGCGAGCGCGTTACCAGAACACACGCGAAATCCAGCGGCTCCTTACCGAGGCGCGCACGATTGCGGTGGTTGGGCTATCCACAGAGTCGACCAAGGCTAGCAACATGGTCGCCTCGTACTTGCGCGACGAGGGCTATCGGATCATTCCCGTGAACCCGAGGGCGTCGGAGATTCTCGGATTAGAATGCTATCCCGACCTGAAAAGTATCCCCGTTCCGGTGGATGTTGTGGATATCTTCCGTCCCGCCGCTGAGGTCGCTGCGATTGTGCAGGATGCGGTCGCAATTCAGGCTCAGGCGGTTTGGATGCAGCTTCGAATCATTGATTTTGACGCCGCGGATCGGGCCCTCGAAGCTGGCTTATCGGTGGTGGTGGACAAGTGCATCAAAATGGAGCACGGTCGTTTCGGGGGCGCGCTCCATTTCGCGGGAATGAATACCGAAGTCATATCCGCCCGGCGTCGGAAGTGATTTAGGTACAACGAATCTATGCCCGTTCCCACAACTTTCCTCGGCCGCACTGGCCTTCGCGTAAGCCGCCTCTGCCTTGGAACCATGAACTTTGGGGCTGACACCTCGAAGGATGACGCGTTTCGCATCATGGATCGAGCGCTTGAGCTCGG
>JBKJJL010000090.1:0-3716 GCA_046597875.1 Fimbriimonadaceae bacterium | reverse complement strand
AAGTAGCATGGCCGTCCCGGCCATGCGTAGCACCCCCGTCCCGGGGGTGCTGATCCGCGCCGTACTCCTTGACCTGAGATCAGGAGCGGGACGCTTCTGAGACGCATGACCGGGACGGTCATGCCACCTAAGCCTTTAAGCGTTCTAAAGCCTGAATCCATCGCAGCCACCGCTCAGATCTCGCTACCATCGAACCAACTGGTTCAGGCAAATTTGGGGTTAAGAAGTCCCGGTGAGTCTGCAAGCGCATGCGTTCGCTCGCCATCAGGGACCCATCCCCGCTCAACTTTGCCCAAAGCTCGGCGAAGATCATGTTCTTCCAGATCGCCTGGCTCGGATAAGACCGCGCGACGGCCTTCTTCAGCTGCCTCTCTGGCGAGGTCAAAGTGATAATCTCTTCGCCCCCGGAAGATGCAAAGCGGTTGACGCGAGGCATCCGTGTGAGATACGTATGATAGAACGGAACTTCAAGCACGGGCCCATCGAAGGATTTGTTGACAAGGAAGTTCGTCGCATCGTGATCAAGATGGCCCTGTTCAAACGCGCCGCAGACCACGCGATCTGGCTTAATGAAATCCACCATCGCTTGAAATCCCGGCAGGAGAGCGGCCATTTCGTCGCACACGAACCCGTCCGTGCCGGCATGAAAGATGAGGTGGTCATCGGGAACACCTAGTCGGCGCGCAACCGCTCGGGCTTCAGCTTCACGAACATCGGTGCGATGCGTCCAACTCATCCAGACCCGTGACGGGTCCACCGTCGCAAGTCTCGCGATCCACGCGCAGATCGAGATTTCGTCGTCCGGGTGGGTCATGCAGAAGAGCCACTGCAGGGTCGGATCGGGGTCGAAGAGATTTATTCATGCCTCCTTGGAACGCGGGTGCGAACCATGAAGGATTTCATTCAAGGCCTCGCATTCGCTCGAGGATTTGGGTTGTCGAACGGCCCGCGAGCAACGGCAGAATAACAACTTCACCCCCGTAACCCCGAACAATCGAAGTCTCCGGTAGCGATTCGGCATCGTAATCCCCGCCCTTCACGTGAATTTCCGGTTGCAATTCGCGAATCAGTTCGATTGGCGTGTCCTCCGAGAAAGCCACGACCCCCGCCACGGATCGCAGGCCCTCCAGAACAAAACAACGATCTTCCAGCGAATTGATCGGGCGGTCGGGCCCCTTTCCCAATCGCCGCACGCTTTCGTCCGAGTTCACTCCGACCAGGAGCAAATCTCCCAAGCGAGCAGCCTCCGCCAGGTAACGCACGTGGCCAGCGTGAAGGATATCGAACACGCCATTCGTGAAAACGAGACGCTTACCATGACGCATTTTGAGCGCTTCCGCGATGCTGAGCACGCCCGATTTTGCCACGAATTGGCTAAGGTGTCACAATTCACCGATATGGCTGGCCATTCCAAGTGGAAAAACATCCGTCTGCGCAAGGGAAAGCAGGACGCAATCCGGGGCAAACTCTTTACGAAACTGAGTCGAGAGATCATCATCGCGGCCCGAGCCGGGGGCGGTGACGCCGACACGAACGCGCGACTTCGGGTCGCGATCGCAAAGGCGAAAGAGAACTCCGTGCCCGCCGAAAACATCAAGCGCGCGGTGGATCGCGGCACCGGCGTCATCCCAGGCGCGGCCTACGAAGAGCTGACCTACGAAGGGTACGGTCCCGGCGGCTCGGCCGTCATTCTTGAGGTCTACACCGAGAATCGAAACCGAACCGTCGCGGAGATCAGACACGCGTTCACAAAGCACGGTGGGAGCCTCGCGGAAAACGGGTCCGTTAGTTGGCAATTTAAACACTTGGGGGAAATCACAGTTTCCCGCGCAGAGCGCGACGAGGATGAGTTCACGTTGGCAGCGATCGACGCAGGGGCCGACGACGTTGAAATGGACGACGAAGATTTCACCGTGTACACCGCAGTCGAAAGCCTACACAAAACGAACGACGCCCTCCTTCAGGCGGGATTTGAAGCAAGCGAGGTCGCCTTAACTTACATCGCGACTAACAAAGCGAACCCGAGTGAAGCAGATATGCCCAAGCTTCTGAGCCTCCTGGAAGCGCTTGACGATCTCGACGACGTGCAGGAGACGTACATAAACGTTGACATCTCAGAAGACATGTACGAGGACGATTGAAGAACTCTGGCGACGTTCCAATCCTAACATTGAGCTTGGTTGCCGCGAACATTGCGGCGGCCTACTTGGTTGTGTTCCAGCCACTCCTCGCCCTGGATTACGGATTCCAAGCTCGTGAGCCTAGAATTCTCGACGCGACTGCAAGCTTGTTTATCCATCAAAACGTGCTCCACTTGCTCGGCAACATGGTTTTCCTTGCCGCGGTGGGCAAGTCGGTCGAGTTGGCGGCGGGCAGGCTTCGCTTTCTCGCCGTCTATCTCCTCGGCGGCCTCGCCGGCGTCGCCGCGTTTTGGTTCTTTGCCCGACAAACTGCCGATCCCGCGCCCCTCGTTGGTGCTAGCGGGTGCGTCGCCGCCTGCATCGCGTATTACAACACAAGGTACACAAGGCTGCACGTCACGGTAGCTCCTCGGTTCGGAGTTCCGATTTTCGCGATCACCGTGCTCTGGTTGGTTTTGCAGGTTTTGGGTGCCTTCGTGACCCTCGGCGGCGTCGCCGCGGGGCAGTCCTTTTGGGCCCACTTGGGAGGCTTCCTGGCGGGATTACTCCTGAGCGCCATCTTCCGCGCCCCAAACGAGGCGAACAAGCAGATGGGGCACATAACGATGGACCGCCTTGACGACCGCAGCCCTGCCGCAAAAGTAGCCGCCAGCGACTTGCACCTAGCGGACCATCCGGAGGACGTTTCAGCTTTGCGTAAAAAGGCATCGGCGCTCGCCTTGATGGGCGACAAAGAGGGTGAAGGTGAAGTTCTCCTGGCCCTCATCGAATGCCTGGACGAATCCGAGCGCCCCGAGGTTTTGGCCCGATTAATTGGCATCGGCCAAGTCCAGCAAATCAGTTCGCTCAAGCGAACCTTGCTCGCGGATCGCTTGCGGATGACGCACGCGGATTTGAGCCGGGGTCTCCTCCTTAGCGTTGTCGGGGGCGATCCAGACGATGGACAGCGCCCCGAAGCGCTCTTGGCCCTCGCGGGGATGTCCGAGCCACCGGAAAGAGACACTTGGCTTCGAGAACTTTCCGAAAGGTACGCCATGCATCCAGCCTGCGAGCTCGCCCGACATCGGGGAATGCTGTGAAGCAATGGTGGCGAGACCGCCGCCCATACGTCCTGAGCAGCCTCGTGTACTTTGTGACTCGAACGATTGGCATGACGCTTCGAATCCGCTCGCACGGCTGGGAGGGCGTAAAAGACCTGACTGCGGGCAAGATCTACTGCGGATGGCATGGGCGGTCGTTTATCCCCGCCCAGTTTTTCAAGAACCGGGGCGTTTGGTGCATTATCAGCCACTCGCGCGACGGCGAAATGCAGAAGCGTATCTTCACCCGATACGGATTTCAGATCATTCGGGGCAGCACGGGTCGGGGTGGCGAAAGGGCGCTCGTGGAATCAATTCGCGTGCTACGCAAGGGCGATGAAATGGCAATAACGCCGGACGGGCCCCGTGGGCCTTCAGGGGTTGTTCAGCCCGGTGTTCTCATGATGGCTCGCAAATCGGGGTGCGCCTTGATTCCGGTGGGTTCGTCATCTTCGCGGGGTTGGTATGCGCCGACCTGGGATCGGTACCTGATTCC
>JBKJJL010000332.1:0-10420 GCA_046597875.1 Fimbriimonadaceae bacterium | reverse complement strand
TCACCCACACAAGCCGGCCCAAAGAGCGCCGGGGGACGTACTTTGTCCAAACCTGGGGTTGCTCGCTGTCTTCTTCGTTCATCTGGCAACCCCAGGTTTGGACAAAGTACGTCCCCCGGCGCTCTTTGGGCCGGCTTGTGTGGGTGAGCGATGAGGGACGAAGCAGGGTTTCGGGCATTTGGGGAACCTACAGGATACCTTGGCAGTTGAATGGTCTTTGCGCTACTGCAACACGACAACGAGCCCTACCCCCGTATAATTGAAGCTAAGCATGAAGTCTGTCCTCTTGAATCGAATCCTGATGATCCTAGGCTTTGCCGGGCTCGCCATCGCCGGCTACCTGACCATGGCTCACTGGATGGGCGCCGAACTCGCGTGCATTATCGGGAGCGGTTGCGGCAAGATCGCGAACTCGAAGTATGCTTGGATTCCTTTTGGCTCGCAGGGCACGCCGACGTTTGGGATACCAGTTGCCTTCTTCGGGTTCCTCAGTTACGCGATATTGACCGCTCTCGCGATCCTTCGAAGCATAAAGGGCGACCCAAAAGGTTCCCTAACTCAAGTTGGGACGGTCCTAACTGGGATAGGTTTTCTGGCAAGCGCCGCGCTTATGTACATCGCGTTTGGGGTCGTTCAAGCCACATGCATTTGGTGCATCGCTTCCGCGATTATCATGACAGCGATGTTCCTCCTGCACCTGACGATGAAGGGTGAAGATGTACTAGAAGCTCATCCGAACACGGCTTTACTGGCATCCCTTGCGGTGGTCTGCTTCGGAGTTCTGGGCTGGCAGGCCGTCGCCCTTAGCCCGAAGATTGAGACGATCGCGATGACCCCCGAGGACTTGACTCCTAAAGACCCCAAGATCATGGGAGTTCGCGGGGCGAAACTCGTTATCGTTGAGTTTGCCGATCTCACGTGCCCGCACTGTAAGGATTCCTATGATGAGTTCAAGCGGCTGCTGAGTTCGGAGGGGGCGCAGTTCGAAATCATCTTCCGGAGCTACCCGCTGCGAGGCATGGCGGGGCATGAAATGGGCTTACCGGCCGCCGCCATCGGTGAAGTCGTCTCGGAGACCGGAAAGTTTTTCCAGTATGTAGACATGTGCTTCGGGGCGGATCCCGCAACGTTGACGGTTCCCAAACTGCTCGGATTTGCTAAATCCCTCGGACTTGACCCAGCCGTGGTCTCGAAGCGCGTCGCTGACGAAAAGGATCCGGCGTTCATCCGCCTAAAGGAAGATATCGCGGCAGGAGACAAGCTTGGCATTCTGCAGACCCCTACGTTTTACATTGGGGAGCGCGGCAAGAATGTGTACCCGGCTAAGATGAACTCGCGAGCCCAAGTCATGTTCTTACCGGAAATCCACAAGCTTTGGGACGCGAAGCTGATAAAGAAGTGAAGCGAGCAGGACCTGTTCTGGTCGCCATGTCTGGCGGGGTTGACAGCAGCGTCGTGGCTGGTCTCTTGGCGAAAAGAGGGTACGACGTCATTGGCCTGACGATGCAAATCTGGCAAGAAAGCCAGACCGATCCACGCCATGCTGGTTGCTGTTCGCTTGGTGCAGTCGAGGATGCTCGTCGCGTCGCTCGCGTCCTTGGGATTCCGCACTACGTGATGAACTTCAAAGAAGAGTTCCGCAAGGGAGTCATCGAGAACTTCATCGATGAGTACGCGGCAGGTAGGACCCCAAACCCATGCGTCCAGTGCAACAAAACGGTCAAGTTCGAAATCCTCATGCAAAAGATGCGTGAGCTCGGTTGCGCGCGATTGGCTACGGGTCACTACGCTCGGATCCGAAAGGACCGTTTCGGCAAGTTCCGGCTCATGCGCGCGAGGGGACATGGAAAGGATCAAAGTTATGTGCTCTACATGCTGGATCAGGATCAGTTGGAGGTAAGTTGGTTCCCCCTGGGCGAGATCGCCGACAAGGCAGCGACGAGGCAGATGGCGCGCGATCTCGGCTTGCCCGTCGCCGATAAGCCAGATTCGCAAGAAATTTGTTTCGTAAGTGAAGCGGGTGGGTACGCCGAGTTTCTGCGGAAGCAGAGGCCCGAGATGTTCGCTAAGGGAGAAGTCGTCAACCTGGACGGCGAGCGCCTGGGAGAGCACGAGGGCACGGCTGGATTTACCATCGGCCAGCGTCGCGGAGTCGGGGTGTCCGGCGGCAAGCCGCTCTACGTCATCGGATTGCACCCCAAGGAAAACCGTGTTGTGGTCGGTTCCGACGATGATTTAAAGCGGAACGAAGTTCCTCTCAAGGAAATGTATTGGGGTATCGCAGACGCCGATTGTGATGGAATGCGCGTTGAAGCGAAGATTCGCTACAACATGGCACCCGAAAGGGCCCGGCTTTACGGGGGGCCTTTACCTAGGCTCGTTTTTGATGAGCCGGTTCGCGCGGTAACCCCAGGTCAGATGGCAGTCGCCTATCGAGGGCAGACGATTGCCGCTGGCGGAGTGATTACAGATCGATAAGTTCTTCCAAGTCCAGCACCATCGGTTGATAAGTCCGCTCTACCTCGAATCCGTGCTTGCCGTACCAATCGCTAAGAGTGGTCCAATCGATGCGGCATCGTCTCTTCCCGGATTCCTTCAAATGGGCCAACGTCGAAGCGAGTAAACGGTCACCCCAACCTTGATCGCGAAATCTCATGGACACGCCGATTGGTCCAAGGGCGCATGCGTCTGGCCCAATCGCACTCAAAAACACCGCTCCGCCCATCGGTAGTCGGTGAGATTCATCCTGAGTCATCGCGAAGCCCTCACAGTTCCCATCGAAGAAAAGCCCATACACGAATCCAAAACTTCCTTCAATCTCCAGTTTCTGCATCGTGTCATACGTCCACCTGCCTGGAAACTCGCGCTCGAGAAACTCCCTCAAGGCCGGAATGTCATCGTAGGTACACGGGCGAACTTCGGACGCAACTTCGCAGCGCGGGTTGAAGCTGGCTAAGTCTTGCACGAGGTCGAAGCAGGGCGCACGGTTGGCGAACCCCTCTACCGTTAAGAAGTCGTGGAGCTTGTGCCAGTTGTCCGGGCATCCGGGAAACATGTGCAACGAGTCTTGCCCGAACGCGAGTCGGTAAACACCGCGATCGATGAGAAGCCGCTTGGCCTGCGCGAGGAGATCCACGCCCTGTTGGCACTCTCGGCACGCAAACGCCGCGATGTGGGCCATGTCGGGATCGGGGCCTTTGTAAAGCGACGCTGCAGAGCGCTTGACCGCCAAGAAGGCAACCGGCTGGCCATCTTCAATTTCGATTGCCGACGCCCCCCAATCAAAGAGCGGAGACCCCAGCCAGTGGGTTTTCATCCGAGCAGGGCTAAGGGGAAACTCCTTAGGTGCAACGTCAATCCAAAGCGAGCTAAGCGCCGAAAAATCTGCATCCCGAAAGCTGACGCGCATAGAGAATCCGTTCGGGCAACAAATCGCCCAATACAGTAGATTACGCCTAAGCTGCCTTTTCGCGCGAGGACAACTGGCGCAAGTGCTCACCGTAGAGATTTAGTGCTTCTCGCGTCCGCATGATCCGGGAAATCATGTTGCCATCATCTGCTCGAATGAACGCGTCCAGGCTCGGCGCTGCAAAGAGCGCCTCGAACGCATCGCCGTAGCTTCCGTCCAGCGTGCTGCTATGGTCAGCATCTGAAGAATCGAAACGTAGATAGGCAACTACATATTTGCGGACGCGCGGGTAGTTTGTCTGCATCCAAATGCGTTCTTGAGCGTAACGCCTCGCCAGCGGTTCGGTGTCACCATACTGCGCCGAGTCACAAAGAGACTCGACGATAGATTCAAAGTGGGCGTAAAACTGGATTAGGTCTGATTGCCGATCGCGAACGCTTGGCCCCTTGACCACTTCTTCGGCAACGGCAAGTTCCTTTGAGGCGAGGCGAACCCTCATCGGGATCGCGGTAACCCACCGGTACATTCCGGTGGCTCCATTTGTCATCCGTATAATTGCATTCATGATTGCCCTTCCTTGGACTTTTCAACATAGTTTAGACGCAGATTCCGGATCAAATTGTGCACTTCCCTTCGATCATCTTCATCTAAACTTCCTTCAAGGTGGTTTGCAAGTTGCGATGCGAGGTCAATCGCGGTTTTCGCTTGACCCAAATCTTGAGCGATCTGCCCCGTGATCGGATCCGGTTGGAGCCCCAATTTCTGCCAGGCAAGCCCTGCGAACTGGTCAAGTGATATGGCGATGACGTCGTTAACGTCTATCGGTTTGGCGTCCTCAGACATTGTTGTATGAATCAGACGAGTAGCCGCGTGATAAAGAACCGCCACAAGATGAAACCTGAATGGAAAATCCAACGTATACTCATTAATAATAAATCACTTGAGCCTCTTACGCTCATATAGACCCATGAGATTCGATAAACTTACCCTTAAAGCCCAAGATGCGATCCAGATTGCCCAAAGTCTGGCGGTTCAATATCAGCACTCGTCCATTGATGTCGAGCACCTCATTCTGGGGCTGCTCAATCAGGACGAGGGTATTGTCCGTCCCATCCTCGAAAAGCTCAGCGCCGATCCAGACAACCTGAAGCGTGTCCTTGTCGGCGATCTTGAAAAGCAAGCCAAGGTGCAGGGTTCTTCCACGCACGGCGCAAACATGGGGAGCCGTCTCCAGAAGCTCTTCAACGAAGCATTTACCGAAGCTGACAAGCTTGGAGACGAGTACGTCTCCACCGAACACATTCTTCTGGCCGCTTCCGCTGAAGCCGGATTTACCGGCAAAGAACTTCGATCTCGCGGGGTGACCCGAGATCTGCTTCTCGTTGCAATAGAGGATATTCGCGGCGGACGCCGGATCACGAGCCAGAACGCGGAGGATCAGTTTCAGGCGCTCGAAAAGTACGGCATCGACCTAACCGCGCGGGCGCGTCTGGGCAAGCTCGATCCCGTTATCGGTCGGGACGAAGAAATTCGCCGGGTCATTCAGGTTCTCAGCCGCAGGACGAAGAATAATCCCGTTCTCATCGGCGAGCCAGGGGTTGGGAAGACGGCGGTCGTAGAGGGGCTGGCTCAACGCATCGTCACCGGGGACATCCCGGAAGGATTGCGCGACAAGAGCGTGATTTCGCTCGATTTGAGCGCCTTGGTCGCCGGGTCCAAGTTCCGCGGTGAGTTCGAGGAACGGCTGAAGGCCGTTCTCGAAGAGATCAAGAACTCCGATGGTCGCATCATCCTCTTCATCGACGAGTTGCACACGCTCGTGGGCGCGGGAAAGGCGGAAGGTTCCATGGACGCCGCGAACATGCTCAAGCCGATGTTGGCCAGAGGCGAACTACGCTGCGTTGGCGCAACCACGCTGAACGAATACCGACTCTACGTCGAGAAGGATAAGGCGCTCGAACGCAGGTTCCAGACGGTCGTTGTCGGTGAGCCAAGCGTCGAGGAGACGATTTCCATTTTGCGGGGCCTAAAGGAGCGGTACGAGATTCACCACGGAGTACGAATCACCGATTCCGCTCTTGTAGCGGCCGCGACCTTGAGTCATCGGTACATTACCGATCGATTCTTGCCCGACAAAGCGATTGACCTCATGGACGAAGCCGCAAGTCGGCTCAAGATTGAGATTGACAGCGTTCCGATTGAGATCGACGAGGTTCAGCGCCAAGTGGCTCAACTGGAGATAGATCGTGAAGCGCTGAAAAAGGAGGACGACGCCCCCTCGCGAGAGCGGCTTCATAGCTTAGAGAAGAGACTCGCCGAACTGAACGAAAAGGCGAGCGGACTCCGTGCGGTCTGGCAGAAGGAAAAGGAAAAGATTGAATCCCTGCGCGCGTTGAAGGAAGAGCTAGAACAACTGCGCAACCAGCTCGCGCAAGCTCAGCGGGATTACGAGTGGCAGCGCGCCGCCGAACTTCAGCACGGGCAAATTCCTGCACTTGAGAAGCAGCTCGCATCGGAAACCGCCGAGTTAGAAACGCTTTCCGAGGGTGGACAGATGCTGAAGGAGGAGGTCGATGCCGATGACATCGCCGAGGTCGTCAGCAAATGGACGGGCGTACCGGTTAGCAAGCTCATGCAAGGCGAAATGCAGAAACTGCTGACCATGGAGGACTATTTGGGAGCGCGTGTCGTTGGCCAAGACGAAGTCCTTCAGATTCTCGCGGATGCGGTTCGGCGGTCTCGATCAGGCATCGCCGATCCCAATCGGCCCATCGGCTCGTTCTTGTTCCTCGGCCCGACCGGCGTTGGAAAGACCGAAACCGCCAAAGCTCTCGCGGAATTCTTATTCGACGATGAACGCTCGCTCGTTCGGATCGACATGAGCGAGTACCAAGAGCGGCACTCGATTGCGCGTCTTATTGGGGCACCCCCAGGCTACGTCGGCTACGAAGAAGGTGGGCAGCTCACCGAGCACGTGCGCCGACGACCCTACAGCGTCATCCTTATGGACGAGATCGAGAAAGCTCATCCCGAGGTCTTCAACGTCTTGCTCCAGCTTCTGGACGACGGGCGCCTGACCGACGGTCAGGGTCGCACGGTGGACTTCAAGAATACCGTCGTGATCCTGACGTCGAACCTGGGCTCACAGTTCTATGCCGATCCCTTGGGAAGGATGGACGGAGTGGATGAAACGACTCAGACTTCGTTTGACGACACCAGGCAACTTGTCCTCGAAACCGTTAGGTCCTTCTTCCGGCCCGAGTTTATCAACCGCCTGGACGATATCATCGTCTTCCGACCGCTTGGTGTAAATGAGATTAAGAAGATCGTGCGGATTCAGGTCAACTTGCTTGCCCGCCGGCTCGCGGAGCGGCGAATCGAACTCGTCCTCACGGACGCGGCGGCATCGCATCTCGCGTCCGCGGGATTCGACCCCGTTTACGGGGCAAGGCCGCTCAAGCGGGCCGTGCAGAAGGAAGTCCTGAACCCGTTGGCTCAGTCCCTCTTAAGGGGCGAAGTCATGGACGGGCAAAAGCTGACGGTCGACTACATCGACGGGCACATTACCTTCGCGCCTACTCCTGTAGTTGTTTAGCCTTACGACGCTCTGCGGGCCTTGGCCGCTTCGACGCTGGCTCGCAGGGCTTCCATGAGGTCCAAGACCACGGTCGGCTCGTCGGCGGCGGTGATGACTTCTTTGCCTTCCAGCTTCGCGGAGATGACCTCCATGAGCGCTTCACGGTACACGTCCTTGTACTCTGTCGCGTCGAACTCGCCTGACATGAGGTCTACCAAGGCTTCAGACATTTTTTCCTCGGCGGCCGAAAGCTTGACATCTGGTAGCTCCTTGTCTAGTTCCACCCGAAGTTCGTCAGAATAGAAGAGAGTTTCCATCATCAGGTTTCCGCCGTGGGGGCGGAGAGCGCACAACTGCTCGCGCTTCCGGATAGTGATATGCGCGACCGCGGTCATGCCCTTCGAGTTCAAAGCGTGCATGAAAAGGGCGTAGGGTTTCTTTCCGAGCTCCTCGGGCTCGAGGACGTACGCGGTGTCGTAATAAACGGGGTCGATGTCCTTCCCCTGGACAAACCGCGCGACCTCGATAGTTTTCCGACTCGGAATCGGAATGCTCTCGAAGTCCTCTTCGGACATTTGCACGTACTGCCCTTTCGTGTACTCGTACCCTTTAATTACCTCTTCGCCGGTCACTTCGCGGGCGCAAACAGGACACCATCGCTGTCTTTTGAGTCTACTTTTGCACGGAGCGTGAAGCTCGTTGAAGGCGATATCCTTCGACGAAGTGGCGGGATACATCTTAACGGGGATGCTCACCATGCCAAAACTAACGACGCCTGTCCAGATTGATCTCGCGGCCATTGCTAGAGCATACCAAATGCCTTACGGCGCAATCGCCGATTGGAACAACTTCACCCAGTCTGATTCTTCCAGTTGATGGGGCCGAACGCTTGGCGGGAGGTTTGCTTTCTCGACTAGATCCCGACTGAAGCCCCCGGAGAAAAGGTTGTTGGCGACGGTCTTACGCGGCTGTGTGAAGCCTTGGTGGACGAACGCAAAGAAGTCTTGCCCAAGAATCTGCGGCTTCGGAACGAGCTTGAGGACGATACTTTCCACTTTCGGGGGTGGCAAAAACGCACCGGGAGGAACCATGCACACCTTGGTGATTTCAAACTCAATCTGCATTCGAACGGAAATGGCTCCCCGAATCCGATCCCCAGGCGCGGCAAGGATTTTCTGCCCAACCTCTCGCTGCATCATCAGGACCGCGACCGCCCAGTGCTCCTTCGCGTTCGCAATCCGACCAAGCAGCGGCCCGGTGATGTTGTAGGGCATGTTGGTGACGACTGCAACTGTGGATTGTGGATTGTCGATTGTAGAGAGAATTTCCCCAAGGTCGCAGGTCAATACGTCGCGAACAATGACCTTGGCGCGGGGCGCGGAGTCCGCAAGAATCGGCACCATTCTGGCGTCGATTTCGACCGCAGTTACTGGCCAGTGTTGGGCGAGGGCGCTGGTCAGCGTCCCGGGCCCAGGGCCGATTTCCAGGACGGCATCGACAGCGCCCACCGCGGCAACAATCGCTTTCGTCACGGTCGAAGAACAAAGAAAATGCTGACCGAGGGACTTATCGGGCGACAATCCATGTTGCCGAAGAAAGCCAACGAGTTCTCCTCGATCGGAGAGGTTCACTTCGCGAGGATGTGAACTCGGACCCGGCGGCGACCCCAAGCCAGTGCCTCGCGGCGGCTACTGAAGCAAAGGTCGATCTTGTTGCCTTTGATCGCGCCGCCGGTATCTGCGGCCAAGGCAAATCCGTAGCCCTCAACATACAGGTAGGTGCCGAGCTTGATGACTCGCGGATCAACCGCAACGATGCCAAATCGAGCGGGAATTCCGGTCGCAGTTCGTCCATTTGAGCCGGGAAGAGTCTGCGGGCTCGTGTCGTATCCCGTAGCAGACATCGAAAGGACACGAGAACGCGTGTAGCTACTTCGACTGGCGGTTATCGACGGCTTACCCATGAGGATAATATCATTGATTGGCTCAATCCGCTGACCAACGATCGCTTGCTTGGAAACCGCTTTTCCATTGATCAAGGTCACGCGATATGTGGTCTTGATCGAGCCGTCTCGACCTTTAAGGTGAGTCACCATTCGACCGGGTCGCACGTTTCGTGAAACTTGAAAGGAGGCGGATCGAGGAATCGGCTTCGTGACCACCCTTGTTTCAAATGTTTTAACGGTTGGGCCGCCTGCCGAAGCGATCGCGGCACCCGCGATCAACATACATCCCAACCCTGATTTTATCCGCTGCATGCGCATGGATTCTTTCCCTCCAGATCTGCACTTGGCGGATCCATTTCGTTCATAGACAGTACCCCGTCCACGCCGGGAAAGGCAAAGGGAAGGAGCGTCAGTTATCCTAAGTTATCCACAGTTACGGGGAGATAAGGGCCATATCCGCACGTATGCTATCTCGCGAAATCGTGAGTTTTTTCGCATTTTCTTAGTATTCCAGCGTTCGTGGATCGGCGAAGTGACCCTGAATCGCGGTCGCCACCGCCGTAACGGGAGAGACCAAGTGAGTTCTCGAACCCGGGCCCTGGCGTCCTTCATAAGGTCGGTTGCTGGTCGAAGCGCTCCTTTGCTGAGGGCGAAGAATGTCCCCATTCATTCCCAGGCACATTGAGCAACCCGCGTGGTGCCACTCAAATCCGGCCTCGACGAAGATACCGTCCAACCCTTCCTGCTCGGCTAACTGCTTGACCGCTTCGCTACCGGGAACGACCATCGCTCGCACTCCAGCGGCAACTTTGCGTCCCCTCGCCAATGCTGCTGCTTCCCGAAGATCTTCGATGCGGGAGTTCGTACACGATCCGATAAATACGGTCTGAACGGGAACATCGCACATGCGCTGACCGGCAGTAAGGCCCATGTACTTGAGCGCCCGTTCCTCGGCCGGATCAGCAGGGGCAGGAATCGGTTCACCGATGTTAACGGTCATCGCGGGGGTCGTCCCCCAGCTCACCTGAGGCTGAAGGTCATTGACGTCCAGATGAACGACGCGGTCAAACGCCGCTCCTTCATCCGTTCGCAAAGTCTGCCAATACTCGATTTGCTCTGCAAGATCATCGCCTTTGGGCGCAAATGGACGGTTCTCGACGGAAATGTACGCGTAGGTGACTTCATCCGGCGCGATCATTCCCGCCCGAGCCCCCATTTCGATGGACATATTGCAGATCGTCATGCGACCACTCATCGGCAGGGCACGAATCGTCTCGCCAAAGTACTCGACGATAAACCCGGTTCCACCACCCGCCCCGATCTTCCGAATGATTGCAAGAATGATGTCTTTGGCAGTAACGAGGTGGCCCAAGGTTCCCGAAACCTGGACACCCAGCGTTTTCGGCTTTGATGGCGCCCGAAGGGTCTGAGTTGCCAAAACGTGCTCGACCTCAGACGTTCCAATCCCGAAAGCGAGGGCTCCAAAGGC
>JBKJJL010000282.1:0-15550 GCA_046597875.1 Fimbriimonadaceae bacterium | reverse complement strand
CGAGTTTGCTTGCGGCCCGGGACGATGTCGAGATAGAGAGTCGCGATTTCGTGGGGACGCATGTGGAGCTTGATTTTTGATTTGCTATTTTTGAAGTTCGAGTCGTTGTCGGGGGTTAGTTCGAGTTCGATTTGTCCGAGGAAGTTGGTTTTGAAGGCCTTCGCGACGGGACCCACGACTTTGATCTCGACTTCCGATTCGAGGCCGTCGAACTCGACGAGGCGAATGATAAACGGGTAACCCATGCCTTGTCCCGCGTAGTTTTCGACATGCTTGCCCGCGAAGTCTTCCGCTTCGCGGTAGAAGGCGGTGATGACGACGTTCCGGTTGGAGCAGGAGAGCATCGATCCTGAGGAAGCCGGCCACGGACCGTGAAGCATGCTGCGGCTGGTATTTGCGAATTGCCACAGTTCAGCGTTTGACTCGCTGGCGATTGGCAGAAGAGCAAACTGCCTGTTGTCTTCGTCGTGGAAATTTGCTTCGTCCCACGGATCATAGGCTGCGACGACCATTTCGTAGCTGCGAACGGTGCGGAACCATTGGGTAGACGCTTCTTGAGTAACCAGGAGACCCAGCCCAGTTTCGTCGCGGAACGTGACAAAACTACCTCCGACGAATCCGCTCTCGACTTCTTCGAACCACTGAGGCGAGGTCATCCAGTCTCCTTCCGGATACTTGCGCACACCGTTCGAACTACCCTCGACCTGAACAACTCCGTAGGGAGTATCGGTCCAGATTTGTGAAACAGCATGGTTCGGTTCTAAAACGAATCGGTGGGACTCCCCGTAGCCCCCTTTCGTCCTTGCGCCTCGGCTTCGACTTCGACTCATAACAATCATCAGCCCTCGATTCGGGTCGGGGGAGCACGATGCGTAACAGGATTCACCATCCAGTAGAGCTGTAACTGTCAGGGCGTACCCTTGGACACTGACTTCGACATCTTCTACGATGGAACCCTCTGGCCGAAGAGGGATCAAGGAAAATGGAGATGCCAGCAAGTTGGCTTTATTCCGCAAGCACAACTCGATAATACATCCTTCGTTAAGATCTGCGATTGCCGAGTAAGCCGCGCACGAGTAAGTAGCCTTCGTAAATGCCTCGTCAACCTCCCATTTCCCATAGGAAGATTCTGTTGAAGGTCCGAATCCAAAGGAAGGAACCCCATCCACCTCCCAGCCATGCGGGTTAAATCGCACCCAGTCATTGCCCCCGAGTGATGCCGCGGCTCTGGAATGAAGCTGCTCCAGCTTCTGTCCTGTTCCTTCCAGATGGGCATCAGCGACGTGGCCACAGAGCCCCTCGCACTCGTCGATGTCGTGATGCTGCGTCCACAGGAGATCTCGCCAGATTTCTTCTAGCTCCCAGACGGGATAGACATCCCAGTTGGCGTAAGGTCTCCCGAAAATGCTTAATGCGGCCTGAAGGCTCTCCATCGCCTGGATTCTCTTCTCCAAGTCCCGAGAGCGCGCCCGAACTCGATCCCCATTTTTTCCCAATGTCATCCCGTGCCAAACCTGATCCATCGTGTAGTAACGAGCGGGAATAGTGGCATGGCCGTCCCGGCCATGTGTCACAGGATCGTCCCGATCCTGCGCCTCCGGAGCCACGCCCGAGACGGGCGTGGGACGCATGGGCGGGACGCCCTTGCCACAGATCGTCAGGTATTCGCCTAGCGTCACCGGGATCACATTGAACCGCTCGTCGGCCAGCAACTCCTTTAGCTTAGGCAGGATCAACTCACTGCGGCACATCCAGTCGGGCGAAGGCATGAGTTCTAGCCATTGCTGAATGAGCTCGGGCGGGACGCCCGAGGCAACCATCGGCGAGATGCCGATGCCACCCAAGACTGCGTCCATGTCTTCGGGCCACTGGTGCATGTTCAGCTTGTTTCTGGTCGCGGTCAGGATTCGCGTTCCATCCAGACCCTCCCACCAGATCACCGGCACGTCTTCATGAGGAATCTCCGGCGTGTGCCAAGTCCACTGAAAAAACAGAGACGCGCCCGTGAATCCAGTTGAAACCAGCATCTGCGGCAACTGGGGAAAGAAGTAAAACTCCTCTTCCCAAAACGTCTTCGGCCAAACTCCGAGCAAGCGCCGAACTGCGCGCGCACCGTAGATCAACTGCCGGACGTTGGATTCCCCGCCGTGAAAGAGGCCGTATGGCTGTCCATAGGTGCACCCAACCGGCTCAATGATCCCTTCAGCAACCGCCGCGCGGAGTTCAAAAAGTGCTTCCGGATCTTCGGCCGCCAGCTTCTCGTAACCGATGCCGTCGAAGTTCACGCAGCCCTTCACCCCCGCCTCGCGGCACAGGTGAATCATGTCGCGAACCGAGCCGGGGAGCACGTGATAGCCCCACAGCCATTCCATATCCACCCAGTGCATATGGTTGCCGAAGGTGTAATACAGCGGTTGGCGAGCCATGGGGCTCATTTTATCCAGGCTAATGGATTCCCATTGAGCCGCCCTGAGGGTGCTCTTGCTCGGAACCTTGTCCCACGCCTTTGGGGGTGGGTGGCGGCGTTTTTGTTCCGCCGATATTCGTATCCCCCTTCGACATAGATTTCAGGGTCGCGATTGCGGCGTCTTCATCTTTGTCGAAGCGAATGAGAATGAGTGCCTTGTCTTCGGGAGGTACCTTCGACCAGTCGCCACCGTACTCCGTTGCGGCGCGATTGAGGGCTTCAAGGCTCGTTTGATCCGAGCCTTTGAAGGTTCCGTTGCCCTCGTTGCCACCACCGCATCCGCATCCGGTGACGGCCCACGCAAGAGCTATCAGGACAGCGAACTTCATGGATTTATCGGGCTGGTCAGGAAGCGGGACTGGTCAAGGTATAGGCCATTGAAGAGTCTCCCGACCTTGAGGTTCTTTGCGCTGCCGTCGGTGAACGCATAGTTCGCGCCACCGGCGAAGAGAGTCCATGCGCGCTTGATTGCAGTCGTGTTGGTGATCGGAGCGTATTGGGCGCCCGCGATCGCGGTTCCGCTTGCGAGGGCCATGGCATCGAGCCCGTTGTAAAGGTCGTCTGAGCCTACAAAAACCTCGGTGTTTGGCAGGGGTGTGATGGCGGCGCTTCGAGACCAATCTTCAGCTCCGTTACAGAAGAGGATCAGTTTCGACGAGTCTTCGAGTGCAGTGCCGGAGGCCGAAGGTCGCGAGATCGTCGGGCCGGCATACAGCCAGCCGATCGGACCGGTGCGGCCAGTGTAGGCAGAATCTCCACCGGGTTGGGGCCCAAAGGCAACCGTTCCGCCGCCGGTCTCCAAGAAGTTAAGGGCATTTGCGAGGAAGGACATCGGGGCGATTCGACGGCCAGGGCTTATCGTGTACGTTCCGGAAGAACCGACGAGTTCGGCTTTGCGACCGCCTTCGACAGGGCTCATGAAAACTTCGGTGTTCTTAATGTACGGGCCAAGGGACTGCGAACTCGACCACTTGAAGTTGTTCGCCGGGGTTGCGGGATCCAGGCGGTTAGCAGGGAAATAGTCGTCGTAATCGTTCATGTAAAGGAACGTCGCCGTGCTGAGCTGCTTCATGTTCGAAAGGTCAGCAATCTTTTTCGCGGCGAGTTTCGCCTGAGCAAAGGTGGGGAACAGGATCGCGGCAAGGATCGCGATAATCGCGATCACCACGAGGAGTTCGATGAGGGTAAATCCTCGTTGGCGAGTACGGACTGGAGTTTTAGGCATCGTCGCTTTTCCTGGATACAGTCATTTAGACTCTTGAATCGAGCTTTAACGTTCACGAAATCATAACGCGGGTTGGCTGACCATGCACATTCTAGGCCGTTCACACGAAATTCTCACAATTGTCGAGAATGGACTTGGATATCTCGGCACCGCCACTAGCTGCGTTCGTGCGAAAGTTCAATAACCGGTCCCATAATGGGCCATGCTTTTGAGCGGAAAAAAGGGCCTCGTGCTGAGCGTGACAAACGACCGAAGCATCGGTTGGGCAATCGCCGATGCAGCTGTAGCACAGGGCGCCCAAGTAGGAATCGGAGTTCAAAACCAGCGCATGAGGGATCGTGTTGAGCCTCTCGTGGCTGAAAGATCCGCGTTTAAGGTCTTTGAATGCGACTTCATGAACGACGAGCAGATGGATCAACTTGCCCTCGACGTTGCGGAGACTTACGGAAAGATCGACTTCTTGGTCCATAGCGCCGCCTTCGCGAACAAGGATGACCTTCAAGGGGATTTCATCAAGACAAGCCAAGAAGGGTTTGGGACCGCGTTGACGATTTCTGCTTACTCTCTGGTTAAGTTATGCCGAGTCTTGGAGCCGGTGATGAATGACGGCGGGAGCGTCATGACGATGAGCTATCTCGGCGCGACCCGCGCAGTTGGGAACTACAACGTGATGGGGGTGGCGAAGGCCGCCCTGGAAGCAGAGGTTCGCTACCTCGCGTTTGATCTCGGAAAGCGCAATATTCGAGTTAACACTCTGTCGCCGGGGCCAATCAACACCGTCGCCGCACGGGGCGTGAAGGGCTTGCTCGAGATGATTGACTACGTGCACGAACGTGCACCTCTGAAGGGGGCGAGATTTGGCGCAAAGGAAGTCGCTGGCTCGGCGGTGTTCTTGATGAGCGATCTGTCGCAGGGCGTGAGCGGGCAGATTATCTACGTGGATAATGGCTACAACATTGTGGGAATGTGAGGACGTACTTAGGTATTAGGTGTTGAGGTATTAAGGTATTAAGGTATTAAGGTGTTGAATTGCTTAATACCATAACACCCCAACACCCCAACACCCAATACCCAATACGCAAAATCCTACTCCCGCGTGAGAACCTCTGCCCCCTGACTGGTAATGGCGATGGTATGCTCAAAATGCGCCGCCCATTTTCCATCGGCAGTCACGATCGTCCAGTCGTCAGCTAAAGTATTTACTTTCCACGTACCCTCGTTTACCATGGGCTCGATGCACATCGTCATCCCTGCTTTGAGCTTCCAGCCTTTACCCGCTTTACCGTACATCGGAATGTTATGCGGTTCATCGTGAAGATGTTCGCCAATGCCATGTCCAACCAGATCGCGAACTACGCCGTAGCCATTGCGCTCAACGTACGTCTGCACGGCAGCCCCTATGTCGCCTACCGTATTGCCGGCGCGCGCTTTCGCGATGCCTTGGTGCAAGGATTCCAGCGTCACATTCATCAATCTCTTTGCCGAAACGGAAATCTCGCCAACGCCAAACGTCCACGCTCCGTCGGCGTGCCAACCGTCTTTAACAACTCCAAAATCGAGGCTGACAATATCGCCCGATGCTAGCTTTCGGTCGTTAGGAATGCCATGGACAACCTGTTCATTCACCGAAATACAGGTCGCTGCAGGATAATCCCGGTAACCTAAGAAACTAGGGAATCCGCCCTCTTTGCGAATAAGCTCATTGGCGTAGGCGTCTAGCTCTAACGGAGTTACTCCCGGTGCAATTTTCTCGCTGCAAAGGCGCAAAGTCTTCGCAACAATTCGCCCCGACTCCTTCATGTAATCAATCTGCAATCGGCTCTTCAGCAGAGGCATTAGAGGATCGACTCCACAATATCGGAGTACACAAGTTCCGGCTCACGACCCGCATCGATTCGTTTCAGCAATCCAATGGATTCGTAGTAGTCGACAACGGGTTTGGTGCTTTCACGAAAAACGGCTAAGCGTTCGCGAATCGTCTCTGGTTTGTCGTCTTCGCGCATGATCAGAGGAGAGTTGCATTTGTCGCACAGTCCGTCACGCTTAGGAGGCTTACTCAAAGCGTGGTAAATCTCGCCACATTTGGTACACCCCAGCCGCCCCGCGAGTCTCTTAATGACGATTCCATCATCAACTTCAAGGGAAACCACGACCTGGAGGGGAGTATCCATTTCAGCGAGGATTTCGGACAAAGAGTCTGCCTGGCGCATCGTCCGAGGAAAGCCATCGAGAATAAACCCCTTCTTGCGAATCTCATCGGATCGAAGCCGCTTAGAAATCATCTCGATCGTCACGCCGTTGGGCACCAATTCCCCGTGATCGATATAGCTCTTCGCCAAGCGCCCGAGATCGGTCTGCGCTTCGATCTCTTGGCGAAAGATCACCCCAGACGAAAGTGTGCGTGCACCCGTACGCTCTTCGAGCATCGCGGCCTGGGTGCCCTTTCCAACGCCAGGAGGGCCAATGAGAACGATACGAGTTGCCATAAGTCGCGTCAATTCTACTACTTGCCGAGCTTCGCACGAATCGCAGGAATCGCGTCGTAAAGATCGGCAACCAGGCCAAAATCGGCGAACTCGAAGATAGGGGCATCCGGGTCCTTGTTAATCGCAACAATAATCTTCGAATCCTTGATTCCCGCCATGTGCTGGGTTGAGCCGGAGATACCAGCGGCGATGTAGAGATCCGGGGCGACGATCTTGCCGGTCTGCCCAACCTGGAGCTCATTTGCCGCTATTCCACTATCAACCGCCGCCCGAGTTGCTCCTGCCGCCCCGCCTAAAGCGTCGGCAAGGCCGCCAATGATAGCTTCAAAGGTTGCCGCATCCTTTAAGGGACGGCCGCCGCTGACGACGACCTTGGCTTGAGTTAGATCAGGTCGCGTCCCTGTGCGTGAACTTACCGACGTTCGTTGCGCTTTCCCTGCCCCGACTGAAACAGTAACGGTTGCGGATGGCAACGTGGACGAAGAGGCAAAACCAGCGGGACGGAAAGTGACGACTACTGGCAGAGCCAGCACTTCAACCGTCTCGACCATCGTGCCCGCCACGATCGGACGCTTAAAGATCGTAGGCGATTCCACAGAAATGGCATCGGTCACCATCGCCGCATCCAATAACCCCGCCACCCGCGCCATCACGTCCTTTGAACGCATGGAACTGACCGCGACGATGTGCGAGTATCCTCCCGCCGCATCCGCAAGGCCTCGGGCAAGGCCGTCGGCTAAGGCATCTGACCCGCTCAGATCGGCAAGATCAAAGGGTAGACCTAAGGCAGACGCAATGGCAGCCCCGGCTACGGCATCGCTCGCCCCAAATGCTACGACAAGAACTTTGCTCATGCTAAGGCTCCTCTTGCCCGAAGCGCGTCAACCAATTCATCAACAGAGCTAACTCGAATCCCAACGCCGCGACCGGGGGTGGCCTCAACCCGAGTCCGGCGGGTTTTAAGGGTTGGGGATGCGGTTGGCGCACGTCGTTCAAGCGGTTTTGAACGCGCCCGAATGATTCCAGGTAGCGCGATGTAACGAGGTTCGTTCAGCCTGAGATCAGCGGTAATCAGGCAAGGAAGTGGAAGCGTTAGCGTTTCCTCGCCGTTGTCAGTCTCGCGAACGACGACCGCCCCGTTTGCGCTCAGTTCGACCTTTGAAGCGAACGTCGCCTGAGGCCAATCAAGCCTTGCCGCGAGCATTTGGCCGACCTGGTTGCAGTCATCATCGGTTGCTTGCTTGCCCATGAGCACGACCGACGGCTGGAGAGTCCGAATGAGGGCTTCGAGCTCTTTTGCAACTGCAGGAGAATCAAAAACCTCCGAGCTCTCGATCAAAATGGCTTGATCTGCGCCCATGGCGAGAGCTTTTCGAAGTTGTTCCTCGCAATCGCTAGACCCGATAGAAACCGCGATCACGGTAATCGAACTGTCTTTCTCCTTTGCGCGGACGGCTTCTTCGAGCGCGATTTCATCGAAGGGATTGACTTCAAACTTCACGCTCGACGTGTCGATGCCGGAGCCATCGGCGAGGGGGCGAACCTTGGCGTAGGGGTCTACTACGCGCTTAATGGGAACTAGAATCGTCATTGAAATCCTCGCTCACAGGGGACGCTAAAACGCGCCATTCCTGAGCTTGGGCGAATCTAGATGATACCCGTCAGCGACAGCACTTACAGTAAGGACACCGGCGCAACTCACTTGGATACGGTTCTAGGCAACCGGCGCAAACAGCGGTATCCGCATCGCTTGGCACTTTTTCAAGGCCTTCGTACAGTTTACGAATCTCTTCCTTGTCTTCAAACTCGCGCAAAGAGGCGAGAGAGTAACGGCTACGGCGCGGAATCGCTTCCCAAGCGAACATCCCGATAAACCCAACCGCCATCAGGGCAAAAACCAATGTCAACCAATAGGCGAAGGTCGAGACCGCCCATCCGAGCATCACGCAAAGGACGGTCATCGCCATCCAACGGAATCCCTTCAAGTAAGTCTTCGCTCCATGAAGACGGCCTCGGCCAGCGGGTTATTATAGTAGGGGGCGATTCGCTGAAATCCGAGCTGCTCGTAGAGCCGAATTGCACGATCCATTCTGGCAAGGGTGTCAAGTCGCATCACGTCGTAGCCCATTTTTCGAGCGTCTCGAAGGGCCCTTCGAGCGAGTCCAAGTCCGAGCCCAATGTCCCGTGCTTCCTCGCGGACGAACAGGCGTTTCATTTCGCAGATAAGCGCGGTAATGGGTCGTACCGCCACGCATCCCACTGGCTCTTGTTCCAAGAATCCCAAGCTGATCACCCCAGTTGGGCGACGATAGGGACCAGGCAGCGAATCAAGTTCGGCCTGGAAGCCTTGGAAACACAGGTCCACGTTGAGCCATGCCTGGTACTCGACGAAGAGCTCGCGAACGTTAGGCATGTCATCTTCATGAGCCTCTCTGATGGACCATTTCACGCGGTTAGGGTTCCTTCAATTATCCGATGGGCCGTGCCCGAAAGCTCAACACGATCCCCAATTAACTGTACGCCAACGTAGCCACCGCGAGCCGACGCTTGATACCCAACCATACTGGTTAAGGCAAGGCGCGTATGCCAAAGGCCCACGAGGCCACAATGAGCGCTTCCGGTAACTGCATCCTCGGGCACTCCGCTCTGGGGTGCGAAAAATCTTGAAATGAAATCAACACCCGCAACTTCGCTCTTCGCAGTAATGCAAAGGCCCCGCAGTCCTGCTTCGGCGATCTGGTGCATGTTGGGATTGAACCCGCGTACTGCATCCTCCGATTCTAAGACGACAAACCAATCCATGCGATTCGCACCTTGCCAAACAGTGCCCGGCAAGTTAAATGGGGTCGCCGCCTCGACGACGGGCTCGCCGGGAAAGTCCATGAAGATTTGGCCTCCAACCTTACGAGCCGACAGCCATCCTGATCGGGTGGAGAAGCGCGCCTCATTCGCATCGATAACGGAAGCTGCGGCCAAGGTCGCATGTCCGCAAAGGTCAACCTCCACAGTGGGAGTAAACCATCGAAGCGACCACCCGCCCTCGATTGGCCAAACGAAAGCGGTTTCGGCTTGATTGACCTCACCGCCAACGTGCTGCATCCATTCGTCACATGCGGGTTCCTCAAGCACACACACCCCTGCCGGATTTCCCGACAAGGGCGAGTGCGCAAAGGCATCAACCAGGTAAAAGGGACAGGTCACTTCAGCTTGATTACGGTCGCCGTTGCCTTAGTGCCATCGATATTGATGGCGATCACGCTTACGGTGTATTCCGTGTTCGACCCACTAACCGCCTTCGAGAGGTCCATCCCGCTCGTTGTCCAGTTGCCTGAGGCGTCCACTTCCACAACTTGCTCTCCGATTGCTCCCGTCACCCTGAGGGCACCAAGAACACTCGTCGCGTAGGTGACCTTGACCTGAACCTTGGTCCTCGGTAGGGCCTTGCCCTTAAGGACCAGCGGATTCTGCGCGGTGGAACCGTTTGCGTGCGAAGAAATTGTCGCAGAGCCGAAGGTCATCCCGGCTCCCATAACCTTTGGAATGCGGTTCGGGGCTTCTACGGTAAACGACGCTCCCGACCTTAAGGTCACGGTGGCGATAACCGGCGTGTTGTTGAACTTGTCGGTTTCCTTGACCATGTAGGATCCTATATACGTGCCTGGTGAACTCTCCCGGAGGGCAACGTTCCTCAGGTAGTTCCCTGCGTTAATCACGATCTTCGCGCCGGGTTCCCCTTCAATCTTGAAGGCGATAGCTTTGCCCGCTTCGGCATAGTATCGTGCGTTGTGAAGGAACGAACTAACCGCAGAGTTGTTCGCCGACGTGACCATGAAACTGGCTCTGTATGAAGACGCGTTTCCTGCCTTATCAGCAAACGCCACATCAACAGTGGTTAGGCCGTTTGGCAGGTTCGTATGAGGAGAGTAAAGGAACAGGCTGTTGTTGACTGTGCTCGCTCCCGTGACGTCCTTTCCGTTGACACGAATCTTAACCGTTCTGGGTTCGATACCCGCGCCGGTGTCTTCGAACACTCCAGAAATATCCGGTCGAGCGATGCTGACCGTGGATCCATCGTCGGGCGAGAACGATCGGATCGCCGGGCCAGTAGTATCAACCGAAATCGGCACTCCGGATTGGATCTGTCGCTCCGAGGAGCCCACCCTCAACGTTGCGACCGCGCTCGTCCCTTCGAGGTTGACGCCAGCGCCAGGAGTCCAGCGACCAACATATCGGCCCGTTTGCTCCTCGGTCAAGTTGATGGCAGTTGCCACTCCGCTAATGGTCACCGAGGCCGCTGCACGGGGTGTACCGACGAGCGTAAACGTTACGACATCACCAACGTGGGTCCATCCTGACGCGGTGTGATTGAACGAAGTAATGGCTACATCAACGTTACCGCCGCCGGTACCGGTTGATCCGGTTGCTCCCGTTGTGGCGCCAGTTGAACCAGTTGCGCCAGTCGTACCGGTCGTGCCAGTCGAACCGCCACCATCGCCCATTTGAATATCAATGGTCTCGGTTACTGCATCCCACTTGATTTCCGCGCCAAGGGTCTCGCCCATGAAGCGAAGGGGAACCATCGTAACCCCGTTAATCGACTGAGCGGGAACGTCAAGCATCACCGTACGACCATTGACGATCGCCGTGCGCTCACCGAGTCGCATCTGGAGGTCAATGTTGCCCTTCTGGGCAATGACAGTCCGAGTAGCGCTGTCCCAGCCAACGAAGGCACCAATTTTCTCCATGACCCCGCGAAGGGGTACGAGCACCCGGCCGCCGATTTTCTGGGGCCCGACGCCCGTAAAGTTAACGGGATCACCGTTGACATTGACCCTAATCTGTGCGAGGGCTCCAGAGGCTATTGAGCCAATAAGCAACGCGAACGCAAGTTTCCTCATACGGCAATTGTACGCCGATTCGTTCCAAAAGATTACTTTTCCGCATTATTCTGTGGCCAAAGCTGCTTGAATCCGAGATTCGAGTTCAGACAGGTTGTCCTGAATGCGGTCTGCGAGATTCTCGACAGCTTGCGGCAAGACATCCTTTCGAAGCTTAACTGCCAACAATGAACCGACAACACCTGCAAGTACACCTACAAGGAAAATGCCTGTCGTACTCTTCACAGCTTGAGTTTTACCTCTTGCGCGTTGCCTTTAGCATTGAGTAGGTGAAGGTCGCAGGCTTACCTCTCACACCGCCGTACGTGCCCGATGCCTTGGACCGACCGTACACGTTGCAGTCGTCGGCATAGCGGCAGAAGCGGTGACCACGTCTCAGAAGCCTCCGAACGCGGAGCGACGGATGGTATCGCGCCTACCAGGAAATGGGGAGGGAAACGCTCGGATTCGGCTATCACGTGGCGGTTCGTTGAGGGAAAGCGGGTCCAAGCAAGACGGTCTCATCCTGTTGATTTAAAGTGACATGTGGCAAAGACAACGAAATCCCAGTAGCACGCGGATGTCTTTTGCCGCGTCTGAACCTTACATCTTTCCATAGCGGCGGCACGAATCATCCACCGTCTACGAGGACCCTGCTTTGCACATTCCCAAATCCCACAACCCCACGAAACAGTCTCAAGCCCCTGGCGCGGGTTTTGTTGTACGTTCGCTTCTCGCAAATAAAGCCCCAACCCGAACTCGGGTTGGGGCTCAAAGGAAGTGCCTCAGTTCTTAGCGAGAGCCTTCTCTCGTTTCTTCGGGCCTTCGTCGTCTTTCTTTCGGAAGACGACCTTGTTGTCATCGTCCAACTCGGCGACAACCGAGTCGCCAGCCTTGAACGTGCCCAACAAGAACTCCTCGCTGAGCGGATCTTCGATGTATCGCTGTACCGCGCGGCGGAGGGGACGGGCGCCGAGATTCGGGTCGTAACCCTGATCTACGAGCATGTCCTTCACCGGATCGCTGAGTTCGAGATTCAAGCCCATAGAGGCTGCCTGCTCGTTCACGCGCTTTAGGTAGAGAGTTGCAATCTGCAGAATCTCTTCCCGTTTCAGGTGCTGGAACACGATAACCTCATCGACGCGGTTCAGGAACTCGGGGCGGAAGAGCTTTTTCATCTCCTCCGTCATCCGGTTCTTCATCGATTCGTAAACCTTGGGATCGCTTGGATTCTCGACTTTCTCTCGGAACCCAAGGCCCTTGTCTAACTCAATGGATCGAACGCCAACGTTCGAGGTCATGATAATCAGCGTGTTGCGGAAGTCAACCGTCCGGCCCTGACTGTCGGTGAGTTGTCCATCTTCCATCACTTGGAGGAGGATGTTGAACACCTCAGGGTGGGCCTTTTCGATCTCATCGAGAAGCACCACGCAGTAGGGATTTCGGCGAACCTGCTCGGTAAGCTGGCCGCCCTCATCGTAACCGACGTATCCGGGAGGGGCACCGACAAGCCGCGAAACCGCGAACTTCTCCATGTATTCGGACATATCAATCCGAACCATGCTGGATTCCTTCTCGTACAGGTACGCCGCCAGAGCCTTCGCGAGTTCGGTTTTACCGACGCCCGTGGGGCCCATGAAGAGGAACGTGCCCATCGGCCGCTTCGGATCGGCGAGACCCGAGCGGGATCGGCGAATAGCGCGCGAAACCGCCGCGACTGCGTCCGATTGTCCGATGATCCGGCGATGAAGGTCTTCCTCCATCCGGAGCAACTTTTGAGATTCCGCTTCGACAAGTTTTGTCACCGGAATGCCGGTCCACGATTGCACGATCTGGGCAATTTCGTGGTCCGTAACAATCGGCTCAATCTTGTCGCGAGTATTCCAAACTTCTTCGCGATCCGCGATGCTGTGCTCCAACTCCTCGAGTTGATTCTGGAGCGCAGAAAGCGAATCGCGTTCGTTGTCAGTCGCCCGCTTTTCGATGTGCTCAACCTCGGCGCGCATTTTCGTCGCCCGCGTTCGGTCTGACCGCACATCTTCTGGCGGAAGGCTTTGTTGCAGACGCACGCGGCTGGCGGCTTCATCGATCAAGTCGATCGCCTTGTCCGGCAGCGTACGGTCCGTTATGTAGCGCTGGCTCAGCGTCACCGCAGACATGATCGCCTCATCGGTGATCTCAACCTGGTGATGAGCCTCGTAGCGCTCCCGTAAACCCTTAAGGATGTCCACGGCCTCTTCTTCAGATGGCTCGCGAACCTTAACGCCTTGGAACCTGCGCTCTAGCGCCGCGTCCCGCTCAATATACTTGCGGAACTCGTCTTGGGTGGTCGCGCCGATGCATTGCAGCTCGCCACGCGCCAGAGCGGGTTTCATAATGTTGGAAGCGTCGATGGCACCCTCGGCAGCACCGGCGCCCACGAGCGTATGCAGCTCGTCAATGAAGAGAATCACTTGGCCCTCGGCCTTGCGAACCTCTTCCATCACCTTCTTCATCCGTTCTTCAAATTCACCACGGTACTTGGTTCCAGCCACAAGGCCGGCCAAGTCCAACGCCACAATCCGCTTGTCTTTCAGCAGATCGGGGATGTCGCCGCTAACGATCCGTAAGGCGAGGCCCTCGGCGATGGCAGTCTTGCCAACTCCGGGCTCACCGATTAGGCACGGATTGTTCTTTGTGCGGCGGCAGAGGATTTGCATCACGCGCTCGATCTCGGGCTGGCGGCCGACCACAGGGTCGAGCTTGCCATCGCGAGCCAGTTCGGTTAAGTCTCTGCCGAACTCGTCGAGCGTTTGGGTCTTATTAGGCCCACTTGAGGAAGTCGTTCTATTGTTACCCGGCTTGCTTTGGGTCTCACTGTCTTGAAGGGCCATCACCTCGCGACGGGCCTTTTCCAGTTCCACACCGAGTTTTTGAAGGACGCGCCCAGCCAGGCCGTCACCTTCACGAATCAACCCGAGCAAAAGATGCTCGGTACCAATATAGTTGTTATTCAGGTTGCGCGCTTCGTCGTAAGCCAAATCAATCACTCGTTTGGCTCTTGGCGTCAGCGTCATATCCTGCGACGGGCGAGCATCACCCCGGGGGAGCTGTTTTTCGACTTCAGATCGAATTCGGTTGAGGCTTACTCCCAACTTCTCCAGCACGCGGGCGGCTACGCTATCGGATTCACGCACGAGTCCCAGCAGCAGATGCTCGGTGGAGACGTATCCCTCACCAAATTTCTGCGCTTCCTCTTGCGCGTAGAACACGACCTTTCTAGCTCGTTCTGTAAAGCGTTGCCACATGTTTGTTTCAGTTCACCTCGGACCACGGCAGTCCGCTTATTGGACGACCCACGATCCCGTCTAGTTCTACGTATACATCACCGGGCCTGTCCCGGGGGACCTGGGCCCACGGTTACAGACGGACGTGAACCCAGGTTCGCCGCTCCACAAGGGTACCCGCCGTATCTGTTTTGTCACAGTATTCCTATCGGGTCTCAGGACCTTTAGGCGCAGGTGGGAGGGAGATGAATTCTTGATGACCACGGTTGGTTCTGTACCGGCCCTGCTCGCTCGCCACGGGCAGAATGCCTTGCGCCTGCATTGCCGGAACCTTTTTCGCCATGAAATGCCTGAAGGTGTAAGATACTTCTACCAAGGAGAAATCATGCGACGCACTCTATCCATCGCCATTCTCGCCACCCTCGCCGTTCAGGCGCACGCCGATCTCATCCTGCCGTACTCCGGCACCGACCCCACCGCCACCCTGTCGTCGTTCCAGATCATCAAATCAGGAACAGCGGGAAGGGCGAACACGCTGTACATCTCCAACGCGTCCAACACGTCCGACGTGCTCCTCGTGAACACGATCGGGCTAGGAAAGGCGGCCTATTTCTCCATCAATAATGCCGCAAATGCCACCCAAGCGGTACGAGGAGAATCTAACGGTACTGGAGTGGGGGTGTTCGGTTACATGACGGGGACAGGGAGAGCGGGGGTATTCCGCATCAGTAATCCTGGGAGCGCCAACTTTGCACTCCTCGCCCAGACCGACGGTACCGGTGCTGCCTTTCGGGCGCAGGCGGGAACGGGGTTGGCAGGCGACTTCATCGGTGGGGTGAGCATGCTCGGAACAAGCGAGACCGCGTTGACCGTGACCCACAATGGCAACTTCCCAGGAATCGACGCCTACAGCGATGGCAATGTCGGGGTCATTGGTCGGAGCCGGGATGGCTACGGGGTACGCGGCATTGCGATTGGAAATGCCGGTGTTCAAGGCAGGGCGACGACCGGGAACGGCGTAGAGGGATCCACCACGAGCGGGGCGGGAGTATCGGGGTCTGCCGGGGCCACGTCCGGAGAGACGTACGGTGGCAAGTTCTCTAGCGCGAGCAACGCTGGCGTCGGTGCATTTGGTTTGGCGACCGGGGAAGGCGGGCTTTCAACCGGAGTACGCGGCGAGAGCAGCAGCACGTTCGGACGCGGCGTGTTCGGCTTCGCGAGCGCCACCA
>JBKJJL010000039.1:0-5071 GCA_046597875.1 Fimbriimonadaceae bacterium | reverse complement strand
CGGGCCAGATCGCGCACCTGGCATCGTTTACGTTGCCGACCATAGGCGTGATTACGAATGTGGGGGTAGCGCATCTGTCGGAGCTTGGCTCTCGCGAGGCGATCGCAATGGCGAAAGGAGAGTTGCTCGAAGCGCTACCAATAGACGGTATAGCCGTTCTCTGGGCGGAAGACGATTATCTCGATGTACTCACCAGCATCTTCGAAAATCGAAAGTCAAACATAGAGAATACATCGTCCCGGCGTCCCCTAACCTTTGGATTCTCGGAAGGTGCAGATGCACGCATCATTCGATACGAGCTCATTTCCTGGCATAGCGCAGAAGTCGACATTTCTTATCAAGGCAAGGTCTATCACGCGGATTTGCCCGTCGTAGGAAAGCACTTCGCGCTCAACGCGGCAGCTGCTTTCCTGGCTGCAGTGGCAGCCGGTGCCGAACCTCTGCTCGCCGCCCAGTCATTGTCGGACGTGGAACTTCCCCCGATGCGGATGGACGTTCGCGAGGTTGGCGACATTACCTACGTGCTCGATATGTACAACGCCTCTCCCCCCGGAGTCATCGGGGTTTTGGATACGGGTCACAAAATGGTGGCGGGGACACTCTTGTCCCCGAATCGGGAGCTGAGGGAACGGGGACAGGAGTGTCCCCGCCACGGGTGGATTGCTGTTCTTGGCGAAATGAGGGAACTGGGGGACTTTGCGACTGAGGGTCACAGGGCTGTGGGGGAGGCTCTAGTCGAGTTTGGTGTCGAAGAGGCAGTGTTGTTGCCTGCCAACCTAGGAGCTCCCAGCCCAAATGCTCAGATTCTTCGCGATGCCGCGATCGCAGCGGGAATGCCCGCGTCGAACATTCGCATCGCTTCGTCTCATGATGAAGTGAAGGCGTACCTTTCTAACTTGGTAGGACCCGCGGTCGTGCTCGTTAAGGGCAGTCGGGCCGTCGAGTTGGAGCGAGCGCTTCCGGACGGGGTGCTTTGATCTTGGGCTGCATTTTCCGGACCTCCCTCTCCTTTCCGCTTGTTCGTGCGGAAAGGGGAGGGAATGAGGGTGGGGTTTCCGGGCCGATTGGCTCGTGCATTTTTGGTGGGATCGCCAGTCCAGAAGTCAACCAAGTAGGTGCCCTTGCAGTTAGTTGACCTGATGAAGGTCTTCTGGATCGCCTTCGCCGCGAGCGCGATTGTGGCTTGGCCGATTTATCGGTGGCTCAAAAGCACCGTTGGACAGAAGATTGATCCGCACGCTCCAGAAAGCCATCAAGCAAAGCAAGGTACGCCCACGATGGGGGGATTGATAATCCTGGTCGGGTCTGTCGTGGGAGTTCTCTACGGAGTCCAGCTTGTTTTTGGTGGGGCGGGAAAGGGCACTCCCGTTCATGGCGTTTTGGCGAGTCAAATCCCTGGATTTCTGACCCTCCTCATCGGTTTCGCAGTCATCGGGTTTGTCGATGACTTCGTGATTCCCCGGGCGTTTGCCGGGAAGCGCGGATTAGGGTGGCGGCAGAAACTCTTGTTAGAGGTCGCCGTCGCCGTCGTTGGTGTGTATCTCGTTTACGCGCCGGTTTACGAACCCCTTCCCTTGATTATCGGAGTGTTCCTAGTCCTCTCGTTCTCCAATGCATTCAACTTTACGGATGGGCTCGATGGGCTCGCGGGGTCGGTTTGGATTGCCCTTTCAGTGGGGATTGCTCTGCTCGCGTTTTCGCAACCCACGTCCACAGCCATCCTGGTCGTCACGCTCGCCACGCTAGGAGCGTGCATTCCGTTCCTCTTCCTAAACGCGCCGCCTGCCAAGGTGTTTATGGGCGATGCGGGCTCTCTACCCTTAGGTGCGGTGCTCGGATTGGTCGTCACCGTGATGCTTTGGCCGTACCAGTCGAACGTCGCCGAGCCCTTCGTGTTCCAGTCGTGGCTCGTCCTGCCCTTGGTGGTGTGGTCTTTCCTAATGATCGCTGAACTTCTGCCAGTGCCCATGCAAGTAGCCTTTTTCAAGCTGACGAAGGGCAAGCGGCTCTTCCCGATGACCCCAATTCATCACGCCTTCGAGAAGAAGGGATGGCCGGAGAGTCGGGTCGTTTGGAGCTTCGCGCTCGTGCAGCTGCTGCTGAGTATCGCTGCAGTGACGATAGCAAGTTTCACCCGTGTCAATGCGGACTTTTGGAGACTCTACTAGTAAAGGTGGTCCTGAACCGCAAAATGAAGTTTATTGTTAATCACCGCATAAGTCCTAAAGGTCCCACACGTCCTAAATGTCCTACCGAACAAACATGAAAATCGCCATCCTCGGACTCGGACGCTCTGGACTTGCGGTCGCCAAAGCTGCGCTCGCGGCGGGCGACAGTCCGCACGTATTCGACGCTAAGCCCGCCGATGACCCAAAGCTCAAAGCCCACGCCAAAGAACTCAAGAACCATAGCATCCCGTTCACCCCCGCCTTTGAAGGAAAATTCTCCAAACAAGACTTCGATCAACTCGTCACCTCTCCCGGTGTGGACATGCGGTCTTCGCTTCTCAAAGAGGCCCAGCGGACCGGTATCGAGGTTATCGGCGAGATCGAGTTCGCCTACCGCATCAGCAAGGCACCCATCATCGGCATCACCGGCACGAACGGCAAATCCACGACGACGGTGATGACGTGGCTCGCCCTAAAAGCCGCTGATCAGGAAGCAATCTTATGCGGGAACATCTACGGCTCCGGATTCGACGAGATTCCTCTGACCGAAGCCGCTATGAACTCAACCTCCGACCAAGTTTTGGTCGCAGAGATTAGCAGCTTCCAGCTCGAATGGGTACGCGACTTTCGACCCCGATGCGCAGGCATCACGAATATCTCGCCCGATCACCTCAACCGCTACGATAATCTCGATCAGTACGGAAACACGAAGCGCAGAATCTTCGACAAAATGGGTGAAGGCGACACGATCGTCGCCAACGCGGGCGACACCCACACTTTTCCAAGCAATGCGAGCCTCCGCGACCGAGGATTCGGGCTACCTCGGGTGCGATTCTACGGGGCGGCGGGGGTTGATGCCAGCTTTGACGCGGGGCACCTAAAACTCGCGGTCAGCGAGCCCACCAACAGCCTCCCGTTCCACGAAAAGCACAATCTCCTGAACGCCTGCCACGCTTCGTTGTTAGCACTTGCCTACTTAGAATCTGCGGAAAAGTTCAGTCCGGGGGAGCGTATCGAGCGAGTCTTTGCAGGTTTGAAGGCTTTCAAAGGCCTCGCCCATCGAATGGAACGCCTTGGCCATCGGGCGGGCGTCGAGATTATCAACAACTCGATGTGTACGAATCCCGCGGCGGTCATCGCGTCGAGTTCGGGAGTGGCCGCGCCTCAACATCTGCTCATAGGGGGCATCAAGAAGAACTACGATTTCTTGCCGGTCCGGGACTTTTTGGAGCGATCCGGCCACGCGGCGTACCTCTTTGGAACGGATTCAAAAGAAATCAATGAAGAATTAGGCGGCAGTTGGCCCGTCTTTAGTACAATGACGCTAGCGTTTCGGGCAGCCACGGAAAAGGCGGGCCCGGGCGAGGTCGTAATGTTAGCGCCAGGATGCGCGAGCATGGATCAGTTTGCAGACTTCGTAGCACGAGGCGACGAGTTCAAAAAAATGGCCAAGGAGTGGCTGGATGAGACGGGTTAAAATACACGATCCCCTGTTAGTGGGTTTGGCACTGTTAGCAACGCTTTTAGGCTTGCTCTTCGTTTTTGACGCGGGTTACGCGCGATCCCTGGCTTCTGGTCGCGGGATGATTCCGCCTGAGTTTCGGACCCAGTTGATGATGGTGCTCGTGGCGGTACTCGGTGGCGCGGTAGCGACAATGTTGCCTGAGAGCAAATGGTACAAGCTCTCAAAGTTCATCTGGTTCGCGGCGTTTGTGTCCCTCTTTTTGCCCGAGATTCCGGGCCTGGCTTACCGTCAGAATGGCGCTGATCGCTGGTTCAAGCTGCCCTTCCTACCGCCGATCCAGCCAGCAGAATTTGTCAAGATTGCCGTGATTTTGTACCTGGCTGGTCTGTTCGCAAAGCGAAAAGACTGGAGCCCCAAGCCCGCGAAAGGGTGGGCGCAATGGCTGGATCGCAATCTGGGCCGTAAGTTGCGGCGATGCCTTCCCGCACTCTGGGTAGTCATCGCCTGCGTGGTTATCGAAAAGGAGCCCGACATGGGGACCGCCGCTGTAGTCGCGGTCACTGCCTTTGTCTTATTTTTCGCTGGTGGAGTGTCAAAGGGAACCCTTCTGGCGGGGGGCGCGCTTGCCATTATCGGAGTTGGTTGGCTCGTCACCCACGAGACGTATCGGATGGATCGAATTCGGCATCACGTTGATCGCTGGTCCGAAGAGAACATGGACGACGTGGGATGGCAAACCGTGCAGTCCGAAATCGGGCAGGCGGCGGGTGGATTGGTTGGTGTCGGCCCCGGAGCCGGTCGCGCAAAGCACGTCCTCCCAGCGGCAACGACAGACTTTATCAACGCGACGATTGGCGAAGAGTTCGGTTTGGTAGGAATGTGGGGTGTCCTTTCGATTTTGGGGGGAATGACGTACCGATTGTTTGCAGCTGCAAAGAAAGCGCAGACGCGTTTCGGTGGGTTGGTATTGATTGGGCTCGGTGCTTGGATTGGAATTCAAACCTGCGTGAACGTGATGATGTCGAACGGACTCCTGCCTGCAATCGGAATTCCGATGCCATTCGTGAGTTCGGGTGGCTCCAGTTTGATTGCCCTTTGGATTGGAATTGGCATCGCCAACTCCGTTCTCGCACCGGTCCGCGTGAAGGAGGAAGCGGTTGAAACTGATCGTGACGGGTGGCGGCACGGGCGGGCACGTCTTTCCCGCGCTTGAGGTAGCCCGAGCCGCCGGCGCGCAAGGCGCGGACGTTCTGTATCTTGGTTCCGAAAGGGGGCAAGAGCAGGGCGCGTGTCGTCGGGCCGAACTTCCTTTCATGGGCTTTCCTTCGGAGCCCGTCTACAGCGTGCGCTCTTGGCGGGGATGGAAGGCTCTCGCGAACCTGATGAGGGCAACCTTTCAGGCCAGGACGGTTTTGAAGAAAGTCCAGCCAGATGTCGT